>NZ_CP059560.1:5052500-5407396 GCF_017894385.1 Aromatoleum petrolei
CTTTCATAAGTCTGCACATCGTCCGCCTTCACGGAATCCTTGTTGTACACGATCACGCGGGCGCGCGTCGAATAGGCGTACCAATTTGCCGCACGCAGATGCGCGGGAATGCGTTCTTCCAGCACCTTGGATTTCACCGGAGCAAAGATGCCCAACTCGTCAGCCTTGGCCAGGCGCGACGCATCGACGGTGATGAAGACGTCAGCCGGGCTGTTCGCACCCTCATTCCGGATACGCTCGAGCAGCTCGTCTTCCTTGGCCTCTATCCGGTTGATCTTGATCCCGGTCTGCTTCGTGAAGTTCGAATACAAGGCCTCGTCGGTCTGGTAGTGGCGCGCGGAGTACAGATTCAGCTCCGTGTCCGCAGCGATGGCCTGGCCGGACAGGGCGCCGATGCCGGTGAGGATGGAGGCGATAAGCGTCTTTTTCATCGGGAGGTTCCTTGGTTCGTCATGAGGTGATGGCGCAATACTATCGAGAATAATTCGCAGTTGCAAATGCTTCCCATTGCAGGCAGTATTGTTGCGAATGATTCGCAATACTGACGGAGAAAGAGATGGACGCACTGATCGTGGGAGCCGATCGCCTCGGCAACATCCCGAATGTCTTGTCGGAATTCGGGATCCGTATCGCCGGGCACGTAAGCGGCCGGGAAACAGCCCATCAGCGCCGCACCGCCACGCTACCCGCGGGCATAGAAATGGTGATCCTCTTTACCGACTTCCTCGGCCACAACGTGATGCAGCGCTTCCGTGAAGCCGCCAGCAAGGAAGGCGCCGCGGTCGTATGCTGCCGACGATCCGTGTGTGCTCTTCAGCAGGCCCTCGGAAAACGGGTGGACAAGAGCAATTGCGCGGCGTGCGGTGCTGGTTGCAGCAAGCACTGAAGCGTCACGGAGGAGGGCGCCTGCCGTGCTACTTACAGACAGGCGAATTCGATGACGTCGTGGCTTTCCGAAGACGGCCTGCCAAGGGCGATACGCCCCCGCTTTCGCAGGACAACTTCCTCGTGCGACAGCACGAACTCGCGTTCTCCGTCAATGGCGACGAAAGTGCCGTTGCTGCTCCGGTCGACAAGTACGAACTTGTCGCCACGCAGTTCGATGTAGGCGTGCTCCCGGGAAGCCCGGGTGTCCGTGACGCGGATTTCCGACGAGCTTCCACGTCCCAGCCTTGCGCTGGGCGCCTGGGCGTTCAGGATCAGCGAGCGGTCGGCAATGCTCAGCTGCAACTCAACGGCGTCTTCGGCATCGAGTTGTACGCCTTGAACTACGGTCAGATCACCCGCAGATTCACATACCAACTCGAACGGCGCGGTCAGCCGCGACACGCCCCGCAGGCTCCTGCTCTGGAGCGGATGCATGAGATTGCGCCATTCAGGCTTCAACTCATGCACGCTTTGTTCCGACGCGATCGCACGCCCAGGGGTGGCCAATTCGAGCAGACGTGCCGCCACGTTTACAGTGTCCCCGAAGACATCGTCCTCGCTGACGATCACAGTACCCGTATGGAACGCGACACGAACCGCCATCTTCTGCCCGGACAGGCGCGGCAGATCCTGAACGACGTAGTGAATTCGTATGGCGGCCTCGGGCGCATCGTTTACGTCGGAAAAGACGGCGAGCAGCCCATCCCCCGTGTTCTTGATCACTCGGCCGCCACAAGCCTGGATTTCCTGTCGCATCCCAAGAAGGCACTGCTCGACCACGCGAAAGGCGGCGGCGTCGCCCGCTCGCTCGTATAGCTGCGTGCTGCCGGCCAGGTCGGCAAAGAAAATAGTGCAGGTCTCGGGAAAGGCTTCGGGGACCGTCATTATTTCATTATAAAGAAAGGCAGGCTTGCGCGACGCACAATCGAGCCCGGAATCTGGCAGATTTGGGAGCGGTTGATGCAATCCGCTATAATTTGATTATTCAAGTTCCGGGTCGGAATCCCGTTCTGGCTCATTCTCTGCTGGTTGTCACGGTCATTCCCGGCGTCGCAGCGAAAGCGTCATCGTCTTCGGATTCTGCATATTTCCGATTGTCCGGATCGTTCCTGTGCCGCGCACTGTACGCGATCGGGGCAGAACGCCGTGCGACGGACGATGGTGGTACGGGATGGTGCCGGGAGTTTCGGCTTTGACCGTCGCGCGGCCGGGCATTGCCTGTTTTCGAGGAGTTGAAATGGCGAAGGAAGAACTGCTGGAAATGGAGGGCGTTGTAAATGAAGTGCTTCCCGATACGCGCTTTCGCGTGACGCTTGAGAACGGCGTGGAAGTCCAGGCTTACGCTTCGGGCAAGATGCGCAAGCACCGCATCCGCATTCTTGCCGGCGACCGGGTGAGTGTCGAGCTGTCACCCTACGACCTGACGAAAGCGCGCATCAGCTTCCGCCACAAGGAAGAGCGAAGCGACGCACCCCCTCCGCCTCCGCGTCAGTACCGCGGCCGCTGAGCGCTCCGTTGCCTCAGGTGGGCAGGTAGGCGCACTTGCACACCTCGAAATGCGACGCGTCGCCAAATATTCCGAAAGATCGCTCTGCCCCGTGTGACAGGCCCGCGGCCCATCCACTACGGCGGCGGCGGCTTGATTCTCAGACAAGAACGTCCGAATTTTGCGGCGCAAATCTCTAGCCGAAGAAGCGTCGCTCGGCTTGTTCTCCGACCGCCATCCCGGTCGCTTTGGCGCGCGACAGCAACTCCCAAAAATACCGGTACGAGGCCCGATCGTGGAGCTTGCCCTTGTGCTGGGTCGGCCCCCAGCCAACGGCCTGGGCATTGGCGAGAATTTCGACTGCGGCTTCGACCTCCGAGAAGTCCGGGCGCATCGCCTCGACGATGGGCCGAATCTGGTTCGGATGGATGCTCCACATGCGCAGATAGCCGAACTCGCGGCGTGCACGCTCGGCATCCCCGCGTATGTAATCGAGATCCTTCAGCTCCGTGGTGACGTTGTGGGACGGGACGACGCCATTGCCGAGCGCCGCGGCGGCAATCTCGACTTTGGCGCGGACCACCAAGGGGTGCGTAAATTGCCCCGGGCTGGTCATCGCGCTTCCCGGGATCGCTCCATGATGTCCGGACACGAAATCCATGAGCCCGAAGTCGAGTGACTCGACACTGTCCAGGGCGGCTATTTCCCATGCTTCGCGCAGCGCCCCATGCGTCTCGATCAGCACGTGCACCGGAATCGCCTTGTCTATTCCGTGCGACGCCTCGATCGCGCGCAACGCGCGTATCTGCTCCGCTGCGTCGCTCGCGGAGCGGACTTTGGGAAGTGTGACGAAGGCCAGAGAGCGCCCCGCCAGCCTCACAAGAATTTCGAGATCCTGCTGCCAGTGCTCGTGGGTGATGTCATGGATGCGTGCGCCGACCCGACCAAAACGATTGTCCTTTGACAGAATCAGTTCGGCCGCCATCGTTGCATGTTCGGCCTCGGCGCCGGCATGCGCGCCGTCCTCGCAGTCGCACGTCACGTCGAAGATCGGTCCGAGCTCCTGCTGCAGTTGCAGGGCCTTTCGCATGAGCTTCTCCGAGCCCGCGTAGTGGTCGACGGCGGGTAGCGCCGGGAAGGGTTTCTCTCCGGCGAAAAGAACGTCGGCAGGATGTTGCATGGTTTTGTCCATAAACGTGTCGAGGGTCCGATTCTGCGGAAACTGCTCGACAAAAAAAAGCCGCGGCGCTCAGCCGCGGCTTTTCTTGCAAGCGTTGCGCCTGCGGATTACTTCAGCATGTCGGCAACGGCCGCGCGCTCGTCTTCGAGCTCGGCGAGCGTCTTGTTGATCTTCTCGCGCGAGTACTCGTCGATCTCAAGCCCCTGGATGATCTTGAATTCGCCGTTCTTGCACTCACAAGGGAAGCCGAACACGACGCCGGCCGGGATGCCGTAGGAGCCATCGGACGGAACACCCATGGTGACCCAGTCGTCGGAGCCGAGGGCCCAGTCGCGCATGTGGTCGATAGCGGCGTTCGCAGCCGAGGCGGCCGACGACAGGCCGCGTGCGTCGATGATCGCCGCGCCGCGCTTGCCGACGGTCGGCAGGAAGACGTCGTTGTTCCAGGCGTGGTCATTGACCAGCGCCTTCACCGCATCGCCGTTCGAGGTGCAGAAACGGTAATCGGCGTACATCGATGGCGAGTGGTTGCCCCACACGACCATCTTCTTCAGGCTCGAAACCGGGCGGCCGGTCTTGGCAGCAAGCTGTGACAGGGCGCGATTGTGATCCAGGCGCAGCATGCCATGATAATTATTCGGGTTGGTGCGGCCGACCTTCTTGGCTGCTGCGCCAGCAATGTATGCATTGGTGTTGCAGGGGTTGCCGACGACGAGGACCTTGACCGTCTCCTTGGCGTTCTCGGCAATCGCCTTGCCCTGAACGGTGAAGATCGCGCCGTTCGCGGTTAGGAGGTCAGCGCGTTCCATGCCGGGGCCGCGCGGGCGGGCACCGACGAGCAAGCAGTAGTCCGCGTCCTTGAACGCGACATTCGGGTCGTCCGTTGCGACCATGCCGGCCAGCAGTGGGAACGCGCAGTCCTCGAGCTCCATCATGACGCCCTTGACCGCCTTCTGGGCTTGCGGCAGATCGAGCAGTTGCAGGATCACGGGCTGATCTTTGCCCAGCATTTCGCCGCTGGCGATACGGAACAGCAGGCTGTATCCGATCTGGCCGGCAGCGCCGGTGACGGCGACACGGACGGGGGCATTGCTCATCTGAGTACTCCCTCTAAAGCGAATTGAAGAGACGACGGTTTTGATTGTAGATCTTGCGCCCGCGATTGCAGCTCGGCGTTCGACTATGGAAAGCGGGAAAGCGGTTTCCGGGGCGGGAGGATGGTAGAAGCAAGTCCGGTGCGTGTCAATTAATGTCACTTGTCTTATATAAGACATTAGACTGATAATGGACGCTGGAAAAAATTTGTGATGAAATGCGTCCATGGCACAGGAATCCCCAACCTTCAGTCCGCTTTACCGGCAGATCAAGAGCTTGATTCTTCAGGCACTTGAGTCGGGCGAATGGCGTCCCGGGCAGGTGATTCCGAGCGAGCAGGAGCTCGCCTCGCGATTCAGCGTTTCTCAGGGGACGGTCCGCAAGGCGATCGACGAGATGGCCGCCGAGAATCTTCTCGTGCGCAAGCAGGGTAAAGGCACCTTCGTTGCATCCCACAACGATCCGCGAGCCCTTTTCCGTTTCCTGCGCCTCGTCCCGATGGATGGCGATCTCGCTCATCCGCAGAGCGTGCCGATGGACTGCTGGCGCGCCAAGGCGGGCCAGGAGGCTTCGCGCATGCTCGGCATCGAGCAGGGCGAGCCCATCATCATCGTGCGACGCCTGCTCAAATTCGCGCAAAAGCCGGTGGTCATCGACGAAATTTATCTCCCCGGCGAGATTTTTCAGGGCTTGACCCTTGAGGTGCTGCAGAGCTGGAACGGCTCGCTCTACAGCCTGTTCGAAACGCGCTTCGGACTGCGCATGATTCGCGCACAGGAGCGGATCCGTGCCGTGGCGGCCGACCGGTCGACCAGCGAGACGCTGCGTGTACCGGAAGGCACGCCGCTCTTGTCGGTCGAGCGCGTCACATACACTTATGGCGATAAACCGGTCGAATGGCGGCGCGGCCTCTATTCCACGGCCGAGCATTTTTATCTGAATGAACTGAATTGAGCGCGTGGGGCGGCGGAATGAATAGCTTCCGCGTATATAATTCCCGCGCTTTGCAAGTTGGGAGAACCGCGTCGGGCAACCGTCGCTAAACTAGGGGTAAAACAATATGTCAGAAGCCATAGTGCGAAAGCAGCGGCCCAAATTCCTGGCCCTGCACGAAATCCGGCTCCCGTTGCCGGGTATCGTTTCCATTCTTCACCGGGTCAGCGGGGCGGGGCTGTTCCTGATGATGCCGTTCCTCTTGTACCTGTTCGATCGCAGCCTCGCTTCGCCCGAGTCGTTTGCGGCATACAAGAGCGTAGTCGGCAACCCGCTCGTGAAGCTTCTCCTGCTGGGGCTGCTCTGGGCCTACCTGCATCACTTCTGCGCGGGCATCCGCTTCCTGCTGCTCGACCTTCACAAGGGCATCGACCTTCAGTCGGCTCGTAACAGCTCGCGCATCGTGCTGGTCGTCAGCATCGCGCTGACCGTGATCATCGGGGTGAAGCTATGGTAAATCGTATCGTCGTCGGCGCTCACTACGGCCTGCGCGACTGGATCGCGCAGCGAGCAACCGCACTGTTCATGGTGGTCTTCACCATTCTTTTCGCTGCGGCTGCACTCGGTCTTCCCGAGATGACCTATCAGACCTGGTCCGGCCTGTTCCGCAATGGCATCGTGCGGTTCTTCGCATTCCTGTTCTTCCTGGCGCTCTTCTATCACGCCTGGATCGGTGTGCGTGACATCTGGATGGATTACATCAAGCCGGTCGGCGTGCGTCTGGCCCTGCATCTCGTAACGATTTTCCTGCTCGTCGGCTACGCCGGCTGGGCTGCGCAGATTCTTTGGAGGCTGTGAGCGTGACTGTCGCTAAGCGTACTTTTGACGCAGTTATCGTTGGCGCCGGCGGTGCCGGACTGCGTGCGGCCCTGCAACTTTCCGAGGCCGGTCTGAAGACCGCCGTGCTGACCAAGGTCTTCCCGACCCGTTCGCATACCGTCGCAGCGCAGGGTGGCGTTGCCGCTTCGCTCGGCAACTCGACGGAAGACAACTGGCACTGGCATATGTACGACACCGTCAAGGGGTCGGACTGGCTCGGCGACCAGGATGCAATCGAATTCATGTGCCGCAAGGCCAACGAAGTGGTCGTCGAACTCGAACACTACGGCATGCCTTTCGATCGCACCGATAACGGCAAGATCTACCAGCGCCCGTTCGGCGGCCACTCGCAGAACTATGGTCAGTCGCCCGTTTCGCGCTCCTGTGCTGCGGCGGACCGTACCGGCCATGCGATGCTGCACGCGCTGTACCAGCGCAATGTGCGCGCCAACACGCAGTTCTTCGTCGAGTGGATGGCGCTCGATCTCATCCGCGACGCGGACGGCGATGTCCTCGGCGTGACCGCGCTGGAAATGGAAACGGGCGAAGTCTCGATTTTCCACGCCAAGGCGACGATCTTCGCGACTGGCGGCGCCGGCCGCATCTTCCACAGCTCGACGAATGCGTTCATCAACACCGGTGACGGCCTCGGGATGGCGGCGCGCGCCGGCGTTCCGCTCGAAGACATGGAGTTCTGGCAGTTCCACCCGACGGGCGTGTTCGGTGCCGGGGTGCTGATCACCGAGGGCGTGCGCGGCGAAGGCGGCATCCTGCGCAATGCGTCCGGCGAGCGCTTCATGGAGCGTTATGCGCCGAACCTCAAGGATCTCGCATCGCGCGACGTCGTTTCGCGTTCGATGGTCACCGAGATCAATGAAGGTCGCGGCTGCGGTCCCGACAAGGATCACGTGCTGCTGGACATCACGCACTTGTCCCCGGAAACGATCATGAAGCGGCTGCCGGGCATCCGCGAGATCTCGATCCAGTTTGCCGGCGTCGACCCCATCAAGGCCCCCATTCCGGTTGTCCCGACTGCGCATTACCAGATGGGCGGTATTCCGACGAACTACAAGGGCCAGGTCGTGGCGCCGAAGGGCGGCAATCCGAACGCGCCGATCACCGGTTTCTATGCGGCGGGCGAATGTGCCTGCGCATCAGTGCACGGCGCAAACCGCCTCGGCACGAACTCGCTGCTCGATCTGCTGGTGTTCGGCAAGTCGGCCGGTGAGTCGGTCGTGGAGGATTTGAGCAGCGGGAACCTCAGCCTCAAACCGCTGCCGGACGATGCCGCAGACATATCCCTCGCGCGTCTCGCGCGCCTCGAAGGTCAGACGAACGGCGAGAGCGTGTTCGACGTCGGCCTCGAGATGCGCCGCACGATGCAAAAGCACGCGGGCGTGTTCCGTTTCGACAACCTGCTGAAGGAAGGCGTCACGCAGATCCTGGCGGTGGCCGAACGGGCCAAACGCACCGGGATCAAGGACAAGTCGAAGGTCTGGAATACGGCACGCACCGAAGCCCTCGAGCTCGACAACCTGATCGAGGTCGCGAAGGCGACGATGGTTTCGGCCGAAGCCCGGAAGGAATCCCGCGGCGCGCACGTGCGCGATGACGCACCCGATACGCCGGAATTCCCGAATGGCCGTAACGACAATGAATGGCTCAAGCACTCGCTGTGGTACAGCGAAGCGAACCGGCTCGAATACAAGCCGGTGACGATGAAGCCGTTGTCACACGATGTCGAGCCGATCGCGCTCGCGAAGCGCACCTACTGAGCGCGGGAGAACTACTGAAATGAGCAAGCGCACCATTCAATTGAAGATGTACCGCTACGATCCGGACAAGGACGACAAGCCGTACATGCAGGACTACACCCTTGAACTGGAACCGTCGGACAAGAAGCTGCTCGACGTGCTGGTTCGACTGAAGTCGCAGGACGATTCGCTGTCGTTCCGCCGCTCTTGCCGCGAAGGCGTTTGCGGTTCGGACGCAATGAACGTCAACGGCAAGAACCGGCTTGCGTGCCTTACCGATATCGAGGGCCTGCCGCAGCCGATCGTGCTGCGTCCGCTGCCGGGGCTGCCCGTGATCCGCGACCTGATCGTCGACATGACGCAGTTCTTCAAGCAGTACCACTCGATCAAGCCGTACCTGATCAATGACACGCCGGCACCCGAGCGCGAGCGCCTGCAATCGCCGGAAGACCGCGAGGAACTCAACGGTCTGTACGAGTGCATCCTGTGTGCCTGCTGCTCGACGTCCTGCCCGTCCTTCTGGTGGAACCCGGACAAATTCGTCGGGCCGGCGGGCCTGCTCGCAGCGTACCGGTTCCTCGCCGACACGCGCGACGAGGCGACGTCCGAGCGCCTCGATAACCTCGAGGATCCGTACCGCCTGTTCCGCTGCCACAGCATCATGAACTGCGTCGACGTGTGTCCGAAGAGTCTGAATCCGACGCGCGCTATCGGCAAGATCAAGGACATGATGGTCAGCCGGGCAGTATGAGCATCAACCGGGGACGCGTGCGCTGGCAATGTCGTAGGGCTCTCCTGGAGCTCGACCTCGTCTTCGCACGCTTTCTGGAAAGGGACTTCGACCGTCTTACGGATGGTCAGTTGGCGGACCTCGACGACTTGCTCCGTTGTGAGGACCATGAGCTGTGGGCCATGGTCAACGGGAGCAGTCCCTGCGAGGTCGACCGCTGGAAGGAGATGATCGGACTGCTGAGTCAGCGTTGACTCGGCAGGACGGTCGTCACAGGGAGCTAGTAGTTAATACGGGCACGCATAAGGGATGACCTATGAGCACTGAACGCACCGCAACGCTTACCGTCGATGGCAAGACCGTCGAATTCCCGGTGATGACCGGTACCCACGGGAACGATGTCATCGACATCCGTACCCTGGGCGCCAAGACCGGTCTCTTCACCTATGACTCTGGGTTCCTTTCGACCGCGAGCTGCAAGTCCACGATTACCTTCATCGACGGTGACAAGGGCGAGCTGCTGTATCGTGGCTATCCCATCGAGCAACTGGCCGAGAAGTGCAACTTCCTGGAGGTTGCCTACCTGCTCAAGAACGGCGAGCTGCCGAACTCCGCGCAGAAGGGTGAGTTCGAGACGACGATCAAGAACCACACGATGCTGCACGACCAGATGACGAAGTTCTATTCGGGCTTCCGTCGTGACGCGCACCCGATGGCGGTCATGGTCGGTGTGGTCGGCGCCCTGTCGGCGTTCTACCACGAGGCAATGGACTTCTCGGATGCTGCTCACCGCAACATCTCGATCAACCGTCTGATCGCCAAGCTGCCGACGATCGTTGCGATGGCCTACAAGTACAACATGGGCCAGCCCTTCATGTACCCGCGCAACGACCTCGACTACACGGCGAACTTCATGCACATGATGTTCGGTACGCCGTGCGAGAAGTACGAGCCGAACCCGGTGCTGGTGCGCGCACTGGACGTCATCTTCACGCTGCACGCCGACCACGAGCAGAACGCCTCGACCTCGACCGTCCGCCTCGCAGGCTCGTCGGGTGCCAACCCGTTCGCATGCATTTCGGCGGGCATTGCCTGCCTGTGGGGCCCGGCTCACGGCGGCGCGAACGAAGCTTGCCTGAACATGCTGGAAGAGATCGGCGACGTGTCGCGCGTCGGGGAGTACATCAAGCGCGCAAAGGACAAGAACGACAGCTTCAAGCTGATGGGCTTCGGCCATCGCGTGTACAAGAACTTCGACCCGCGCGCGAAGCTCATGGGCAAGGTCTGCGCCGACGTCCTGGGCGAACTGGGCCTCGAGAACGACCGCCTGTTCAAGCTGGCCAAGGAGCTCGAGAAGATCGCACTGGAAGACGAGTACTTCGTCGAGAAGAAGCTGTATCCGAACGTCGACTTCTACTCCGGTATCGTGCAGAAGGCACTGGGCATCCCGACTTCAATGTTCACGTGCATCTTCGCGCTGGCTCGTACGGTGGGCTGGATCACCCAGTGGGAAGAAATGATCACCGATCCCGAGTACAAGATCGGTCGCCCGCGCCAGCTCTATGTCGGTGCGGCGCGCCGCAACGTTCCGGAACTGGCCCAGCGTCCGTAACTGATGATCAAGGGCGGGAGAGAATCCCGGCGATGATCTCCGCGGGATGGTCGTTCGACGCGGCCATCCCGTTTTTGTTGGAGATGCCGGGCATGTAGCGTCGAGTAGCCCAAGCAACGCAATAAGACTACAGGTGGCATAACAAATGACCATTCAGCAACGATCCACTTCTCATTTGTTCGGCAGCAATGCGCCGTTCATCGAGGAGCTTTACGAGAATTACCTATCCGATCCGGCGTCGGTGCCGGAATCGTGGCGTGCCTATTTCGATAACCTCCAGTCGCAAAGCGGTGCGGCGCTGCGCGACGTGGCACACGGGCCCGTGATCGCGGCCTTTGCCGAGATGGCGAAGCGCGGCGCGGTCCGTACCGTCGTCTCCGAAGGTGACGACAAGCGGCAGGTGAGCACGCTGCAGCTCATCAACGCCTACCGTTTCCTCGGCAACCGCTGGGCAAATCTCGATCCGCTGCGTCGCACCGAGCGCCCGCACATCGCAGAGCTCGAACCTTCGTACTACGGTTTCACCGAGGCGGACCTGTCGCACAGCTTCAATACCGGTTCGTTCCACGGCTTCTCGACCGACCACGCGACGCTGCGCGAGATCCTCGAAGCAGTGCGCCAGACCTACTGCGGTTCGGTCGGCTCCGAATACATGTACATCTCCGACATCTCACAGAAGCGCTGGATCCAGGCGCGCCTGGAGAGCGTGCGCGCAACGCCGCGCTACGATGCAGCGAAGAAAAAGCGCATCCTCGAGCGCACCACCGCTGCAGAGACGCTCGAGCGCTACCTGCACACGCGATACGTCGGCCAGAAGCGCTTCTCGCTTGAAGGCGGCGAGTCGGCGATCGTCGCGATGGACGAACTGATCAGCGTTGCCGGTTCGCTCGGCGCTCAGGAAGTGGTGATCGGCATGGCTCACCGCGGTCGCCTGAACGTGCTGGTGAATACGTTGGGCAAGTCGCCATCGATGCTGTTCTCGGAATTCGAGGGCAAGGCTGCTGCAGACCTCACCGCGGGCGACGTGAAATACCACATGGGCTTCTCCAGCGACGTCATGACGTCGGGCGGGCCGATGCACCTCACTCTGGCGTTCAACCCGTCGCATCTGGAAATCATCAACCCGGTGGTTGAAGGTTCGGTGTATGCCCGTCAGGTGCGTCGCAGCGACGAGGCCAAGGCGCAGGTCATTCCCGTCCTGATCCACGGTGATGCGGCGGTGGCGGGGCAGGGCGTGAACCAGGAGATGCTGAACTTCTCCCAGACCCGCGGTTACGGCACGGGCGGCACGATTCACATCGTCATCAACAACCAGATTGGCTTCACGACCTCCGATCCGCGCGACTACCGCAGCTCGCTGTATTGCACGGACATCTTCAAGATGGTCGAAGCTCCGATCTTCCACGTGAATGGCGACGATCCCGAAGCCGTTGCGTTTGCCACCAAGCTCGCCGTCGAATTCCGCCAGGAGTTCCAGAAGGACGTGGTGCTCGACATCATCTGCTTCCGCAAGCTCGGCCACAACGAGCAGGACGAGCCGATGGTGACGCAGCCGTTGATGTATCGCACCATCCAGAAGCATCCGGGCACGCGCAAGCTCTACGCTGACCGCCTCGTCGCGGAAGGAACGTGCCAGGCTGACGAGCCCGACCGCATGATCGCCGAGTATCGCGAGCACCTCGATCGCGGCGAGCTGTTGGCGAATCCCGTTCTTCCGGGCCACAACCGTCAGTTCTCTGTGGATTGGACCCCGTTCCTCAAGCAGCCGTATACCGACGCCTGCGACACGGCGATTCCGGTCAGCGAGATCAAGCGCCTGGGCGAACGGCTTTCGACCGTTCCCGAGACGTTTGCGCTGCACTCGCGCGTGAAGAAGATCATCGATGACCGAGCCGGGATGGCACGGGGCGATCTGCCGCTCGACTGGGGCATGGGTGAAAACCTCGCTTACGCAAGCCTGCTCGCGCAGGGCTACCGCGTGCGAATTTCGGGTGAAGACGTCGGTCGCGGAACCTTCTTCCACCGCCATGCCGTGCTGCACGACCAGAAGCGCGAGCGCTGGGACGAAGGCATCTACAAGCCGCTGGATCACATCCAGGACGGCCAGGCCGGCTTCCAGTGCCACGATTCCGTGCTCTCCGAAGAGGCCGTGCTGGCGTTCGAATACGGCTACTCCACGACCGAACCGAACGAACTGGTGGTCTGGGAAGCCCAGTTCGGCGACTTCGTAAATGGCGCACAGGTCGTCATTGACCAGTTCATCAGCTCCGGTGAGGCGAAGTGGGGCCGACTGAGCGGCCTGGTGATGATGCTGCCGCACGGCTACGAAGGGCAGGGTCCCGAGCATTCGTCGTGCCGCCCCGAGCGCTTCATGAGCCTCGCGGCCGAGAACAACTGGCAGATCTGCGTCCCGACGACGCCGGCCCAGGTGTTCCATCTGCTGCGTCGCCAGATGCTGCGCAAGGTCCGGAAGCCGCTCATCATCGTCACGCCGAAGTCGCTGCTGCGTCACAAGGAAGCGATCTCGACGATGGACGAACTGGCCACCGGCAGCTTCCAGACCGTGATCCCCGAGGTCGAGAAGCTGGATCCGAAGAAGGTCAAGCGCGTGGTCCTGTGCCAGGGCAAGATCTATTACGAACTGCAGGCCCATCGTCGCGAGAACAAGATCACCGACACGGCACTGGTTCGTATCGAGCAGATCTACCCGTTCCCGACCGACGCATTCGCCGCCGCCATCAACCAGTTCCCGAATGCAAAGGAAGTGGTGTGGTGCCAGGAAGAGCCCCGCAACCAGGGCGCGTGGTACTGGCTCGCTTCGCGTCAGCATCTCATCAACGTGCTGGGCACCAAGCGCAAGTTGCTGCTCGTCAGCCGCCCGGCATCTGCTTCCCCTGCCGTCGGCTACTACGCCAAGCACAACGCGCAGCAGAAGGCTGTTCTGGAAAACGCATTCGGTCCCATTCAGGACACGACGCAACAATCGCCCAACTAATAAGCAAAAGCTCGAACTTCGGGAGAAGATTACATGCTGATTGAAGTGAAAGTTCCGCAACTGTCGGAATCGGTGTCGGAGGCCACGCTCGTTTCGTGGCACAAGAAGGAAGGCGACGCGGTGTCGCGTGACGAGAACCTGATCGACATCGAAACCGACAAGGTCGTCCTCGAGACGCCGGCTCCTGCCGATGGCGTGCTGGTCAAGATCATCAAGGCGAACGGCGACAACGTGACTTCGGGCGAACTGATCGCCCAGATCGATACGGAGGCGAAGGCTTCCGCCGGTGCCGCCGCGCCTGCGGCTGCCGCTGCCCCTGCGGCGGCTCCCGCTGCTGCAGCCCCGTCGGCCGCCGCCGGCGCCGCCAGCCCGGCCGCACGCAAGATTCTCGAAGAGAAGGGAATCGCTGCCGCCGACGTCGCCGGCTCCGGCCGCGGCGGACGCGTCACCAAGGAAGATGCGGTTGCTGCCCAGCCGCGTCCGGCCGCAGCACCCACCGCTGCACCGGCCTCGCTCACCCTGACCGGCGATCGTCCGGAAGAGCGCGTGCCGATGACCCGCCTGCGTGCCCGCATTGCCGAGCGCCTGATCCAGTCGAAGAACGAAAACGCGATCCTGACGACGTTCAACGAAGTGAACATGGCCCCGGTCATGGCGCTGCGCAAGCAGTACGGCGACAAGTTCGAAAAGGCGCACGGCGTCCGTCTCGGCTTCATGGGCTTCTTCGTCAAGGCCGCGGTCGCCGCGCTGAAGAAATTCCCGATCCTGAACGCCTCGGTAGACGGTACCGACATCATCTACCACGGCTACATCGACATCGGCATCGCCGTTGGTTCGCCGCGTGGTCTCGTGGTGCCCATCCTGCGTGATGCGGACCAGATGTCGATCGCCGACATCGAGAAGAAGATCGCCGAGTACGGCCAGAAAGCAAAGGACGGCAAGCTGTCGCTCGAGGAACTGTCCGGCGGCACGTTCTCGATCTCCAACGGCGGCGTGTTCGGCTCGATGCTGTCAACTCCGATCATCAACCCGCCGCAGTCGGCCATCCTCGGCATCCACGCGACCAAGGATCGCCCGGTGGTCGAGAACGGCCAGATCGTGATCCGTCCGATCAACTACTTGGCGATGTCGTACGATCACCGCATCATCGACGGCCGTGAAGCCGTCCTCGGCCTGGTGACGATGAAGGAAGCACTGGAAGATCCGGCTCGCCTGATCCTCGACGTGTAATCGACATGCTGCGTGGCGCTCCGTCGGACCTTGCCGTCCGGCGTAGCGCCACGCTTTTCCTTTTTCGGGAGTGAATGATGGCTGACAAGCAATTCGACGTACTCGTCATCGGCGGCGGGCCTGGGGGGTATGTGGCGGCGATTCGTGCCGCACAACTGGGTTTCAAGACGGCGTGCGCGGAATCCAATCCGTATGCCGATCCGAAGGGCGAGCCGCGTCTTGGCGGCACCTGCCTCAACGTCGGGTGCATCCCGTCGAAGGCGCTACTGCACACCTCGCACCTCTTCGAGGAGGCCGAGCACTCGTTCGAGGGCCAGGGCATCAAGGTGAGCGGCGGCGTGAGCATCGAGGTGCCGACGATGATCGGTCGCAAGAACAAGGTCGTCGACCAGCTGACGCAGGGGATCAAGGGCCTGTTCAAGAAGAACAAGGTGACCTTCCTGGCCGGCCATGGCAGCTTCGAGAGCGCGGGTGCGGCCGGTTATGTGGTCAAGGTCGGCAATGAAACGGTGGAGGCCAAGCACGTCATCATTGCGACCGGTTCCAAGCCCCGTCACTTGCCGGGCATTCCGGTCGATAACAAGATTGTCTGCGACAACGTCGGCGCACTGGATTTCGATTCGGTGCCGAAGAAGCTCGGCGTCATCGGTGCCGGCGTGATCGGCCTGGAAATGGGCTCGGTATGGCGTCGTCTCGGCTCGGAAGTGACCGTGCTGGAAGCGCTGCCTGATTTCATGGGCTTCGCCGATGTCGACGTCGCCAAGGAAGCGCTCAAGGTCTTCACCAAGCAGGGACTCAAGATCCAGACCGGCGTGAAGATCGGCGACACCAAGGTGTCGAAGAAGGGCGTCTCCATCGCCTACACCGACAAGGACGGCAAGGAAGCCAAGCTGGAATGCGATCGCCTGATCGTGTCCGTCGGCCGCGTCCCGAATACCGACGGTTTGAATGCTGCGGCAGTCGGTCTGAACGTGAATGACCGCGGCCAGATCGTCGTCGACGGGCACTGCAAGTCGAATCTGCCCAATGTCTACGCGGTCGGCGACGTCGTCCGTGGTCCCATGCTCGCACACAAGGCGATGGAAGAGGCTGTCATGGTCGCTGAAATCATCGCGGGGCAGGCCGGGCACTGCAACCTCGACATGGTTCCGGGCGTGATCTACACGTCGCCCGAGATCGCCTGGGTCGGCAAGACCGAACAGCAGCTCAAGGCCGAAGGCGTCGCCTACCGGGCCGGCAAGATCCCGTTCATGGCCAACGGCCGCGCACTCGGATCCGGCGACCCAACCGGTTTCGTCAAGATGCTGGCCTGCGCCACGACCGACCGCATCCTCGGCGTGCACATCATCGGAGCCAACGCATCCGAGCTGATCTCGGAAGCTGTCGTCGCGATGGAGTTCGGCGGCGCCTCGGAAGACCTGGCACGCATCTGCCACGCTCACCCGACCCTGTCGGAAGTTGTGCACGAAGCAGCCCTCGCAGTGGATAAGCGTCCGCTGCACTTCTGATCGGCCTTTCGGCTGGTCGCTCGCGGGGTGGTGCGGGATAATCCCGGACCACCCTCATTTTTTCGCATTACGGTTTCAGGCAGATTCCATGCCCCATCGCGTCCTGAATGTCCCGCAGTACGGGATGCTCGAGGCCTACGAGGCCCAACTCGCTGCTCGTGGTTACAAATCGGACCCGGAGCAGCGCGCTGCTGCGCAGCGCCTGCAGGTACTCTATTCCGATCTTCTGGGTTTCAAGGCAGCGCGGCGCGGCACCCTGCGCAAGCTCTTCACCCGACCGCAGATGCCCCGCAGCGTGTATTTCTGGGGAGGCGTGGGACGCGGCAAGAGCTTCCTGATGGATTGCTTCTACGACTCGGTTCCGTATCAACGCAAGCGGCGGGTGCATTTCCATGCTTTCATGCAGGAGGTGCAGAACGATCTGAGGGAATTCAACAAAGAGCCGGATCCCCTGCAGCGGGTGGCAGACCGCGTTGCCAAGGAAACGCGGCTGTTGTGCTTCGATGAATTTCACGTGTCCGACATCGCCGATGCGATGATTCTGGGGCGCCTGCTCGAAGCGCTATTAGCACGCGGCGTCATCTTCGTGATGACCTCGAATTACCCGCCCGACGGCTTGTATCCGAACGGGCTGCAGCGCATCAACTTCCTGCCGACGATCGAGATGATCAAACGGCGCTTCGACGTCTTCGAGGTGGACCACGGCACCGATTACCGGCTGCGGACCCTGGAGCAGATGGAGATCTACCTCGTTCCCGCAGACGGCGCGGCGGAGCGCAAGATGCGCAAGGACTTCTATCATCTGGCAGCAAGCGAACCGGCTGCCGGAGAGATCGACCTGTTCGAACGCAAACTGGCGGTGCTTGGGCACGCGACCGGCGTGATCTGGTTCGACTTTGCGACGCTTTGCGGTGGGCCGCGCTCGCAGAACGATTACCTGGAGATCGCGCGGGAGCACCATACTCTGATCCTGTCGGGTATCCCGCGGATGAGCGCCGGTAACGCCTCCGAGGCGCGCCGCTTCACCTGGCTTGTCGACGTCTTGTACGACCACCGCGTGAAACTCATCGCCAGCGCCGAGGTGGACGCCGCCGAGCTCTACACGCAGGGGCATAACGCGCATGAGTTCGTCCGCACGGTAAGCCGGCTGATCGAGATGCGCAGCCGGGAATACCTCGCGCAGGGCCACCGCGTAGATTGAGCCCGAAATTGGCCAACCTGGGAGCCTCGGGTCCGCGATGATCGATCTTGAAAAAGCCTTTTCGCCCGAGGGTCCGCTCGCCGAGGCGATTCCGTCGTTTCGTCCGCGATCGCAGCAGCTCGAGATGGCCCGCCTGATTGCCGATGCGTTGCGGGAGAATCGCGTCCTGGTGGCGGAAGCCGGCACCGGTACCGGGAAGACATTTGCCTATCTCGTGCCCGCCCTCCTGTCGGGCGGAAAGGTGATCCTCTCCACCGGGACGAAGACGCTGCAGGACCAGTTGTTCAATCGCGACCTTCCGACCATCCGGGCTGCGCTGAAAGTCCCCGTCACGATCGCGCTGCTGAAGGGACGCGCGAATTACGTGTGTCCCTATCACCTGGCGCGCAACGAGCGCGAGGGGCGATTCCTCACGGCGCAGGACGCAGCGGACCTGCGCACGATCGCGCGCTTCGCCAAGATCACGCAGAGCGGCGACAAGGCCGAATGCAGCGAAGTGCGCGAGGATTCGCCCGCCTGGTTTGCCGCGACTTCCACGCGTGACAATTGTCTGGGGCAGGAGTGCCCCGACGTGAAGGAATGCTTCGTGCTGTCAGCGCGGCGCGCGGCGATGGATTCCGACGTGGTGGTCGTGAATCACCATCTTTTCTTCGCCGACGTGATGCTGCGCGACGAGGGCATGGGGGAACTGCTACCGTCCTGCAATGCGGTGATTTTCGACGAGGCCCACCAACTTCCCGAAACGGCGAGCCTGTTCTTCGGCGAGAGCGTGTCGACGGCACAAATTCTCGAACTCGCGCGCGACACCCGCTCCGAGACGCTCGCCGGCGCACGCGACTGCCGGGAACTCATAGACGCCACCCGCGCGCTCGAGAAGGCGGCTCGCGATTTCCGGCTGGCTTTTGGAAGCGAACCTGCGCGGCTGTCGGCGGCACAGGCCGTCGCACTGCCGGATTTCAACAAGAGCCTCGACGCTCTTAATGCCGAGATCGATGCCTTCGCGGCGGTGCTCGAAACCCAGGCCGAACGCAGCGAAGGGCTCGCGAACTGCCTGCGCCGCACGGCCGAGATCGGCGAGCGGCTGGTCCGCTGGCGCTCGCCAGACGCGGGCGAATTCATCCGCTGGGTGGAGGTGTTCCAGCTCTCCGCAGCGCTCAACGCGACCCCGCTACATATCTCGGGCGTCTTCCGGCGCCAGCTCGAAAGCCATCCGCGGGCGTGGATTTTCACCTCGGCGACGCTGGCCGTGGGGCAGAATTTCGCCCACTACTGCAACGAAATGGGCTTAAGCTGGATCGACCCGCCGCCGGTCACGGCCGTGTGGGGGAGCCCCTTCGACTACGCCAAGCAGGCGCTGCTGTACGCACCGGCCGCGATGCCCGATCCGAACCACCCCGACTATGCCGAGGCCGTCGCGCGCATCGCCTTGCCCCTGATTCGCGCCGCGCGCGGACGAACCTTCGTGCTTTGCACCTCTCTGCGCGCGATGAAGCGCATTCACGCACTGATATCGGAGGGGCTCGAACGCGCGGGAGACGAATTGCCGCTATTGCTGCAGGGAGAAGGATCGCGCTCCGAGCTCCTCGACCGCTTTCGGCGCATGGGGAACGCGGTGCTCGTGGCGAGCCAGAGCTTCTGGGAGGGCGTCGACGTGCCCGGTGACGCGCTGTCGGTGGTCGTCATCGACAAGTTGCCTTTCGCGCCGCCCGATGACCCCGTGCTCGCCGCGCGGGTGGAGCATCTGCAGAAGAGCGGGCACAATCCGTTCATGCACTATCAGTTGCCGCGTGCGGTGATCAACATGAAACAGGGGGCAGGGCGCCTGATTCGCAGTGAGCGCGATCTTGGCGTGCTGTGCATCTGCGATCCGCGGATGATCGAAAAGCAGTACGGCAAGATCGTCTGGCGGAGTTTGCCGCCGATGCGACGCACGCGCGCCGAAGCGGACGCCGTCGCATTCCTGGAACAGCTCCCGCCACCTCGCGGGGCCTGATTTGCCATTCATCACGGAGCGCCAATGACCGCGCCATCGGCACTTGCGACAGATCCGCTGATCCGGGCGATCGCGGAGGGCGACTGCGAGGACATCGTCGAACGCATGAATCGCGGCTGCCAGTGCGTTTCGCTGGATCATGCGCGGCTGAAGGCAGAGCTCGAACGCGATCCGCGCGACGGCGCATTGCTCGCAACGATCAATGCGACCCGGCCCCACCTTTTTGCCGATTCGGTCGCATTCGTCGCCGAGCGGCACCTCGATGCGG
This sequence comes from Aromatoleum petrolei, assembly GCF_017894385.1. Taxonomy (NCBI): domain Bacteria; kingdom Pseudomonadati; phylum Pseudomonadota; class Betaproteobacteria; order Rhodocyclales; family Rhodocyclaceae; genus Aromatoleum; species Aromatoleum petrolei. The sequence continues at coordinate 5,072,292 of NZ_CP059560.1, forward strand.
CGGCTTCACTCGTCGAGGCAGTCGAGTGCGTCATCAAGTTGCCAGGCTGGCAGTCCGCCGTGCTGTCGCACGCCCCCGCCACCGCGCGCATTCCCTGTGCGGCGAGCGGAGTGTTTCTCGGCTTCGATTTCCACCTCGGGGCAGACGGCCCGCGCCTCATCGAAATCAACACCAATGCCGGCGGCGGACTGCTGAACGTCGCGCTCGCGCGTGCTCAGCGCGCGTGCTGCGCGGAAGTGGTGCCGCTGGCGGCGCGGGGTCTGGGAGACCCCGAACGAGCCTTTTTCGAGATGTTCGTTTCGGAGTGGAGAGCCGTCCGCGGCGACGCGCCGCTGCGAACCGTCGCGATCGTTGATCGCGACCCGCAGAGCCAGTATCTCCTTCCCGAGTTCCTGCTCTTCCAGCGATTGTTCGAGCGCCACGGACTGAAGGCGTGGATCTGTGATCCCGCCGCACTGCAATTCGTCGACGGGCGACTCCTGCTCGACGGCGAAGAAGTGGACCTCGTGTATAACCGGCTCACCGACTTCAGCCTCGACGAGCCCGCGTCAGCCGCACTCGCGGTGGCCTGGCAGTCGCAAGCAGCGTTGATCACGCCACACCCGCGCGCGCACGCACTATATGCGGACAAGGGAAACCTCGCACTGCTGTGCGACGACGAATTCCTGCAGTCGCTGGGTATCGACGCCACTACACGTAGCATCCTCGTGCAAGGCATCCCGCGCACCGTGCGGGTACGTGCGGAGGATGGCGATTCCTTGTGGAAGAACCGGCGTGACCTGTTCTTCAAGCCGGCAACGGGGTATGGCAGCAGGGCTGCGTACCGTGGCGACAAGCTGACACGCAGCGTATTCGCGAACATCCTCGCTGGCGATTACATTGCCCAGGCGCTTGTACCCCCGAGCGCGCGGCGCCTCTCCATTGAGGGTGTGGCCACTGATCTCAAGATGGACCTTCGGATCTATGCCTATCGTGGCACGGTCCAGTTGGCCGCAGCGCGCCTGTACCGCGGGCAGACGACCAACTTCCGCACGCCCGGGGGCGGTTTTGCAACGGTCGTTGCCTTGCCGTGCGCGCAGCGCGGCGCTTGAGTTATTCTTCCCTTCTCCCCACGGAAGACACCAACACGATGATCGTATTCGGTATCGCCGGCTGGTCCGGCTCGGGCAAGACCACCCTGATCGAAAAGCTCATTCCCGGCTTCAATGCCCGGCGGCTGTCCGTGTCGGTGATCAAGCACGCCCATCACGGGTTCGATCTCGACAAACCCGGCAAGGACTCGTATCGTCACCGGGAAGCAGGCGCGAGCCAGGTACTGATGCTGTCCAACGACCGCTGGGTATTGATGCATGAGCTGCGAGGGGCAGCCGAGCCGACGCTGGACGAGCAACTGCGCGTCCTGTCGCCGTGCGATGTGGTCCTCATAGAGGGCTTCAAGGCCGCGCCGGTGCCGAAGGTCGAGGTCCATCGCCCGGCGCATGGCAAGCCCCCCCTGTGGCAGGAGAATCCGCACGTCGTCGCGGTCGCGGCAGACGTCCCGCTGGAGTGCCCCTTGCCCCTCCTACCGCTTAACGAGCCGGACAAGATCGTCCAATTCATTCTCGACTATTCGTCCCGCCATGAATCCTGACATGCTGCCGTTCGACGAAGCGCTTTCGAGCCTGCTGGCGAAAGCCCGGCCAATCCGAGACCTGGAGATGGTCGATACGCTCGTGGCACACGGCCGCGTGCTGGCTGCCGACGTTCGCTCGCCGATCTCGGTACCCGCGCTCGACACATCGATGATGGACGGCTACGCGGTGCGCACATGCGACGTGACCGCTGCGGGAACGCGCCTGCCGGTATCTCAACGGATACCCGCCGGCAGCGTGGGCACGGCGCTGCAGCCCGGTACTGCGGCACGCATTTTTACCGGCGCTCCCTTGCCTCCCGGAGCGGACGCTGTGGTCATGCAGGAGCTGTGCGAGCATGCCGGCGACGAGGTGATCATCAACCACGTCCCGCGCGCCGCAGAGGCGATGCGCGCCGCCGGCAGCGAAATCGCAACCGGTGACGTGATCCTGCCTGCGGCGACCCGCATGCGTGCCCAGGAAATCGGGCTTGCCGCATCGGTCGGCATCGCCCAGCTGGCCGTCGTGCGCCGGATGCAGGTTGCGCTGTTTTCCACCGGCGACGAGCTCGTCATGCCGGGCGAAGCCTTGCCCCCCGGCGGCGTTTACAACTCGAACCGCTTTCAGCTGCGGGTGCTGCTCGAACAGCTGGGTTGCGCCGTGACCGATTTCGGTATCGTTCCCGACCGGCTGGACGCAACGCGTGCCGTGTTGCGCCAGGCCGCCCAAGGGCACGACCTGATCCTCACCAGCGGCGGCGTATCGGTCGGCGAGGAGGATCATGTCAAACCTGCGGTGCAGGCCGAAGGCTCGCTGGAGCTGTGGAAGATTGCGATGAAGCCGGGCAAGCCGCTTGCCTACGGCCACGTGGGCGCCACGGCCTTCATCGGCCTGCCGGGCAATCCCGTGTCCAGCTTCGTCACCTTCCTGCTGATGGTGCGCCCCTTCGTCCTCGCAACGCAGGGGGCTGCGTCGGCACTTCCCAAGGCACTCACGCTGCGCGCCGACTTCGATTGGCCGCGCCCCGACCGGCGGCGCGAATTCCTTCGCGCGCGCATCAACGATTCGGGGGGCGTGGAGATCCACGGCAACCAGGGCGCGGCAGCCTTGTCATCCATCGTGTGGGCCGAGGGACTCGCGGACGTGCCAGCCGAAACGCCTGTCCGAAAAGGTGAGATGATCCGTTTTCTCCCCTACGGCGAACTGCTTTGCTGAAACCATGACCGTCAAGATCCTGTATTTCGCATCACTCAAGGAAGCGCTCGGCTGCACCGAGGAGAGCTTCGTTCTACCATCCGGCGTATCGACCGTCGGCGAACTGCGCGCCTTTCTCGCCGAGCGCGGCGAAAAATGGAAGGCGCTTGGCGAAGGGCGCAACGTCCGTGCCGCACGCAACCAGCGCATGGCAGCACCGGCCGACCCCGTCTTGCCCGGCGACGAGATCGCCTTCTTTCCCCCGGTTACCGGAGGCTGAATCATGACGGTGAGCGTGCAGGCGGAAGACTTCGACGTCGCGGCGGAGATCGCCGCCCTTTCGGCCGGGCGCAACGAGGTCGGTGCGATAGCGACCTTCCTCGGCCTGGTGCGTGACGTGAGCGGCGGCTCGAACGTCGCTGCGATGACGCTCGAGCATTATCCGGGAATGACCGAGAAATCCCTGGAGGAGATCATCGAGCAAGCGTGTGCGCGCTGGTCGCTGTATGGCGTCAGGGTGATCCATCGTTTCGGGCGACTGGAACCCGGCGACCGCATCGTCTTTGTCGGCGTCGCCGGCGCCCACCGCGGCGAGGCCTTCGCCGCCTGCGAATTCATCATGGACTACCTGAAGACGCGCGCGCCGTTCTGGAAACTCGAAGAGACTCCCGAAGGCGCACGCTGGGTCGACGCCCGTGACAGCGACGACTCCGCGGCCGCGCGCTGGGAACAGGGCGGCCGCTAGGCTGCAGGCTCGCTACCCTGAAATGAAAACGGCGCCCTCGGGCGCCGTTTTGCATGTAGAGGGCCGGATTACTTCTTGCCCTTGCCTTGCTGGGTGAACATCTGGAAGGCCTCGGTCGAGGCGCGGCTCATCTGTTCGAAGGCAGCGCGCGTGGTGTCCATCGCGTTCTGGATTGCAGACATGGCGTTCTGATCGGTGATCGGCATGCCTGTGAACATCTTCTGCATCGATTCGAACACGTCCTTGCTACCACTCGACAGCTGCTCGCCCACCAGTTTGCCAACCTCGGCCTGGGTGCGACTGGCCAGCTCTGCCATTTCGCGAGCGCAGGCGAGCATCTTCTCGGTCGCGCTCTGAGTGTAGTGCGAACGCAGCTCCAGAACTTCCTTGGGATCCTTTGCGGAGGAGAGCGCCTTCGCGTTCTGCACGCCCTCTTCGAAGAGGCTCTTCGCGGTCTCGACCTGCAGTTCCATGATGCGCTGCGAGTTCTCGATCGACATCTGAGCGAGGCGCATGGCCGCTTCGAAGTTCTTCTTCTGGATTTCGTTGAACTGTTCCTGCTTGATCGCCATGTTCTTCCTCCACGAGCGCTGAAAAGTTGTCGAGGCTTCGATGCCCCTCATGAATTCTTTCAACATAGCACGTTGGCGAAAAACCGCCGCACCTGTGAAAGCTTATCGATAGTATTTGAACACGGATGCTGCAATGCAGCAAGCACCGAGTGCCGAGTTTGGACGCATGCGCCGCGCCGTCACCACGAATGTGAGCGTATCCCGATGGTTTGAAGGTTGAATTGCGTGCAGCAAGCCCCATATCACAGGTCAACCCCAATCGGACAAAGGATGGCCGACATGCGCTTCGAAAAGCTCACCACAAAATTCCAGCAGGCCCTCTCAGATGCTCAGAGCGTCGCGGTCGGAGGCGATCAGCAGTTCATTGAGCCCGTGCATCTGCTCGTCGCGATGTTGGGCCAGGACGATGGCGGCACCGTTTCGCTCCTGCAGCGCGCCGGCGTGAATGTGCCGCCGCTCAAGACCGCACTCGACAAGTTGCTGACCCGCCTGCCGAAGGTGGAAGGATATGGAGGCGAGGTACAGATCGGTCGCGATCTCTCCAACCTGCTGAACGTCGCCGACCGTGAGGCACAGAAGCGTGGCGATCAGTTCATCGCGAGCGAGATGTTCCTGCTCGCCTTGTGTGAGGACAAGGGCGAGACCGGCCGCCTGCTCAAGGAGCACGGACTGTCACGCAAGCCGCTGGAAGCCGCCATCGAGGCGGTGCGTGGCGGCGCGTCCGTAGGCAGCCAGGATGCGGAGGGCCAGCGCGAGTCGCTGAAGAAATATTGCCTTGATCTGACCGACCGCGCACGCGCCGGCAAACTGGATCCGGTCATCGGCCGCGACGACGAGATTCGACGCGCGATTCAGATCCTCCAGCGACGCACCAAGAATAACCCCGTCCTGATTGGCGAACCGGGCGTGGGCAAGACCGCGATCGTTGAGGGACTCGCCCAACGCATCGTCAACGATGAGGTGCCCGAAACCCTCAAGGGCAAGCGCGTGCTCTCGCTCGACATGGCTGCACTGCTCGCGGGAGCAAAGTACCGGGGCGAGTTCGAGGAGCGCCTCAAGGCGGTGCTCAAGGAGATCGCCCAGGAAGAAGGGCGCATCATCGTCTTCATCGATGAAATCCATACCATGGTCGGCGCCGGCAAGGCCGAGGGTGCTATCGATGCGGGCAACATGCTGAAACCGGCCCTCGCACGCGGCGAACTGCACTGCATCGGCGCCACCACCCTCGACGAATACCGCAAGTACATCGAAAAGGATGCCGCCCTCGAACGCCGCTTCCAGAAGGTGCTCGTCGACGAGCCCTCGGTCGAATCCACCATCGCCATCCTGCGCGGACTGCAGGAAAAGTATGAGCTCCACCACGGCGTGGACATCACCGACCCCGCGATCGTCGCGGCGGCCGAGCTGTCGCACCGCTACATCACCGACCGTTTCCTGCCCGACAAGGCGATCGACCTTATCGACGAGGCCGCGGCGCGGATCAAGATGGAGATCGACTCCAAGCCGGAAGCAATGGACAAGCTCGAACGCCGTCTCATCCAACTCAAGATCGAGCAGGAGGCGGTCAAGAGGGAAACCGACGAGGCTTCGCAGAAGCGGCTTGTCCTCATCCGCGACGAAATCGAGAAGCTCGAGCGCGAGTTCGCCAGCCTCGATGAGATCTGGCGCGCGGAGAAAGCGAGTGTGCAGGGTAGCCAGCACATCAAGGAAGAGATCGAGAAGCTGCGCGCCCAGATGGCCGAGATGCAGCGCAAAGGTCAGTACGACAAGCTCGCCGAGCTGCAGTACGGCAAACTGCCGCAACTGGAGGCACAACTCAAGGCCGCCGAGACCGCGGGCAGCGGCGAGCGCAAGTTCAAGCTGCTGCGGACACAGGTCGGATCCGAAGAGATCGCCGAGGTCGTGTCGCGGGCAACCGGAATTCCGGTGAGCAAGATGATGCAGGGCGAACGCGAGAAGCTGCTGCAGATGGAATCGCGTCTGCATTCCCGGGTGGTCGGCCAGGACGAAGCCGTGCGGCTCGTTTCGGATGCGATCCGCCGCTCGCGTGCCGGCCTGTCGGACGAGAATCGCCCGTACGGTTCCTTCCTCTTCCTCGGCCCCACTGGCGTCGGCAAGACCGAACTCTGCAAAACCCTCGCCGAGTTCCTGTTCGACTCGGAGGAGCACCTGATCCGCATCGACATGAGCGAATTCATGGAGAAACATTCGGTTGCCCGCCTGATCGGCGCGCCTCCGGGCTACGTGGGTTACGAGGAAGGCGGCTATCTGACCGAGCAGGTGCGTCGCAAGCCCTACAGCGTCATTCTCTTCGACGAGGTCGAGAAGGCTCATCCGGACGTCTTCAACGTGCTACTGCAGGTGCTCGACGACGGGAGAATGACAGACGGGCAGGGGCGCACGGTCGACTTCAAGAATACCGTGATCGTGATGACCTCCAACCTCGGCAGCCAGATGATCCAGCAGATGTCCGGCGATGACTACCAGGTCATCAAGCTCGCCGTCATGGCCGAGGTGAAGACTTTCTTCCGCCCCGAGTTCGTCAATCGCATCGACGAGGTAGTCGTCTTCCATGCGCTCGACGAAAAGCATATCGCGAGCATCGCCCGCATCCAGTTGCAGTATCTCGAAAAGCGCTTGGCGCGGCTGGATATGACGCTCGAGGTCAGCGACAGCGCCCTCGAGGAGCTTGCAACGGCCGGGTTCGATCCCGTATTCGGAGCACGGCCGCTCAAGCGCGCCATTCAGGAGCGGATCGAGAATCCGCTGGCGCGTGCGATCCTGGAGGGGCAATTTGCCGCGAAGGACAAGATCAAGGTCGGGGGCGAAGGAGGAAGCATCACTTTCGCAAAGGGATGAGCGGGGCTCCGAGTGCCGTTGCGGGAGGGGCAAGGCCTCTCCCGCGCTTCTGTACCACGCGGACAATCTCGATGCGGATCACGTTTGGTCCGCAGGCCCGCGCGATGCGATAATCCCTGCCCGATGCAGGCAACCGACACTGCCTTCGCTTACCCCCAGGGAATACACGGAACCCAACGATGCTGGAATCAGTTCGCAATAACAAACGCGTGGCGCAGATTATCCTTGCGCTGCTGATCGTCCCCTTCGCTTTCTTCGGACTGGATTCGTATTTCCAGGATGGCCCGAGCGGGACCGATGTCGCCACGGTCGGCAAGTCGAAGATTTCGAGCGCGGAGTTCGATCAGGCGCTGCGCGAGCAGCAGGACCGTCTGCGCGAATCGATGGGGGGCGAGGTGGATCGGGCGTTGCTCGATTCGGAGCCAATCCGCCGTTCGGTGGTGGAAAATCTCGTGAACCAGCGTCTGCTGGCGCTGCACGCGGCCGAAAACCGGCTCATCGTGACGCCGCAGCAGTTGCAGCAGGTAATCGCGGGCGTCGATGCTTTCCAGCAGGACGGGCGCTTTTCGATCGAGCGTTATGAAGCGGCCGTGCGGGCTCAGGGCATGACGCCGGCGATGTTCGAGTCGCGTCTCGCTCAGGACTTGCGAATGCAGCAGGTCGCACAGGCCGTTGGTGACTCGGCGTTCACCTCGCGCGAATCAATCAGGCGCTTTCTGATGGCGCAGCTCGAGGAGCGGAAGGTCAGCGAAATGCAGTTCCCCGTGAGCCGCTTCGCCGGAGAGGTCAAGCTGGCTGACGACGCCGCCCGGCAATTCTATGATGCGAACGGATCGCGCTTCGAGCGACCGGCGCGCTTGCGGGCCGAGTATGTGGTTTTCAACCAGGACGCGGTGCTGGATCAGGTCAGCGTGGCGGACGAGGCAGCGCGCAAGTTTTATGAAGCGAACGCTGAGCGCTTCAGTCAGCCCGAGGAACGCAGCGCGCGCCATATCCTGATTTCCGCGGCTGCGGATGCCTCTGCCGACGAAGTGGCGAAGGCGAAGGAAAAGGCTGAGGGCATCCTGAAACAGCTGCGTGCGGATCCTAAGCGCTTCGCGGAGCTTGCAAAGGCGGAGTCGCAGGATCCCGGTTCAGCATCGCGTGGAGGCGACCTCGGTTTCTTCGGACGCGGTGCGATGGTCAAGCCGTTCGAGGACGCCGTCTTCGGTCTCGGCAAGGGGCAGATCAGCGAAGTGGTGCGCTCGGATTTCGGTTTCCACATCATTGAAGTCGCAGACATCAAGCCGGCCCACGCCCGCCCGTTCGAGGAGGTTAAGGGCGAGATCGTCGAAGAACTCAAGCGTCAGGAGGCGAGCAAGAAGTTCGCCGAGCAGGCCGAGGTGTTCTCGAACACCGTGTATGAGCAGTCTGACAGCCTGAAGCCGGTGGCAGACGCGCTGAAGCTGCAGATCCGCACCACGGACTGGATCGAGCGTGTCGGCGGGGCGGTGGGCGATTACACGAACGAGAAACTGCTGAACAGCCTGTTCGCGGATGAGGCCGTAACGAAGGGACGTAACGTGGAGGCCGTCGAGGTGTCGCGCGGCACGCTGGTGTCGGCCCGCGTGGTCGAGCACCAGCCGGCTCAACGGACGCCGTTCGAGCAGGTCAAGAACGTGATTGAACAGCAACTGAAGGCGGAGCAGGCGGCAAAGCTCGCTGTTGAGCGGGGCGAGGCTGCGCTCACTGCGCTGCAGAAGGGCGAGTCGGTACCGGGCGAATGGAGCGCCGCGCGCACCGTTCAACGGGCGAAACCCGAGCTGCCGCCGGCAGCGATTTCGGCGGTTTTCGGCTCGGCGAGCAGCAAGCTGCCGGCCTACGTGGGGGCCGCGACGCAGGGGGGCGGATATTCGGTTTTCCGCATTGAGAGCGTGAACCGCGTCGATATCGCGAAGGATGATCCCCGCCTGAAGGCGCTGGAAGGTCAGTACCGACGTCTGGTAGCCGAACGCGATTTCAATGCCTTCCTCGAGTCCCTGCGCGGACGTTATGCGGTGAATATCAATACGGCAGCCGTGCGGCCGCAGCAGCAGTGAGCGACTGCGGAAGGGTACGCCACGGCTGCCCTTCAAGTACCTAAAAAAGAGAACGCCCGATGCGCGAGCATCGGGCGTTCTCTTTCGGCTGTGGGCCGCGCGATGCGCGGCCGGAGGCGAGGATTCAGATCAGGGCTGTTCCGAGTTGCCAAGCGCGGTCGTGTTGAAACCGCCATCGACGTACATGATCTCGCCGGTCATGCCGCTTGCAAGGTCCGAACAGAGGAAGGCTGCGGCGTTGCCGACTTCCTCGATGGTGACGTTGCGGCGCAGCGGGGCGTTGTGCTCGTTGAACGACAACAGCTTGCTGAAGCTACCGATGCCGGACGCGGCCAGCGTCTTGATCGGGCCAGCCGAGATCGCGTTCACACGGGTGCCTTCCGGGCCGAGGCAGACGGCGAGATAGCGCACGGCGCTCTCGAGGCTCGCCTTGGCCAGGCCCATGATGTTGTAGTTGGGCATGGTGCGCACCGCTCCGAGGTAGGACATCGTCAGCAGCGCGCCGCGGCGCCCCTTCATCATCGGACGTGCGGCCTTGGCGAGCAGTGGGAAGCTGCCGGCGCTGATTTCCTGGGAGATGCGGAACGCTTCGCGCGAGAAGCCCTCGAGGAAGTCGCCTTCCAGGGCGTCGCCAGGCGCAAAGGCGATCGAATGGACGAGGCCGTCGAGGCCATCCCATTTCTGCGCCAGCTGGTCGAACAGCGCCGTGATTTCCTCGTCGTTCTGAACGTCGCACGGGAAGATGAGGTCCGAACCGAACTCGGCAGCCATCTTGGCTACACGGTCCTGGAAGCGTTCGTTCTGGTACGTGAAGGCGAGTTCAGCGCCTTCACGGTGCATGGCTTTGGCGATGCCGTACGAAATCGAGCGATTGCTGAGCAGTCCGGTGATCAGAATGCGTTTTCCGGCGAGAAAGCCCATTTTCGGTAATGCTCCTTCTTGATGGTCGGCGGATTATAGCTGATGGGCGCCGATGGTCGACGTGCGCAATCTCGATCGCATCGCTTTGTGGCACGAAGCGCGCCGGCTTGCAGGTAGAATCGCTCGCCATGTTGCGCCGTTTCCCGCTCCTGCTGGTGTTTTTCGCCTTGCTCGCTGCTTGCGGGCCGGTGTGGAACGACCCCTATCCGGCGTCGGAGCGGGGAAGCAACATCATGTACTCGGCATTCACGGACCGCCCAAAGCACCTCGATCCGGTGCAGTCGTATAGTGAGGACGAGGCGACCTTCCTGTATCAGATCTATGAGCCGCCGCTCCAGTATCACTACCTGAAGCGGCCGTACACGCTGATTCCGGGAAGCGCGGCGACCATGCCGCTCGTGCGGCGCTATGACGATTCCGGGCGGGAACTGCCGGAGAACGCCCCTGCGTCCCAGGTTGCCAGGAGCGTGTATGAGATCCGGATCCGGCCGGGCATCCTGTACCAGCCCCACCCGGCGCTGGCACGGGAGGCAGACGGCTCTCTGCGCTATGCGAGCCTGTCCGCAGCCGATCTGGAAGGCGTGCGCAGCCTCGCCGATTTTGCCGAGACCGGCACGCGCGAACTGGAGGCGGGCGATTTCGTCCATCAGATCAAGCGGCTTGCGCATCCGCGCCTGCACTCGCCGATTTTCGAGCTCATCGCCGAGTATCTTCCGGGCCTCAAGACCTTGCAGAAGACGCTGGCCGATGAGGCCTCGCAGGGTTCAAACGCGCTCGATCTGGAACGTCACGCCATCCCTGGCATCGAGATCGTCGACCGTTACACCTACCGGATCACTCTGAAGGGCGCCTATCCGCAGTTTCTGTATTGGCTGTCGATGCCGTTTTTTGCGCCGGTCCCGCCCGAGGCGGATCGTTTCTACGGTCAGCCGGGCATGGCCGAGCGCAATTTGACGCTCGATTGGTGGCCCATCGGGACCGGGCCGTACATGCTGTCGGAGAACAATCCGAACGCACGCATGGTGCTCGCGCGGAATCCGAATTTCCGCAGCGAGAGCTTTCCGTGCGAAGGCGAACCGGGCGACCGGGAAGCCGGCCTGCTTGCAGATTGCGGCAAGTCGATGCCTTTCATCGACAAGGTCGTGTTCACGCGCGAGCGGGAAGGCATTCCGTACTGGAATAAATTCCTGCAGGGCTATTACGACGCTTCCGGGGTCTCGTCGGACAACTTCGATCAGGCGGTGACGATGACGAGCCAGGGCGAGGTGTCGCTGTCGGACGAGATGCGCGCGCAAGGGATCGAGTTGCTGACGTCGGTGTCGCCTTCGATCTTCTACCTTGGTTTCAACATGCTCGACAGCGTGGTCGGAGGGGGCGCCGATGCGGAGGGACAGGCGCGGGCGCGCAAGTTGCGCCAGGCGATCTCCGTCGCGCTGGACATGAACGAGTTCGTGTCGATTTTCCTGAATGGGCGCGGCGTGACGGCGATGCATCCGATTCCTCCGGGTATCTTCGGCGCACGCGACGGTGAGGCGGGCATCAATCCGGTGGTGTACGAATGGCGTGACGGGCGGGCGGTCCGGCGCAGCAAGGAGGTGGCACGCCGCCTGCTGGCCGAGGCGGGCTATCCCGACGGGCGCGATGCGAAGACCGGGGAGCCGCTGATCCTGAATCTGGACACGACGCCGGGCGGCTTGGGCGACAAGTCGCGCTCCGACTGGCTGGCCAAGCAGTTCCGCGAACTCGGAGTGCAGTTCGTGGTGCGCGCGACCGATTACAACCGCTTCCAGGACAAGATCCGGGAGGGCAACGCGCAACTGTTCTTCTTCGGCTGGAACGCCGACTATCCAGACCCGGAGAACATGCTCTTCCTGTTGCACGGTGCGCAGGCAAAGGTGAAGGAGTCGGGCCAGAACGCGGCCAACTACGTGAATCCCGAGTACGACCGTCTGTTCGAGAAGATGAAAAGCATGCCGGACGGTGCCGAGCGGCAGGTGGTCATCGATCGCATGGTGGCGATCCTGCAGCACGATGCGCCGTGGATCTTCGGCTTCCACCCGAAGGCGTACTCACTACAGCACGGCTGGGTAATGAATCGCAAGACGGGGAGCATGGTGCGCAATACGCTGAAGTACCAGCGCATCGACCTCGAGCGGCGCTCGGCGGCTCGCGCGGAATGGAATCGGCCGGTGGTATGGCCCTTGGTGTTCGTCGGACTGCTCGCGCTTGCCGCGATCGCACCGGCCTTCGTCCATTACCGCAGGCGCGAACGTGCGACGGCATTGGGAGGCGGCCGCTGATGCTCGCTTACGTGCTGCGCAGGCTGCTGTACGCACTCCCCATCCTGATCGGCGTCAATCTCGTCACCTTCGGGCTGTTCTTCGTCGTCAATTCGCCCGACGACATGGCGCGCATGCAGCTCGGCGTGAAGCGCGTGACGCCGGAAGCGATTGAACGCTGGAAAGTCGAGCATGGCTATGATCTGCCGCTGTTCTTCAATGCCGCCGTGCACGGGAGTGCACAAGTCACGGACACGATCTTCTTTCAAAAGTCCCTGAAGATGTTTACCTTCGATTTCGGGCGCGCGGACGACGGACGGGACATCGCGCAGGAGATCCGCGACCGCATGGGGCCTTCGCTCGCACTGGCGTTGCCGACCTTCGTGCTGGGCCTGTTCGCATCGGTCTCGCTGGCGCTGATCCTGGTGTTCTTCCGCGCGAGCTATCTGGATTTCTGGGGCGTCGTGCTGTGTGTGGCGATGATGTCGATTTCCAGCCTCTTTTACATCATCGGCGGACAGTGGCTCGTTTCCAAGCTGTGGGCGCTGGTGCCGATCTCGGGCTACGCGCCGGGTCTCGACGCCGCGCGCTTCCTGGTACTGCCGGTGGCGATCAGCGTGATCGCCGGGGTGGGGTCGAATGCGCGCTGGTACCGGACCATCTTCCTCGAGGAGATCTCGCGCGACTACGTGCGGACGGCGCGGGCGAAAGGCTTGTCGGAGCGCGCCGTGCTGTTCAGGCATGTGCTCAAGAACGCGATGATCCCGATCCTCACTGGAGTCGTCGTGGTGATACCGCTGCTGTTCATGGGCAGCCTGCTGGTCGAGTCGTTCTTCGGTATCCCGGGGCTGGGCAGCTACACCATCGACGCGATCAACGCGCAGGATTTCGCCGTGGTTCGGGCGATGGTGTTCATCGGTTCGGTGCTCTACATCGTTGGCCTGATCCTGACCGACATTTCCTATACGCTGGTCGATCCCCGCGTGAGGCTGGAGTAGGCGATGGGATTCCTGCCGGTTCTGCTGTGGACCGATGCGCTGTTCTTCCTGCTGCTCGGGATGGGGGTCTTCACGATCGTCCACGTCCGCAGGGAGGCGCCGCTGCGCGCCGCGTGGCGCAGGGTCGGGAGTCGGCCGAGCGGCATGGCGGCCGCGGTGATACTGCTCGCTTTCCTGGCGATCGGGCTCGTCGACAGCCTCCATTTCCGGCAGCAACTTCCGGCGACCGAGGGGGCGCCGGCAAATGCGCCGGTCGCCTATTCGTCGGAGGTGCTGAGTGCGCTGGACGTGCTGCTCGCCCCCTTGCGCACGCGCGTCGAGAAGACCTATTCGGCGCCGTTCGCGACCGAGCTGTATGCGCGCGAGACCGTCGAGCTGCCGGGAGGCGGGCAGGCGCGAATCTACCCGCGACTGACATGGGGCGGGGCCCATCTCGGCGAGGACATGAGCAAGCGCGATGCGGATCTCGCAAAACGGCTCGCAACCGGCGTCGCAGGTGCGTTGGAACTCTGGATCACCGTGGCGGCGATCCTTGTCGTGATTCTGGCGCGCAGGCGCGGAAACGGGATGCGCCAGGCGGTGCGTGCCGTGTGGCGAGGCGAGACGGTACTGGCGTGGCGATCGGCACTGGTGACGCTTGGCTGCGTCCTGCTCGTGTCGATTCTCGCGATCAAGCTTGCGCCGTATTACCACGTCTTCGGCACGGACAAGGTCGGGCAGGATGTGCTGTACCTGTCGCTCAAGAGCGTGCGCACCGCACTGATCATCGGGACGCTGACAACGCTCGTGATGCTGCCGTTCGCCGTCGCGCTGGGAATCATGGCGGGATATCTCGGCGGCTGGGTCGACGATGTGATCCAGTACGTCTATACGGTGCTCAATGCCATTCCCGGCGTGCTGCTGATCGCTGCGGCCGTGCTGATGATGCAGGTGGTGATCGACACTCACCCCCAATGGTTTTCGACTGCCGCCGAGCGTGCCGATGCACGACTCCTGGCCTTGTGCCTCATCCTCGGCATCACGAGCTGGACCGGTCTGTGCCGGCTGCTGCGCGGTGAGACGCTGAAGCTGCGCGAACTGGAATACGTGCAGGCGGCCCGCGCCTTCGGGGTCGGCACGCCCGCCATCCTGCGCCGTCACGTGCTGCCCAACGTGATGCACATCGTGCTGATCGCCCTGGTGATGGATTTTTCCGGTCTCGTGCTGGCCGAAGCGGTCCTTTCCTATGTCGGGATCGGGGTGGATCCGACCACGATCAGCTTCGGCACGATGATCAACATGGCGCGTGCGGAGCTCGCGCGCGAACCCATGGTGTGGTGGTCGCTGATGGCCGCCTTCGCCTTCATGTTCGTGCTCGTGCTGTCGGCGAACCTGTTCGCCGACGTCGTGCGCGATGCCTTCGACCCCCGCCGATCCTGAGCGCGGGGGACGGCGCCCGCGAACCAAAGCGCCGTGACGGCCGTCTTAGATGGGCAGCCCCAACCCCAATCATCACCACACAATGAAAAAACTAGATTTCGACAATCGCTTCGTGCGCGAACTGCCGGGCGATCCCGAAGAGTCGCTGCATGTCCGTCAGGTGCATGGCGCCTGCTATTCGCGCGTGATGCCGACGCCGGTCGGCGCGCCGCGCCTGGTTGCGTGGTCGCCCGAGGTCGCGCGGCTGGTCGGATTGGACGAGACGGACATCCGCTCGCCCGAGTTTGCCCAAGTCTTCGCCGGAAACGCACTGGTGCCCGGAATGGAGCCTTACGCCGCATGCTATGGCGGCCACCAGTTCGGCAACTGGGCGGGACAGCTGGGTGACGGGCGTGCGATCACGCTCGGAGAAACCGTCAATGCGGACGGGGAGCGATGGGAGCTCCAGCTCAAGGGGGCCGGGCCGACGCCATACTCGCGCCGCGCTGACGGACGTGCAGTGTTGCGTTCGTCGATTCGCGAGTTCCTGTGCAGCGAGGCGATGCACCACCTTGGAATCCCCACCACGCGTGCCCTGAGCATCGTTGCCACGGGCGAGGCCGTGATCCGTGACATGTTCTACGACGGACGTCCGCAGGCGGAGCCGGGAGCGGTCGTCTGCCGCGTTGCCCCCTCGTTCATCCGCTTCGGGAATTTCGAGATCTTTACCGCACGCGGCGATCAGGACGTGCTGCAAAAATTGATCGACTTCACGATTGCGCGCGACTTTCCCGAGATCACGGGCGACACGGCGACGCGGCGGGTGGAATGGTTCCACGCGGTGTGCGATCGCACTGCGCGGCTCGTCGCCCACTGGATGCGCGTGGGGTTCGTGCATGGCGTGATGAACACCGACAACATGTCGATCCTCGGGCTGACGATCGACTACGGTCCCTACGGGTGGATCGACAATTTCGACCCTGCATGGACACCGAACACGACCGATGCGCAGGGGCGCCGATACCGCTTCGGCAACCAGCCCCACGTCGCGCAATGGAACCTGCTCCAGCTGGCAAATGCGCTGTATCCTGCCTTCGGTGCTGTCGAGCCGCTGCAGGACGCCCTGTCACGCTACGCGACCGTGTACGAAACGGAAAGCCGTCGCATGTTGGCCGCGAAGCTGGGCTTCGAGGCGCTGCGTGACGAGGACGACGAGCTCGTCGAAACCCTGCACGAGCTTATGACCGCTGCAGAAGTCGACATGACGATACTGTTCCGCGAGCTCGCCCGCATCGACCCCGAGGCACCGACGATCCAACCGCTGGAGGAAGCCTTCTATTCGCATGACAAGCGCTGCGAACACGAGGCCGCGTTCGCAGCGTGGCTTGAGCGCTACGCCGCGCGGCTACGCGCCGACGGATTGCCCGTCGAGCTGCGGCAAGCACGCATGAACGCGGTCAACCCGCGCTTCGTGCTGCGCAATTACCTGGCGCAGGAGGCGATCGACGCGGCGGAGCAGGGCGACGATTCCCTCGTGTCCGAGTTGCTCGACGTAATGCGCCGCCCCTACGACGAACAGCCCGGTCGCGAGCGTTTCGCGGCGCGCCGCCCGGACTGGGCGCGCAACCGCGCGGGGTGCTCGATGCTTTCCTGCAGCTCGTAGGCCGCTGGTCGTCGCGTCAGACCTTGACCTTCATCAGGCGCGCCTTGTCGCGCTCCCAGTCGCGCTGCTTGGCGTCCTCGCGCTTGTCGTACTGCTTCTTGCCCTTCGCCAGGCCGATAAGCGCCTTGATGCGGCCCTTGGTGTAGTGAAGGTCGAGCGGCACGAGCGCGTAGCCGGCGCGTTCGACCTTGCCGATGAGCTTGGAGATCTCGTTGCCGTGCAGAAGCAGCTTGCGCGTGCGCACGGGATCCGGCTTGATGTGCGATGACGCAGCGGGCAGCGCCGTGATGTGCATGCCGAGGATGAAGATCTCCCCGTTGCGGATGATCACGTAGGCTTCCTTGATGTTCGCACGGCCGGCCCGGATCGCCTTGACTTCCCAGCCTTCGAGCACGAGCCCGGCCTCATACTTCTCTTCGATGAAGTAGTCATGATAGGCCTTGCGATTGTCGATGATGCTCATGGGGTTCCGGGATCCTGTGCCGCGGGGTCGCTTCTCGGGAAGCGGCCGTTGGCGGTGCGTTGCGGTAGAATCGCGCATTTTAGCAGCTCGGCAAAGCGCCGGTCCTACACGCACATGGCAGAAGTCAGAAAACAGGTTCTGATCGAGTTCACTCCCGCGCAGATGTTCGAGCTCGTCGACCGCTGTGAAGACTATCCGCAATTCCTCCCCTGGTGCGGAGGCGCCGAGGTGCAGGAACGCACCGACACCAGGACGGTTGCGACGCTGCACATCAGCTATCACGGCATCAAGGCGAATTTCACGACCGAGAACGCGAAGGAATATCCACGGGAGATGAAGATCGGGCTGCGCGAAGGGCCCTTCACGCATCTGGACGGCCTGTGGCGCTTCACTGCCCTCGGCGACACGGCGTGCAAGGTGGAATTCAACCTGCACTACCAGTTTTCCAGCAAGCTGCTCGAGAAGGTGCTCGGTCCTGTGTTCAGCCACATCGCGAACACCTTCGTGGAATCGTTCATCAAGCGTGCGCAACAGGTGCACCCGAAGGGATGACAATGGCCGCATTCATTGACGTCGAAGTTTCCTACGCACTTCCTTCGAAGCAGGAGCTGATCAAGGTCCGCGTCGCCGAGGGGGCGACGGTGCGAGATGCGATCGAAGCGTCCGGAATCCTCGTGAAGCACTCCGACATCGAACTCGACGGACCCAACAAGGTCGGCGTGTTCGCCAAACTCACGCGCCTGGATACTGCGCTGCGCGACCGCGACCGCGTGGAAATCTACCGGCCGCTAATCGCCGATCCGAAAGCGGTACGAAAGAAGCGTGCAGAGGAAGGCAAGGTAATGAAAAAGGGTGGCGGCCCGGCCGAGGAGTGAGGGCCATGAGCGCCTCCCGGACGCATCCGGGCGCGGCGCCTACTTGCAGTTCTCGTCAATGTAGCGCTGCGAACGCTCGATCTCGGCCGTGCGTGCAGCATCGTCCATCAGTTCGCGCTGGCCTTCGCTGTTGAAACGCGTGACGCGGCGACTGTTCTTAAGCCCGGCGATCTGGCTGCGCGCCTGGTCGCAGTAGCGGGCGACTTCCGCGGCCCTCTGACGATCCTTTTCCGCTTTCGCTTCGGCCTCGGCTGCAGCCACCTTGCGCTGACGGAATTCTGTTTCCTTCTCCGCCATGGTCTTGGGCTTGGACGGGGCGGCCTTTTCCTTGGCCTGCTTGCCCGTCTCGCCCGCTGCACCTTCCGCAGCCGGATTCTGTGGCGCTGCCTCGCCGGACTCGTCCGGCACGGCCTCATCGGCCGCCGGCGTCTTGGGGCGGCTGGTCGGCTTGACCGTCTTCGCTGCACCGGTCGGGGGCGGCGTGTCCGAGTAGTTGATGCGCCCCTGAGCGTCGCGCCACTGATACACCTGTGCAACAACGGGCAGAGCGAGGGTCAGGCTCAGTACGAGCAGGCTAAGACGACGCATCGAAAGGGCTCCATTGAAAAGCGCCGCTTACCATGAGTGCGCGGCGTCTGTATAATACGGATTTGGCCGAAAGGATAGAAGCCATGCGAGTGATTCAGAAGGCGCTGACGTTCGATGACGTCCTTCTCATCCCCGCCCACTCAACGGTTCTCCCCCGCGATGTCAGCCTGCGGGCACAGCTGACGCGCAACATCAACATCAATATTCCGCTGGTATCCGCCGCGATGGATACGGTGACCGAGTCCCGCCTGGCCATCGCGCTGGCGCAGGAAGGCGGCATCGGCATCATCCACAAGAACCTCCCGGTCAAGCAGCAGGCCAGCATGGTCGCGAAGGTCAAGCGCTTCGAATCGGGCGTTCTCAAGGATCCGATCACGATTCCGCCCACCATGAGCGTGCGCGAAGTCGTGGCGCTGACGCGGCTGCACAAGTTCTCGGGCCTGCCGGTCGTCGAGGGCAAGCGCGTGGTCGGCATCGTCACCAACCGTGACGTGCGCTTCGAGACGAATCTCGATCAGCCCGTTGCGGCAATCATGACACCGTCCGATCGGCTGGTCACTGTCAAGGAAGGCGACAGTCTCGAGGATGCTCGCCGTCTGATGCACAAGCACCGCCTGGAGCGCGTGCTGGTGCTGAACGACATCGGCGAGCTGCGCGGGCTGATCACCGTGAAGGACATGATGAAGTCCACCGAACACCCGCTGGCCGCGAAGGACGACCTCGGTCGGCTGCGTGTCGGTGCGGCGCTCGGCGTCGGTGCCGGCACGGAAGAGCGTGCCGAGGCGCTGGTCGAGGCGGGCGTGGACGTCGTCGTCGTCGATACGGCACACGGTCACTCGCAAGGCGTGCTGGATCGCGTGAGGTGGGTGAAGAAGAATTTCCCGCATGTCGAGGTGATCGGCGGTAACATCGCCACCGCTGCGGCGGCTCGCGCGCTGGCCGATGTCGGTGCGGACGCAGTGAAGGTCGGCATCGGGCCCGGTTCGATCTGCACGACGCGTATCGTCGCGGGCGTGGGCGTGCCGCAGGTGACGGCCATCGACAACGTGGCGACGGCCCTCGCAGGCACTGGAATCCCGCTGATTGCGGACGGCGGCATCCGTTTTTCGGGCGACATTTCCAAGGCGATCGCCGCAGGCGCGAACGTCGTGATGCTGGGCGGCCTGTTCGCCGGCACCGAGGAGGCTCCCGGCGAAACGGTGCTGTATCAGGGGCGCTCGTACAAGTCCTACCGCGGCATGGGTTCGCTCGGCGCGATGCAGCAGGGCGCGGCGGACCGCTACTTCCAGGAATCCGACGGCAATGCCGACAAGCTCGTGCCCGAGGGTATCGAGGGTCGAGTTCCCTACAAGGGGGCCGTTACGGCGGTGATCCATCAGCTGGTGGGCGGCCTGCGCGCGTCGATGGGCTACCTTGGCTGCGCCACGATCGACGAAATGCACCGTAAGGCCGAGTTCGTCGAGATTACCTCGGCGGGCGTGCGCGAATCGCATGTTCATGACGTGCAGATCACGAAGGAAGCGCCCAACTACCACGTGGATTGATCCGATCCCGATCCCGAAGGCGGCCCATCCGGGCCGCCTTTCCTTTTTTCGTAGCCCGAGACCGTTGCCATGGCTCACCAGAAAATCCTCATCCTCGATTTCGGTTCCCAGGTCACCCAGCTCATCGCCCGTCGCGTGCGCGAGCAGCAGGTGTATTGCGAACTCCATCCCTTCGACGTTTCCGATGATTTCGTGCGCGAATTCGCACCGGCCGGCGTCATTCTCTCGGGCGGACCGAACTCGGTGTATGAGGCACTGGAATGGAAGGCGCCGCAAGCCGTGTTCGAACTCGGCGTGCCCGTGCTGGGGATCTGTTACGGCATGCAGACCATGGCGCAGCAGCTCGGCGGCAAGGTCGAGAGCTCCGGCAAGCGTGAATTCGGCTACGCCGAGATCCGCGCACGCGGTCATTCCGAGCTGTTCCGTGGCATTCAGGATTGTACCAACGACGAAGGGCACGGGCTCCTGGACGTGTGGATGAGCCACGGCGACAAGGTCACCGAACTGCCGCCGGGCTTCAAGGTGATCGCCAGCACCGAGTCCTGCCCGGTCGCGGCGATGGCCGACGAGACGCGCAAGTTCTACGCAGTGCAGTTCCACCCCGAAGTCACGCACACGCTCAAGGGCAAGGAAATGATCGCCCGCTTCGTGCACGAGATCTGCGGCTGCGGTCACGACTGGAACATGCCGGACTACGTCAACGAGGCGATCGAAAAGGTGCGCGCCCAGGTGGGCAACGAGGAGGTCATCCTCGGCCTGTCGGGCGGCGTCGATTCGTCCGTTGTCGCCGCGCTGCTGCATCGCGCGATCGGAGACCAACTGACCTGCGTGTTCGTGGACAACGGCCTCCTGCGCCTGAACGAGGCCGAGCAGGTGATGCAAACCTTCGCCCGCAACCTCGGGGTGAAGGTCATCCACGTCGATGCCACCGAGCAGTTCATGGGGCACCTCAAGGGGGTGTCCGATCCGGAGGCCAAGCGCAAGATCATCGGTCGCGAGTTCGTTGAGGTCTTCCAGACCGAGGCGAAGAAGCTGCCCAATGCGAAGTGGCTGGCACAGGGCACGATCTATCCCGACGTGATCGAGTCTGCCGGTTCCAAGACCGGCAAGGCGCACACGATCAAGAGCCACCACAACGTCGGCGGGCTGCCGGAGACCCTCAAGCTGAAGCTGCTCGAGCCGCTGCGCGAACTGTTCAAGGACGAAGTGCGCGAACTCGGCATCGCCTTGGGCCTGCCGCACGACATGGTGTATCGCCATCCCTTCCCCGGACCGGGTCTCGGCGTGCGCATCCTGGGCGAGGTGAAGAAGGAATTCGCCGACCTGCTGCGTCGCGCAGACGCGATCTTCATCGACGAATTGCGTGCAGCCGACTGGTACGACAAGACCAGCCAGGCGTTCGCCGTCTTCCTGCCGGTAAAGAGCGTCGGCGTAATGGGCGACGGCCGCACCTACGAGTACGTGGTCGCCCTGCGCGCGGTGGAAACGCAGGACTTCATGACGGCGCATTGGGCCGAGCTCCCGCACAGCCTGCTCGGCAAGGTCTCGAATCGCATCATCAATGAGGTCCGCGGCATCAACCGGGTGGTTTACGACATCTCCGGCAAGCCGCCCGCAACGATCGAGTGGGAGTGATATGCGTTCGCCGGCAGGTGCTGTCGGCGGACAGGAGCAGTACAAGAACCCCGGCTCCGGCCGAGGTTCCCGTTTTCAGGGTCAGGATTGCGTGGCTGCGAGTTTGGCGCCGAAGCCGATAAGCAGGATTCCGCAGATGCCATCAAGCACGCTGCCGACGCGGGGGCGGGCAAGAAGGTCGCGTGCCCGATCGACCATCACGACCAACAAGCCCTGCCAGATCATCGCGATGGTGAAATGCATCGCCGCCATCGCGAGCGACTGGACCATGGCCGAATGCGCAGGATCGATGAACTGCGGCAGGAAAGCCATGTAGAAGATGATGGGCTTGGGGTTGAGCACATTCGACAGCAGGCCCTCGCGCAGCGACAACGCGGCCGGGACGCGTTGGCTGCGCTGCTCCGGAATCGTGAGCCCGCGTGCGCTCCGCGCGGAGCGCAGACTCTGGATCCCCAGCCAGATGAGGTAGCCGGCTCCAGCGAACTTCATCGCGGAAAAAAGCGTCGCCGAGCCGAGCAGGATCACGGACAGGCCCAATGCCGACACCGTCGCATGAGCGAACAGGCCGGTGCAGATTCCGAGGCTGGTGAGCATTCCGTCGCGCAGTCCGCCGCGAGCGGCGTTGCGGATCACCAGCAGCGAGTCGAGACCGGGAGACATCGTCAGCACGGTGATCGCGACGAGGAAGGGGACCCACTGGAAGTGATCGAACATGGTCGGTGCGATGTGTGCGAGGTCTATCGATCCATCCCGGCTCACGCCACCTGACGCGATAGCACGCCGATCGTCGGCGCCCACTCGTCGCCGGGTTTCTTCTTTCGGGTGACCAGCGTGAGCTGCGCGGGGGCGAAGACGTTCGCGTTGTGGGTGACGGGGGTCGTGATCAGGTATTGGGCGCGCGTGGCGCGCAGGAAGGTGCCGACGCGGTCGATGTTGGCCACGTCGAGGTGGGCGAAGGGCTCGTCGATGAAGACGAATCCGCCGGGGCGGGCGTCGTCCATCAGCAGCGCGATGAGCAGGATCAGCGATTTCATCACCTGCTGACCGCCCGACGCTTCGCCGTCATTGAGGCCGACGGCACCCTTGCGGTCGAAGTCGAAGCGCACTTCGAGGCCGGCCTGAGCGAGAGAGAGATCGTCCGTGCCGAGCACGGGCATCGGGCAGTCGACGCTGACGTTCGCGAGGTCCCCCAACGCCTTGAGGTTCTTGCAGTACTGGCGGACGGTCGCGCGCAGTTTGGCGATGTAGGCGTTGCGCGCTTCCTCGGTGAGACGCTTGGCGGTGGCGCAGTAACCCTGGCGGTCCTGGTAGTCGCGTTCGCGTTGGTGGACGTCGGCCTTGAGGCGTTCGGACAAAGTGAGGGCGGTCGGGTCGGTGACCCAGTCCCCTTCACTGAGGCGGGCGCGCAGACGGTCGCGTTCGCGGCGAGCCGCGGCGGCGTTCTCGTAGCGCTCGGCGAGCAGCGCGAGATCGGCCGGATTGCGCCAATGCGCGGGCATGCCGCGGCGGATGCGGCGCAGACGCTGGATACGTTCGGCCTGCGTGCGGCGGCGCGGGGCGGAGTCGTGCTCGAGTTCGGCGAGCCGCGTTTCAAGCGCGCGCAACTCGCGGTTGCGGCGGTCGATCTCGATGTCGATGCCTGAAAGTTTGCCGGCGAGCTGATCGAGCGCGCCCTTGGCCTCCGCCCGCTCGCCTATGGCGGCTGTAAGTGCCGCGCGGGCGGCGGGGAGGGCAGCCTCGGCCTCGGCGTAGGCTTGCGCCTTGGCGGCGAGGAGCTGCGCCGACTGCAGGCCGAGCAGGCGTTGGCGCAGGGAGGTGAGGCGCTCGGCGGCCTCCGCGGCCTTCGGCCGCAACGCCTGCAGTTGCTTGTCGAGGACGAGGACGTCCGCTTCGAGCTGTTCGATGCGCGACTGGCGGGCGAGTTCGCCGAAGTGGAATTCGTTGGGGCGGCCGAGGTGGCGCGCGCCACGGCGTTCGCGATGGTAGCCGTCGCGGGTGATCCACTCGACTTCGCGTGGGAGGTCCCGCGCAGCCTCGACGCTGTCGACGCGGCGGATGCGGTTCAGGAGGTCGGCGAGCCAGCGGGGGATGGGCGCCGAAAAGCGCACCACCTCAGCGAGGCTGCGCAGCGCGGCGGGGGGCGCTTCCTCGCGTTCGGGGACGACGAAATGGCGAAAACGCTCCCGCTCGCCGAGAGCCCAGGCCGTGTGCCGGTCAGATTCGCGTTCGAGCAGGATCACATGGCGGTAGGGGCGCAGCACCGCCTCGAGCGCGGCCTGCCAGGTGACGTCGGTGACTTCGATGACTTCGGCGAGGCCGCGATGTGCGATGCCGTTCTCGTCGAGCAGGGCGCGAAAGCGGGCGACCTCGGGGTCGCTCGGCGGTCCGGCCCGGTTCTTGGCGTTGCGCAGGGTCTGGGTCTTGTCCTCGAACTGCGCGATCAGTTCCCGCTCCCGCTTGCGCAGTTCGGCCAGTGCCGCCTCGGTGGCCTCGTGTTCGCGCTCCAGGGCGACGGCATCTTCACCGTGTTCGGCGGCGAGCTGCGCACGCAGGGCGTCGCGCTCGGCGAGTAGCTTCTCGCCGTCGCGGACCTGATCGTGCGCCACGAGGTGTACGGTCTCCGCTTCTTCAAGGATGGCGCGCAGGCGTTTTCGCTCGGCTTCGGCCATGACCTTCTCTGCCTGCACCTCATCGAGACGCTGTCGGGCAGCGCGGCGCTCGGCCTGGCGGGTAATGCGCTCATCGCCTTGCCGAGCGATTTCCATTCGCTCGGCGGCGACGTCGCGCGCGAGTTCGGCCGCTTCGAGGCGCGGGATCACTTCGCCGTCGAGCGCCTGCGCCTCGTCGGTGAGTTGCTTCCACAGCAGGTAGTTGTCGGCTTCCAGACGGCGCCCTTCGGCCTGGGCGCGCAGGCGGTCGAGATCGAGGCCGAGGTCGTCGAGTTCGCGTTCGGCGCTTTTCTGCTCCTCGCGCGCCGCCTGGTAGTTGTCGAGAACCTCCTTGTCGCCGAACACGTCGAAGACCAGCTCCAGCAAGGCCTTGGGCGAGTATTCGCAGAGCTTGTCGGTATCGCCCTGCTCCAAGGCCAAGACCTTGGCGATGGCCGGGGTCAGACCACCCCAGGCAAGGCGGTTCTGGTAGTCGCGCAGGCCGACCCAGTCCTCGTTGCGTTCCAAGTCCTCGATTGCGACGTCGCCGTCGACGATCGTGTAGTCGCGCGTCCATTCGCCGCCGCCGCGCCGGATGCGGCAGGCGAGGGTGACTTCATCCTGAAGGCAGGGGAAGAAAGGGCGCCGCCCGGTGGAGCCCGGCTGGTTGGCGACGACGGCACGGATCCAGGCGAAACTCCGTTCCGCGCGGCGCACGTAGCGACGGAAGTCGCGTTTGCCTGAGCAGCGAAGGGCGAACAGGGTGCGCAGGGCGTCCAGGAGCGTGGTCTTGCCCGAGCCGTTGGGACCGACGATGGTGATGATCTGCGCGTCCAGCGGCAGCGTGAAGCGACGCCAGTAATCCCAGTGGACGAGTTCGAGCTGTTTGATATGGAACATCAGGCTTCTTCCTCGTCGTACGGCTCGTCGGGCAGGACATCGGCCTGTTCGAAGGCGTTGTGGTCCGCCAGGGCGTGACCTGCGCTGGCGAGGACCTCGGCGAGGGTCCCGTGGATGATGCGGTCGGCCAACACTCGGTAGTCGAGGGCCACGTCGAGCAGCGGCCCTTCATTGATGATGCCATTGCGGCGCTCGATGAACCCCAGGCGCGCGAGCTTGCCAAGCATGAAGTTCTTGACCTTTGTGCGCCCCCCGAGCCGCGGGCCGAAGTCCGCGATCAGCGAGGCCTCCGACAGCGCCGCCGAGACGCTTTCGCCGTGCGCCATCGGCTTGTCGGCACCGAACATGTCGCCTTGACCGTCGTCGGCAAGCTCGCGACGCGTGACCTGTCGTTCGCGCTTGGGCAGGATGATCAGCGACCAGATCACCACAAGGAGAGCGATTTCGTCGCGCGTGAGTCCAACGTTGCTTGCCGCATACTCGCGGCGCGCGCCGAATACCGGTTCCATCATGTCAGGAGCGAGCGCGACGGCGACATGGCTGGCGTAAGGATTGTCCTGCAGTTGCAGTCCGATCGCGGCAAGACGGTGGTCGAGTTCGACGCGGAAGGATTCGTCCACCAGCGCGCGCCGCACGAGGCGGTCGCTGCGAGGCAGCCAGCGATTGGCGACGAGCCGCGCCGTGAGGGTCTTGAGTTCGTGTTCCATCAGGCGTCCTGCAGGGGTGTTTCGACGGCAGCGGGCGCGACGGTGCCGCAGGGCGTGATCGTGCCATCGGAGATCGCGGCGATTTCGTCCTCGTCGACGCGCACGAGGCGGTCGCCGAACTGAACGTCCACAGGCAGGCGCATGAAATCGCCGATCGGGCCGTCGGCCGGACCCGCAGATTCGCCGTCCGCGAGGAGCGCGAGGAGCGATAGCCGGTAGGCCGCGGGCGCGAACCCGCCGCCGGCGACGATATGCTGCAGCGGCGCGCTGTCCGACAGCCTGGCGATGCGTCGCGTGAGGTGCTCGAGCAGGGCGAGGTCGTCGTGCTCTGGCGCGGTGCGGACGTCAGCAGCATCCGGGGGCGGCAGAGCCAGTTCGGTCTCATCGGTGCGGACCTCATCGGACAGGACAGCCTCGGCGCGGTCCAGCAGTTCATGGCCCCCCGCGAGGAGCGTCGTCTCGGGCACTGCCGCAACGGCATCCTCGGCAAAACGGGCGAGCATGCCGGCATCGAGCCGGCGCAGCCAGGCGGCAACGTCGGACGAGGAAATGCCCGACGCGCCGAGGGTCACGCGCTGCGATTCGATCTTGTTCAGGGCGCGCTGAAAGCCTGCGTCGACACGGGCCAGCCGGGATTGCGCGAGGCCGATCCGCTGGGCGATGCGGGCGATTTCGAACGGCACCTCGGGGTCGGCGAGGAGGCCGTTGAGAATCTCCGTACCGCGCGCTAGCCAGCGCTCGTTGGCCGAGAGGCGGCGTCGCGCCCCAAGGATGTTGAATTCGGATCCTGAGGCGATCGCTTCCTCGAAGTGCCAGGTGAGGTCGTTGAGCTTGGACAGAAGGTGACCCAGCGCCTCCGGCGTGATGCTGCCGACCGCCTGAAGCCCGGCGAGCTGCGCGGTGAGGAAGCCGAGTTCCGCGTCCTCCTCGGTCGAGAAACGAAGCACCATCGTGATCGCCGCGACCGCGTTGCGGCCGAGGTCTGAAACGCGGTACAGGCCGTCTTCGCCGAACTCGAGCAGCGCGTTGTCGCGCAGGCGCTTGAGGACGGTTTCGAGTTTGACGTCGTCCAAGTAGGTGAAACGCGCGCGCAGGGCCTCCGGCGACCAGCGCGGCGAATCGGATTCCTGGCCGATCTCGCGCAGCACCAAGAGGCGCAGCATGACCTCGGTCTCGGAGCCGCGAAACAGCGTGATGAAGGCACCCACGAGCGGCGCGGCCGAGGCGAGCATGCCCAATTCGGGCACGTCGTCCGCGGTGACGCCCGGGGCGAGAGAGTCGGTGAAGTCGAGCGTCATGCAGCGCGTTGCGAAACTGCGTCAGACACCCTGCTTGAGGCTCGCCGCGATGAAGTCATCCAGGTCGCCGTCGAGCACGGCCTGGGTGTTACCGACTTCGTAGTTCGTACGCAGATCCTTGATGCGCGACTGGTCGAGCACGTAGGAGCGGATCTGGTGCCCCCATCCGATGTCGCTCTTGGAGTCTTCGAGCTTCTGCTGCTCGGTCTGGCGCTTGCGCAGTTCCAGCTCGTACAGGCGGGCCTTCAGCATGGACATCGCTTCGGCCTTGTTTTTGTGCTGCGAGCGGTCGTTCTGGCACTGCACAACGACGCCCGTCGGTTCGTGCGTGATGCGCACCGCGGAGTCCGTCTTGTTGATGTGCTGGCCGCCGGCGCCGGAAGCGCGATAGGTGTCGATGCGCAGGTCGGCCGGATTGATGTCGATCTCGATCGAATCATCGACTTCCGGATACACGAACACCGACGAGAAGCTGGTGTGGCGACGCGCATTGGAGTCGAACGGGCTCTTGCGCACGAGGCGGTGGATGCCGGTTTCGGTACGCAGGAAGCCGTAGGCGTACTCACCGCTGACTTTGATCGTGGCGCCCTTGATGCCGGCGACTTCGCCCTCGGACTCTTCCATCAGTTCCACAGCGAAGCCCTTGCGCTCGCAGTAGCGCAGGTACATTCGCTCGAGCATTCCGGCCCAGTCCTGGGCCTCGGTGCCACCCGCACCCGCCTGGATTTCGATGAAGCACGAGTTCGGGTCCATCGGATTCGAGAACATCCGGCGGAATTCGAGTGCGTGCACCTTCGCCTCGAGAGGGGCGAGGTCGGCTTCAACCGCCGTCAACGTATCCTCGTCGTCCTCGGCCTGAGCGAGTTCGAACAGGTCTTTGAGGTCGATTGACGACTGTTCGATGTCGCGCAGATTGACGACGACATCCTCCAACTGACGCTTTTCCTTGCCGAGGTCCTGAGCTTTCTCGGCATTGTTCCACACGGCCGGATCTTCCAGCGCGCGGGTTACTTCTTCGAGCTTCGACGCCTTTTCGTCGTAGTCAAAGATACCTCCGAAGTTCGCGACCGCGGGCCTGCAGGTCGTCGAGTTTCTGGGAGATAGCGTTGATGCGTTCGGCTTCCATGGCGGGGCTCCGGGCGATTCTGGGAAACCCGTGAGTATACCCCGATCGGATCACTCCGCGCGCTTGGCTACGTATTGGAAGACGTTCGCGCGGGCCGGAAATGCAGACGGCGACCCGCAGGTCGCCGTCCAGTGCCCCGGACGCTGCCGGGATCAGAACTTGTAGCCGACGCCGACCATGTACACCCACGGATCGATCTCGACACTAACCTTGACCTTGCCGAGCGCGGGGTGCCGCGCCGTGGCATGGCTGTCGATGCCGATACGCCAAACTGCCGCATTCAGCACGATCTTGTCGGTCAGCATGTAGTCGATACCGGCCTGCAGGGCGAGCCCCCAGGAGTCCTCGCGATCGAGATGAGAAAACCCTTGAGCCTTGCGGGCATCCGTCAGATCTTCATTGAAGAAGGTCGTGTAATTGATGCCGGCACCCACGTATGGCTGCCACTTCGAGCTGGAATCCATGGGGAAATACTGCAGCGTGACCGTCGGCGGCAGTTGCTCGATGGTAGCGAGCTTGCCGTTGAGGCCTGCGGGCAGTCCCTTGACGCTGACGCTGTGCTTGAAGGGAGTGGCGGCGAGCAGTTCGACGCCGACGTGGTCGGTCAGCATATAGCCGAACGTCAGGCCGAGTTGCGTGTTGTCGCTGACGGTGGCATTCGAACCGGCGATCTTGCCTGTGGCACTCGATGAGACATCGGAGCCCCCCATTTCCGGGTTTACCGTCGCCGCACCTGCGCGGACAACGAAGTCGCCAGCCTTGTAGGCGTGCGCAAACGGACTTGCTGCGCCCAGGGCGAGCATGGATGCGATGACGAGCGATTTTTTCATGAGCTACTCCTCTTGCATGGCGCGAATGAACTATGGGGCATAGTACCCACTTTTCAGTCGTGGCTATGTGCGCCGCACAAATATTTGGCAGAGGTTTGACGAATATCAAAATAAAACCACGCTCGCCACAGTGTTATCGGCCGCATAGCGCGTCAATCGAGGCCTGCTGGCCATTCCAGCGCTTCGCAAACCCATATGGCAATCGCTGCCGATTGAAGGCGTCGTTAAGCCAAAAATCTTTAGTGGGTAACCGCACCCATATTTTCCGCGTCGCCGTATAGAAATTGCGCATGCGCGCACCGTTTGAATACCGACCCGCGAACGCGGCGATGCGGCCGAGGTAAGATGACGATTCCTCCAGCAGGACCTTCAAGAAGATACACATGTCCATCGAAGTCATACGTGCCGATTATCATAACTCCGAGCATGCCGTCGCCATAGTCAGGCTACTCGACGCCTATGCGCGCGACCCGATGGGTGGAGGGGAAGCATTGCCGACAGCGGTCAAGGATAGGGTCGTGGGGGCGCTTGCTCGCCAACCACATGCGTTCAGCCTGATCGCCTTCGCGGAAGGCGTCGCAATGGGGTTGGCGAATTGCTTTGAGACTCTCTCGACCTTCGCCGCGAGACCGCTCATCAACATCCACGATTTCGTCATTCTCGCGGAATACCGCGGACGTGGCGCGAGTCAGCTTCTGTTGGAGGCGGTGGAAACCGTTGCCAAGGAGCGCGGATGCTGCAAGATCACCCTGGAGGTGCTCAGCGGCAACGATGCTGCGCGGGCGGCGTACGTGAAATTCGGGTTCAGCGATTACGCGCTCGACGCAAGCGCCGGCACCGCGCTGTTCTGGCAGAAACCGCTCGACAATCCGCCGCCCGGCGTCACCTGAGCAGGGGTTGCGCCCGGCGACCCGACACTCAAAGGAACTTCGGCGCCATCCGCGAGATATGCCGGAGGGACGGCAGCGCGAAAGCCAGACCGACGACGATGCCGGCAATCACGTCGAGCACGACGTGCTGGCGGGTGGCTATCGTCGACCACAGGATTGCCAAGCAGAGCAGGGCATTTCCCCAGCGCAACAATGCCGGCGCACCCACGGAGCGCGCGATTCGCTCGAGCCATAGCGCGCTGAATACCGACGATGCAACGTGCAGCGACGGACAGGCGTTGCCGGCTGTGTCCACATTCTTGATCATCGCGAGTTGCGGGTATTCAGACCAATCGATGCCGGCAGACGGCACCGCGGTCGGAAGCACCCAGTAAATGCCGAGGCAGAACGCGCACAGGAGGGAGATCCACACGCCGAACCAGAGCAGCGGGCGCAGGCTGCCAATGAAGGCAGGGGGAAGCGACACGTACACCCACAGGCTTGCGTAGATCGGGAATGCGGCCGCGGAAAAGGGGATCCAGGCGTCTGCGGCAACGCGCGGCATCATGGTCGGAGCGGTTAGGGGATCACGCAGGACCGTGAAGTACCCCATGAAGAACAAAACCATGAAAATCATGGTTCCCGCCGCCTTGAGGGGCCAGAGCGTCGCGAAACGGGTCGCCAACTGGCGGAACCAGGTGGAGCGGGGCGCAGCATCCAGCGGCGTGGCGGAGAGTGTCGTCATGGCCGGCGGATAGTACCAAACATCCGCGAACGCACTTGAAACGACCGAGCCACCTATGGTGAAACATTTGATTTCATATAAAATTCGCGCCCTATGAATTCAATTGCACTTATTCGCGAATTTCTCGACGAACGCTTGGGTGTGGCATCCGAGAAGGTCGTTCCGGATGCGCTATTGGTGGACCTCGGGGTCGACTCGCTGATGATGCTCGAACTGATGTTCGCGTTCGAAGACCGCTTCGGAATCAAGGTCCCGAGCGATCTCGAGAACCCGAGAAGCGTCGGCGACATGGTGGCGGCCATGGACGGCCTGATCGCCGCCGCCGGCGCGCACTGAACCATGGTCCGGCGTCGGGTTGCGATCACGGGCCTCGGATTGGTCAGCCCGTTCGGTGGCGATCTCGCGGATTTCTTCAGCCGCCTGTGCGCCGGAGAAACGGCGATCCGGTATCTGCTCACCGACGATCAGCCGCGCCCGCTGTCGATTCCCTTTGTCGCATGTCCGGCGTTCGATGCCGATGCTGTGCTCGGCAAGCCGCTGGCCGCGATGATGGACCGCTTCGCACAACTCGGCATGGCGGCAGCCTTCGACGCGTGGGACTCCGCCGGCCTCCCGCGCAGCGCCGGTGAAGAATCGCGCGACGACTGGGGCGTATCCTGGGGCACTGCACTCGGCGGCACCCTTGCCTATGAAAAGGGCTATCGCGAACTGTGGCAGCGGGGCCGCGAACGCCTGTCACCGCTCTCGGTGCTGCTCGGCATGAACAACGCCGCCAATGCCCACATCTCGATCCAGCTCGGATTGGGGGGCGCGAGCACGAGCCACACCGTCGCCTGCGCGTCGTCGGCC
This sequence comes from Aromatoleum petrolei, assembly GCF_017894385.1. Lineage (NCBI taxonomy): Bacteria > Pseudomonadati > Pseudomonadota > Betaproteobacteria > Rhodocyclales > Rhodocyclaceae > Aromatoleum > Aromatoleum petrolei. Next base: position 5,103,686 of record NZ_CP059560.1, read on the forward strand.
GTCGCCATTGGCGAAGCCTTCCGGCGCGTGCGCTCGGGCGAAGCGACGGTCATGGTGACCGGCGGCTCCGACGTGCCGCAAGCCTACGGCGTCGCGCGTGCGTGGGAAGCCCTGCGCGTGATGGCCCCCGGCAACGCGGAAACCTCGCCCACCGCCTGCCGCCCCTTCGCCAGCGATCGCCGCGGCCTGGTTCTCGGCGAAGGCGGGGCGGCACTGGTCCTGGAGGACTGGGATCACGCGCTTGATCGCGGCGCAAGCATACACGGGGAGATCGTCGGCTACGGAGCAAGCTGCGACCACAGCCACCTCGTGCGCCCCGAAGCTGCCGGCCAGGTCCGCGCCATGCAGGCGGCGCTTGCCGACGCGGGACTGGCCGCCGACGACGTCGGCTACGTCAATGCCCATGGCACCGCAACCGCGGAAGGCGATCCGGTCGAAATCGCTGCACTCAAGTCAGTGTTCGGCGAACGGGCGAAAACGCTGCCAGTGAGCGCGACCAAATCGATGCACGGTCACCTGCTCGGCGCTGCGGGCGCCATCGAGGCGATCGCCTCCGTACTCGCGCTGCGCGACGATACATTGCCGCCCACCATCAACCTTGACGGCAATCTCGACCCCGCCTGCACCGGCGTCGAACACCTGACCGGCGCCTGCCACGGAGCCGCAGTGCGAGCGGCACTCTCGAATTCATTCGCCTTCGGCGGCAGCAACGCCGTCCTCGTTTTCCGCGCTGTCCGCCAATAAGACGGGAAGAGCCGCCGTCACGCGGAAACGCCGATGAGCCTGCCGATCTCAAATCTGCCGCTGCTGCTGACCGGCACCGCCGGCCTGCTATGGCTGTCGCGCAAGCCGCTGCGCAATCCCGGCAGCCACGGCTTCTACCGCTTCTTCGCGTGGGAGACGATCCTCGCGCTGACGCTACTCAATCGCGAGCCGGCAGGTGATCAACTGCTTTCCGAAGCCCTGCTGCAACTGAGCCTGCTCCCGCTGGTCTTCGGCTTCATCGCCCTGCGCCGCGAGGGCAAGCGCGACACCACCCGTCGCGACGACGGCTCGCTCTACAGCTGGGAAAAGACCTCCGAGCTCGTCACGCGCGGCATCTTCGGCCTCATTCGCCACCCGATGTACAGCGCGCTGCTCGCGCTGAACTGGGGCATGTTCTTCCGCGCCCCCGGTTGGCCCGCCTTCGCGCTCGCCCTTTTCGGAAGCGCCTGCGTGCTGCTGACCGCGCTGGCCGATGAAAAGGAATGCGTCGCCTATTTCGGCCAGGCCTACATCGACTACATGCAGGGCACGCGCCGCTTCATTCCGTGGCTGTTCTGATCGGCAGGAACCGTGCGGATGAGGGGGCCCTTGTCGCGGCGCTCAAAGCGCCTGCGCCGGCATCGGTGCACCGGCCTCGATCGCCGGATAGTCCCCGTACCCATCCGGCCACGGGGTGAGGATCTCGAATCCCTCTGCGGTGACGGCGACCATGTGTTCCCACTGTGCCGACAGCGAATGATCCTTGGTCACCACGGTCCAGCCGTCACCCAGTTCGCGGGTTTCGGGGCGCCCCGCGTTGATCATCGGTTCGATCGTGAACACCATGCCGGGCTCCAGCGTCAGGCCGGCTCCGGGCCGGCCATAGTGGAGGACTTGTGGCTCGTCGTGGTACACGTCGCCGATGCCGTGGCCGCAATATTCACGAACGACGGTAAAGCCTTCGCGCTGGGCGACGCTCTGGATGGCGTGGCCGATATCACCGAGCGTTGCACCGGGACGGACGGCAAGGATGCCCGCGCGCATGGCTTCATAGGTGGTGCGCACGAGTCGCCGGGCGAGGACGCCGGGTTTTCCGACGAAGTACATGCGGCTGCTGTCGCCGTACCAGCCGTCCTTGACCACGGCCACGTCGATGTTGAGGATGTCTCCGCTGGTCAGTCGTTTTGCGGACGGGATGCCGTGGCACACGACGTGGTTCGCCGAAGCGCAGATCGTCTTCGGATAGCCGTGATAGCCGATATTCGCCGGAATGGCTCGCTGAACGTTCACGATGTAGTCGTGGCAGATGCGGTCGAGTTCGTCGGTGGTCACGCCCGGCCGCACGTGCTCTCCGATCATGCGGAGGACGTCGGCGGCCAATGCGCCGGCTCGACGTGCCAATTCGATCTCCGCCTGCGAGCGAATCGGGATCTGCTGCTTCTTTGCCATCAGGCTGCCCTGCCAAGGTTCGTCAGCGGGGAGGGCGCTCCGTGTGCCTCTTCTTCCTGAATCAGCAGCTGGCAGATTTCTCGGTAGCTCAGCGTGGGGTTGAGCTCCGCAAGCATCCCGACGCGCAGCCAATGCTCGGCCTGGCTGTTAATGGAGCGACTGAGCGCGCCGCTGGTCCGGCGCAGGGCCTCATGCATCTGTTCCGAGATCTTGACGATTCCCACCGGGCTATCCTATCTACGTTGTGTATATGGTCCGTATATTACCATCAGCAGTCTGATCCGTTCCTCAGTTACCGGAATCTGGGATCGCGAGTCGGTGGGCAGCCCTCCCACATCGTGTGTGTGCTCGCATTCGAGAACGTCCTGCAGGCCGGCTGGGTCCCTCCGATCTGGCTGCTCATCATGGCCTCGTGCCGGCCCAGCGCCCGCGTGATCAGCTCCGGCTTGGGTTAGCCTCGCGCCAGGCGCCCGCTTTCGGCAGTGGCTCGTCGTACGGAAATGATTCAGAGTGCTGGATGATATTATCGAGTCCGCCGCGAAATTGATTGCCCGACATGACACGGCGTGCAGTCTCCGTTGCACTTCCCCGAAACCTCCTCGACACCCCCTACGGCCCGTCAGCCGAGGCGATACGAATGAAGATCGCGTACCGTTGGATCGCAGCTGTGATCGCGATCATCTTCGTTGTCGACTTGCAACTTCACTTGCTTGCGCGCGAAAGCCTGGATCAGCTCGGGATACAGGCAGCGGCGACACTCAAGGTCTCGAGCAATGTCGTGCTGCGTCGGGCCGAGCAGCTCTTCGACACCTACGACCGCACGCTCTCCGGCCTCAGCGAAGTCGTCGGGATAAGAGCCGGCCTCACCAAGCTCGAAATCCACCGTCTTCTAGTGCGACGTCATGCGATCACCCCCGACGTGCATTGGCTTCTGGTAACGCGCGCAGACGGTCAGCTTGCGGCGACGTCTTTGTCGTTTCCGGCGCCAGACTTGAACATCTCACATCGCGAGTACTACACGGCGCAGACCGACTCCTGGGATGCCGGCCTGTATATCGGACCGCCACTGGTCGATATGAGACGCGCCCGACGGTTCGTGCCGACCAGCCGCCGCATCACGAACGATGGCGGCCTCTTCCTGGGCGTCGCCGTTGCCGCGGTCGATCAGGCCGGTCTGGCGAACATCCTGAGCGCCCAGGCCCTCCCGGAAGGTTACGTGCTGCGTCTGTTCCTCCGCGGTGGCGCGGCGCTTGCCTGCCTGCCCGACAGCGAGGATTGTTACACGCGCGACTGGTCGAAGACGCCGCTGTTCAGCGGCTTGCTCGACCGCGCGGCCGAGGGTGATTTCCGCGGCGGAGCACTATTCGGGGACGAATCGGCGCTTGGCGCGTACGCCAGTTCGGCGAAATACCCGCTCGTCGTCACGGCCACGGTCAGCGAGAGCCAGGTTCTCGCCCCGTGGCGGCAGATCGCTCGACGGTATGTAGCGATAGGCATAAGCAGCAATCTCGCGCTAATCCTCATCGCCGTTTTTGCGTACCGCCAGTTTCAGCGGCGTCGCAAGGCCGTCGATGCGCTCGCGGAAGCCAACATCCACCTGGAGGAACGGGTGGCAGCACGCACGAACGAACTGCGTCTGAGCGAGGCACGTGCGCGGCTCTTCATGAATACCGCGACCGACGCCGTGGTGGTGTGCGACCAGGAAAAAAAGATCGTCGAGTTCAATATGGCCGCAGAGCAGATGTTCGGCTATTCGGCGGGGGAGGCGCTTGGCCGCAGCCTCGGCTTCCTGCTTCCAGAGCCGGAAGCGATCGAAGACCTTCCGGTCAACCGTGCGACGGTCGCGGATGAATCCCCGATCCTGCAAACGCGGGAGCTCAAGGCTCAATCGAAGGACGGCCGCGAGTTTTTCATCGAAGCCACCGTCGGCTGCACTGAAAACGCAGGTCCGGCGCTCTTCGTTTGCGTCATCCGCGACATCTCGGACCGCAAGGCCACTGAAGAAGAAATGCGGCGCCTGGCGACGACGGACGCCTTGACCGGCGTCCTAAACCGCGGCGCCTGGACCAGGCGGACCGAGGAGCTGATCGCCAATGCCAGACGATACGGGCGTCCGCTGACCCTGATGTCCCTCGACGCGGACAAGTTCAAGCACATCAACGACACCTATGGGCACCCCACGGGAGACCTTGTCCTCAAGGCGCTCGCGAAGGTGTTGAACGTGCGGGCGGGAGATATCGTCGGCCGCCTCGGCGGCGAGGAATTCGGCATCACGCTGCCCGAAACGGACGCCGAAGGTGCGCAGGAATTCGCCAGGCGCCTGCTGGGCCAGATCCGGCAGTGCCGCGTAAGCGACGGCGAACATACGCTGTCCTTCACCGTGAGCATCGGTTTGACGTCTTTCGACTGCGCCGGCGATGACAGTCTCGAAGCGGCACTGAAGCGGGCTGACCGGGCGCTCTATGTTGCGAAGGAGCGGGGACGGGATCAATTCGTCCGGCTGGACGGGGATTGCGTTTGAGCAGCTGGACGCGAAATTAACGTTTCTATGCGAATGAATTGTCGTGAAAACTCAGCAGCTTAAATCCGACGTGGGGTCGTATTAGATCCCATCAATGGGACGCAATTTACTTCGTCAAGAAATTCTGGAACCAATTATCCAAGCCGAGTGCTGCGGTTTTGGCGGGGACACAATTTCCAGAGGATGTTGCCAGAACCTGTCTCAGAACTGAATGTCTCACAAACGTCCAACCCGAGGTGTAAGGTCCCCAAATCCGCCGGCAGATCCAGAAAATACCTCGAGCAGGCGTGGACTAAGCATTTAGGAGGCAGCTATCAAGCCGCCTAGGAGAGCTCAAATGGGCGAGACCGGGCATAAGCATTCGAGCGGCCGGCTTGGCACTAGACTGCGTCACAAGCTAGCCGAAGCGTATTCGATAGCCAACGATAATCAGAGCAAACTCTGGTACGTCTTCAGTCCCCGAAGTGACCGCGATTGGGTCTTGAAAGGGAATTTGCAATGGGGTCACTTTCTTTGGGTCGAGTCCGACGCAACAGTTAAGACGGTCGAATATGGGGGCGTGGAGCATTCTGTTTCGGTCGGTGAGCAAATGCTGCTGACACGGTTTGATGCCGTCCTCACATTTAAAGACGGGCGGATCGAGTACCGCGAAATCTTAGAATCTACCTCACTCGATGGGCTCTCAAGCGCAAGTCAGCTTAAGTGGGAGGAAAAAGTCGCTGCCGCGGTAAAAGTCGGTGTGCTCTACCGACGCTGCACCGATCGCGACATCTTCGCCTGTCCGCAAAAAATCATGAATTGGCAGCGTGTAATTGCTTGGCTTTCTGCTTTACGCGGCAACACTCTCGTCTCCGAAAATATCGCGGTATCCGCCCTAATTCATGCGAATGGCGGCGCAACACTCGGCGACATACGCGCTCTCGGAAGCGCAGCAGAGCAGCCTGCCCTTGTAGCGGCAGCATTCCGAGGAGTCCTAAGTGGGGTATTTCGGGCCGACCTTGAGAGAGCGCCAGTGACGGACGACACCTTCATTGAGTCAGGAGACGAGCATGAAGGCCCACGGTAATCATTATACCTTTAAAACCTTACCACAAGAGTACCGTGATATCACTCGGTGGCGCTGCGTAGATGAAGACGCGTTGCAGGAGGAAGAGTTGCACCGTTTCGCAGCACTTCGGGAGGCCATTACTGCCTATGTGCGGACAGGGAAACTGTCTGGGCCAAGCAAGGCCTCGGGGGTCTCGGAAGAAGAGATTATCAGGCAATTAAACCGATGCGTCACCCTAGACCTCGAGGGTCAGTTGGTTGGATGGCCCGCGCTTTTGAAATTTTTGCGAATTGGCCGGTACTCCCGCGCTACTCCCCCACCTGTCGGTCCGGTCGGAACAGCGGCCGGTTTTGCAGGTGCCTTTTCGAAATTCCTTGGCGATCACCCGCAGATTCGCGAGCAGCTTGATGACCTAATCAAGAAAAGATCTCGGAAAGGAAAGATTCATGAAGTCCACAAATCCATCCGGCAGTTGGCACGCGATTTTGCTGATTTGTGTCGGGCGGCAGGTGTACGTGAGGATGAATACCCTTTGAACACAAAGTCCACCGCACGAAAATCGATCGAGCGCTATGTCAACGACTTGGTTCAATGCGGCTCGCGGTCAGCGATAGCAGCCCGATACGGCCAGACTGCTGCAGATCGACTGTCCGTCGGCACGGGAATCAGCGCCTTTCCCTTAGCGCTTGCACCTTACGACGTTGGGGGAATCGACGCGCACGAGGAGCATTGTATCGGATGCATAATCGTAAACGGGGTTGCTGGCCCACAGTTGGTACCCGTTGAGCGGATCTGGATTGTTTGCTTCTTGGATGAGATTAGTCGCGCGATTCTCGGGTATAGCGTGGGGATACGAACAGAAATTTCCTCCGCAGTGGCTGAGCAAAGTTTAATCTTCAACCAGACTCCTTGGCAGCCACGACCACTTAGTATTCCAGGTTTTAAATATGCGGAAGGAGCCGGCTTCCCCTCAGGGGTAATCCCGGAGCTACTCGGATGCTTTCCGGCGGTTATCAAATTCGATAATGCCGCAGCCCATCACTCTATCCGCATTTCAGAGAACGCGCGAAAGCGCATTGGCGCCGCGTTAACTTATGGCAAGGTGGCCGACTGGGCTCACAACCATGCCCTTGAACGCGTCTTCAAGACTCTTGAAACGTATGGGTTCCAGCGTCTGCCATCGACCACTGGGTCAAATACCCAAGATCCGGTTCGTCCAAAGAACCCGGTACGTGAGGCGATTCGGAATGGGATTACGTTGGAAGGCCTGTTGGATCTGACGGATGTCGTACTGGCGAACTACAACGCCACACCGAGCGTCGGTTTGGGGGGGCAGTCACCTCTGCAGGTGCTGCGAAACCACCTTTTCCTCGTTAAACCGACCTTCCTTCCGCGACGGTTGCCGCCGCCGAGTGGCCATCGGCCCGAACTCGGCGTTGTAGTGGAGACCCGATTCGTTCGCGGAAACACGAAGGAAGGCCGTCGGCCCTACGTCCAAATTGACCGTGTTCGATATACGGGACCTGTCCTCGCGCGTTCCTTTGGATTCATCGGGTCGCAGCTTCGTATACATATTCACGAGGCGAACATGCAGCAGGTGCAGGCCTACCTACCGTCCGGGATTGAGCTTGAGACACTTTCGGCGAACGGTGGATGGGGACGCACACCTCATAGTCGGGAAATGCGTGCGCAGATTAATGCCCTGTGCGACGCCGGCGAACTCTGGGTGGGTTTTGGGGATGATCCCGTCGAAAAGCTTCTAGAGTATTACGCGAACAAAGCCTATAAGGAGGCACTCGAACGGCCAACTTCTGTTTCTAGGACAGGAACGAAACTCGCCAATGCCGCCTATGTCTCCGGCCTCCCAATCCCGACACAAACTCCGGGCAGTGAAGATGGCCAAGGGAATGCCACAGTGAGTCCCGGTCGTCCGGTTCCGGCGTCCGTTAAGCGCCCGATCTGGAAATCCGTGACCTAAAAGAGGGCTGTCGTGACCGAAACCAGTTCGCCAGACATCGGCGTCTTGAGCAACGCAAAGAAAATTCTTGAATCAACGTTCTTGATTCCAGGTTTCGAGCGTGAGCGTGCCTTTGAGTCGCATCCTATCGTACTAGATACTGCGACAATTCCGACCCCTGGAATCAAGGCCGCCTACGACATCGTTGAGGAAGGCGTCGTTCACCGCGATTCTGGAATCAGTTTCACTGCGGAATTTCGTTTCGGAAAGACCTTTGCTATCCGAGCTTTGAAAACTCAGTTGAAACAGAACTTCGCTGCGGTGATCTTTACGGTGGGAGCCAAAGACCACGACCGCAATACCGAGTTGAGCTTTTACACAGATCTATTGCAAGACTGTGGGCACGGTGCAGCAAATCTTGGTCGAACGGCGTTAGAAAGACGATGGCGACTGTTCGGTATGTGGGTTGCTGCAGTGCAAGAGACAGGTCAGGACCGTATCGTACTCTTCGTGGACGAGGGCCAAAACTGGCATGAGCCGCAATTGACCTTCCTACGTGACCTGTCGAACGACCTGCAGCGCGCCCCTTATGGCATAAGACTTATTACGGTCATCTTCGCTCAACCTGTGTTGCGGGCGACGCGTGAAGCGCTTATGGGGGCACATCGAATGGATCTCATCGGACGCTTTATGTTGACAATTAATAGTTTCAGAGGAATTGCGTCAGTTTCGGACACTATCGAATTAATGAAGGCACTTGACGATCCGCGAATTTCCGAATACCCCGCTAACAGTGGCATAAGTTACAGCCAGTTCTTCCGACCCCAGGCGTACGCTAACGGCTGGCGTATGAGAGATGAAGCCGGTGCCTGCTGGGCGGAATTCGAGGCAGTTGCGAGTCGAAAGCGCCGGGGAAAGCTTGAGGTTGGCATGTTGTGGATGAACGGCGCAATTCGAAGCTTTCTCTATTCCTATTGGAAGCAAGAGCACGGCACCGCTGAGTTCGACGGTGACGTGTGGTCGCAGGCTGTTGCGGCCTCGAGATATGAGACGTCCATTGTGTGATCGACGAGAATGGCAGCGGTCGCCGGTGACTCGGCGTATACCGCAGCGTCGGAACGAACCGGATCGGGACATCCATCCGTGGTGATGCAAAACGATAGCGGAGTGCTTCAGAATGGCCTCGTGTGGCGTGCTGACTGGGCGTTGCCATTCGAGGGACCATTGACGCTCTTATGGAAACTGGCCGATGCGAACTGCCTGTACGCTTCGCAGCTTTGCAGACTCCTATGGCGGAAGCCGCTTCTCCCTGGCGGATCAGCCCAAGTACATGGCCGAACCCTTCTTGTACCTGCGTGGATGAACGGAGCGCCGAGTCAATTGGGCCTGATGGTGCGTCAATCCGGCCTCGACCGGATTTCAAGTCGCTGGGCAACCTCACTCGCTTCCGATCGCTATTTTCGTTTCTGCCGCTCGTGCCTTTCGGAAGGCTACCAGTCCATTTTCTGTCAGATCGACGGCCTACAAGCGTGTCCAATACACCATGAGCCACTGCACGCGGCTTGTCCGCATTGTGGCGAACCGACGCCTCGTTATGCTGTGACCAGGCTCAGCATGGCTGCGCCGTTCCGCTGTCCGCTTTGTGGGGCCTACTATGGAAGACAACCGTATTCCGTTATCGTCCGCCACTATTTGCCATTGGCGGCCTCCTCCTTTGAGCCCTACGCGCGGATAATGAAGTGGTTATCAGCGATCGACATGCTGCAGCTTACATGGCCGCGTCTCGAAGATTGGCAGGTCGGCTGCCAAGGTGAAATGGACGACGTGGCAAGGCGTCGAGGGGTCTTTCTCGTATTCACCCGCTTGCGCCCCCTGGTCTGCGCCGAATCCAATGCGCTCCCTCACTTGCACATTGCCGAGCGTTTCGATCACGTACCGCCTCGCAGCGAATCTGATGATCACGCACTCATGCCGGCGGTGAGCGGTGATGAGACGCTGCGCCGCATAATGCTCTATCGCGCACTACGGCGGCACTTCAAAAGGGCGCTACAACGACGCCATCGGCGATGCTTTGCGTTCGCCGCTCGGTGCGTACATATTGAGTGGGGCATATGGCAGGAGATGTTTGCGCCCCCAGAGATCTGTCCAGAGGTCTTTGGTTTTTTGCTTTGGCGCCATCATTTCGAGGAGATGTTCGGGTATCGACCCGCTGGTAAGCAGTCGCTTTGTCTGCGGAAAGAGATCCTCGGTTGGCCCCGCGACGAAGGAGTGACGACAGCCGCTTGGGGGGCCTTCGCGTTAATCTCGTTGGCGGCCTTTCGGCGGGTCGCGTTTGCATGGTGCGAGCAAGTATCGGAAATCGCAGGTCTTAATGGGACGGCGAGAAAGGTGCGTTGGCGGGAGATTTTCGGTGCGTTTCGGACGGCCCTCAGCCCTCATTTTTGGACGTGCCCACCTTCAGTAACGGCCCTTCACCTGTTGGACGAAGAGCGGTTGGAGGGGGTTTGCTTGGTTGTCGACGGACATGTCGGCCATGAGCACGACGTATTGACGGATCAGCATCCACACGGCAGGCCATCCCTGAGCGACGCAATGAGCAGCGAGTTGAGGAGTGAGATCGCCGCGCTCGATTAATTTTGCATTCCAGTTGAACTTGGGTTGATCACGTCCAAATATTGATTGCTCGGCGACGATTTCCTCATCGAGATGGGTGCCGACACCCAAGGGACTCGCTCGGTCACGCAGTCGTTAACGGCGCTTCGCGGGGGCCCCGTGCGCGACTTGCGACAAAGATGCGGTATCGTGCGCGCTGGTGCGGAGGAGAGCAGTGAATCCCTTGCGGACCACCTGCGTTTTGCGCGCGGGTGATTTTGACAGGTGAGGGGCGCGTATCCATACGAGCCTGTCAGTAGCGCAATAATGTCAAGCTGCCGCGCCGCCACTGCGCAGCCGCCCAGTGGTCGATAATGGTGCGCTGAAGGGGGGCCTGTGGAGCGGAGGACGAGAGATGCAGGGCATTAGGTTTTTCGGCACGGCGGCCGGGTGCGACACCTCGGCCGGGGCCGTGCCGATTGTTGTGATGACGCGCGAAGGATCCCAGGTGACGCCCCCGCGGCCGATCCGGCCGGGTTGGCGCGACGTGCGTGAGCGGGCGCGGGAATTGGAGGCCGATCCGACACGGCGGCGCGCTTTAAGCGAGGCCAGAAAGCGCTTGGCCCCCGTGCTGTCGGAGCCCGGGAGTTTGACTTTCCTGCGACTCGCGCAGGGGCTGTCGAGGCGCAACCTGGCCGTGTTGAGCGCGATTCCCGAAGCGGTTCTGGCGCGCCTCGAAGCCGGGACGGAGGATCCGCGGCTGTCGCTGTGCCTCAGGCTCGCAAAGACGCTCGACCGATCACTGGAGGAGATTGCGGTGGCCATGGCAGGGTGCGGCGCAAAGGAGCGGGCGAGCGGCGCGGACGCAACTGCCGCGAGCCCCGGTCTAGCACTCAGGGAGAGGCCGTGAGCGCCACGCCGAAGGTTTCAGTTTCAGACTTGCCACTGGAGGAGATCATTCGACTGGCGAGGGTCGCCACGCAACGGGCTGCCCGTCATGCGGTCGCAGCAGGACGGGTGGTGGCCGGCTGGCGGGATGGTCACCTTGAGCTGCTCAGCCACGAAGCGGGGTCGCCATCGTCGGAGTCGCTCGGTCCGGGAGCCCGTCCGCAACGCTGATCGTGCCCTGTGCGGGTAATGTGGGCCAATCGGCTGATCACCGCAAACACAGGGTGGGGAATTTTGCTTCGACACTTCCGGGGAAAATTCGGCCGACGTTGAAAAATGCTCGGGATCGCGCGGCGCTTGGGGCACAGAGCCCGAGCGGAGGACGGCGGCGCGTTCGCCGGGGTGGTCGAGCTACGCGTAGGCACCGGATAGCATTTGCGCGAGCAGGTGGTCGAGGACCCGGTACCCCTCGAGCGTGTCCGTCAGGACGGCGGGGCGTTGCCCGCCCAGCGCCGGGCAGGGCGTGGTGAGCCAGTCGCCCAGCCAACGGGCCGCGTCGAAGGCTCTGTCGTCGCCGCCGCTCGTCACCATCGCCTCGACGCGCTCAATCAGTCGCAAGAAGGCAAGCACGCGTTCGCTCTGCTCGGTCGTCAGCCGGGCGCCCTTGCGGAACGTGGTGCCCGGCGAGGGAGGCATGAGTTGCAACAGGTCGATCAATTCGGGGGGCGAGCGACCGGTCGCGTGAGCGATCGCCACGAGCACGACCGACTCGATGCCGGCACGCAAGACTCGGATCCTGTCCATCGGATCGAGACGCAACAGCGTTCCCGGTTCGCAGGAAGCCGGCGAGCGACGGCGATCCGTGTGGGGCTCAGGGGTGACGGACATCGGAGGCAATACGAGGCGGGCCGAGCGTCCCAGTCTACATGAACGTTCCCCGCATCGGGGTGGTGCGACAGATTGCGGTGCGCGTCCGCGTCTGCGATGTGGGGCTATTGTGTGGTGGCGTGTGCCGATGGGGCGAGCTTTGTGCCGGCATCGCGGGGGTCGCTGCCTGGCCGCGAGTCGAGACGTTCCGAGATCGAGAAGATAAGTTATTGTTTATGTGAAGACATTTGCAATGGTTCGCGCTCTTCCGATGGCCGCTGTCGAGACAAGATCCCCGTCACTCGTTGTCTTGCGGGGCCCGCTCGGCTCGCCTTGGCACATACAACCACACAATAGCCGTAGCCCAAGTTCCAGAGGGACAAACAGTTCTCCGCGCACCCCCCTATCGACTACGCGCAGACGCCAGGCCGCTTGCGCCAAGGGGGGCGCCAGCTAGTCTGCGAGACGATCAGGGTCGAGCTTCAACAACTCGGAAGGCGGGCATTCGAGCGCCTCGGCAAGGCGCAGGATATTGAGCAGTGCGATGTTGCGCTGTCCCCGTTCGACCCCGCCCAGGTCACTGCGGGCGAGCCCACTTTCAAGCGCAAGACGCTCCTGCGACCCGCCGCGCGCGCGGCGCAGGGTGGCCAGCCGTTGTCCGAAAAGGAGGAGGGGATCGCGAGACGACGGCGCGACAGTCGACAGCATGGCGCGATGCTAGGAACTCGCGCACTATCGGGCCATGCTCTATGAGTGACAGCGTAGGGGCGTGTCCCCTATAGTGCGGCCCGTCTTCGATCCTTTCGTTACCGCCCATGAACTTCGAGATCGATCCACGGCTTGCGCATCTGGATGCCGCACAGCTGACGGCCCTTATCGACCGCTACCACGCCGGCGAGCAGGTGATCGACCTCCTCACTGAATTTCAAATCCCCTGCGCGCCCAGTCAGCTTTCTCGCCTGCTGCCCCCCAAACGCCTGCCTGATCGGCAATGGGTTGCGTGCGCAGCCCCCTTGATCCAGGGGTGCCGATCGCGTCCCGGCGCACCGGCGAGCGAAGGCAGCGTCCGCGGCTCCGCGGGTGCGCATCGCGTGGCGGAATTTTGCGAGGGCACCGTCCGCGTGGACCGCGCCATCGAAGGGCTGCACCATGACGCGATGCAGCGACGTGCCGCGAACGAGGCGTACTGTCGTGCGCGCTGGAATTATGCCGAACGCGTGCACACGCCGGATGATCTGCGCCTCGCCGAGGCGGTCGCTTTGCTGACCGTTGTGCGCTGTGGCGGCTGGATAGCCAATGGGAGCGTCGGGGCGGTCGGCTACTCGGCCGTGCCGCTCGCCCCGGCGGGGCCGCTCGGGAGCCAACTCCTGTCGTCGCTCGTCGCGGCGCGAGTGATTGCCCCCGATATGGAATCCCCCGTCGAGGCATTCAGCGCGACGGATGTAGAGCTTCCTGCCTATCCCTACGTGACGTACTGGCGCATCCTGGCCCCGTCTCCGATGTCGCTCGTCGAGCAGATCGAACACGCGGCCGCTTGTGGAGAATGGCCGGACACGTGGCGCAACGCGCTGGGTGATCTGCGACTGATGCTTGCCCTCGCGGAATGCCAAGAATTCGCGGACTTTTGCCTCATGCAGGGGGGCTTGCCCGACGCTCCCGAGGTCGCCACCGACGCGCTTTTGAGAGATCTGCTCCGTGATTTCTCAGTGGCACAGTGTTTTCGGATTCTCCGGGCAGGTGCGCACGCGACATCCGATTTTGTGGTCCGCAAGCGGGCCAATCGGCGCCACGCTGCGAACTACTTTGTCGGCGAATGTCAGCGTTGGGCTGATCGAGCGAGAACGGAGGGTTGGGCGCTCGAGCCTGGCTCTCGTAACAACAATTATCCGCGCTCACAACTCAGCCATGTCTTGTATGACGTCTTTCTCGGCATCGGCGAGAAGGGCTTTGTCGAGCCGCTGGGGGTGTGAATCGGTCGCTATAGACCCAAGCCCCTTGATGCAACGTTCGCCGCTTCGTCCGCGGAGGGGCCGGCATCCATCTTGTCGGCGCGCTATCCCTTGTTGCGCAGCCACGCCAGGAGATCCCCCGCTTGCTTGTCCGTGCCGTATGTGAGGTGTAACAGGAGGCGCACCGGACTCGGGATCGTTCTCCCGGCTTCATAGCGAGAGCCGCCCGACTGTGTGACGGATAATCTGCTCCAAAATTCGGACTGATTCATTCCGAGTTTCTTTCGCAACTCTCGCACTTCATCGCCGCTCTTGAAGCGCAGCGCAGGCAGTTTCCGCGGTTTCGTCGCGGGGGTGTTGGCGGTCACAGGCTTGCGTCTCGTTGAGCGGAGAGGGTGTCGGGAGCGTACTCCACGGGAGTCGGTGCATCGGTCCGCGCGCCTGCCGCCGGCACGGCCGCGTTTGCCCTCGGACGGCTTTCGACGGGAGCTTCGAGCTTGGCTTGCCGCTGGCCGAATTTCTGCGTGGCGGTGGCGAGCGCCTCCATCGCGCCGTCGTTCGCGAGCCACGCCTCGACCCACAGCGGCCGGCGGCCGCGCCCGGACCAAGCGAGTTCCTTGTTGGAGGGATGCCGATATTTTGCCGGCAAGGGAGCTCGTGTGGCGGGAATGGCCTTCGTAGGGGCCGTCGCCGGTTTGGTCTGAATTTTGCCGGACGGCCCGACGAGTTCGTCGAGCGACAAGCCGTGCTCACGTGCCATCTTCTGTATTTGCTTGAGCATCGACGCCTTCCCCGCCGACTCCTGCCTGGTGATTTCCTTCGCGATACGGGCGCTGAGTTGCTTGAGCTGCGGGAGGGTGTAGCGGCGGAGATTCTGGGTCATATCGGTCCGAGAGGCTTCGGCGGGTGGGGTACTTGAGAATCCCAATGATGCCACGGGTACAGGAACGACGGCGCAGCACTTGGAGAAGGTGGTCATGTCTGTCACATGGCCGGTTTCCGCACCATGGCGATCGCGGAACGCAGGTCAATGCGCCGGCGTGGATCTTTACACGCAAGTCTCACTTTTTGCGCCGCAACAGGCGGTTGACTTGATCGACGCCGGTCCTATACTGCAGCGCAGTATGACGAACGCGCCCGGATTCCCGATGCGGGTGCCATTGACGATGCGACCGATCTCACAAGGAAATTGACAATGAACGCCTTTGCCGCCCGCGAGCAGTTCGCCTCCGCCAACCAAGCCAGCGTGGAAATCCTGACGACGCTTGCCAACAATGCATTCACCCAGCTCGAGCGCCTGACCGAGCTGAACCTGAACACCGCCCGCGCGGTGCTGGAAGACAGCGTTGCCGCCACGAAGACCGTGCTCGCGGTCAAGAGCCCGCAGGATCTGGTGGCCTTGCAAGGCACGTTGGCGCAACCGATGCTGGACAAGGCGGTCATCTACGGTCGCGGCGTGTATGAAATCGCAACGGACGGCCAGCAGGACATCGCGAAGCTTTTCGAAGTGCGAGTTGCTGAGCTGAACCAGACCTTCACCGACGCGCTGGACAAGGCCGCCGAGTCCGCTCCGGCGGGTTCCGAAGCCCTGTTCGCTGCCTTCAAGTCGGCCGTCGACGCCGCCAACAGCGTGTTCGACAGCGTCAGCAAGGCGACCAAGCAAGCGACCGAGATCGCCGAAGCGACCGTGACGGCAGCGAGCACTGCGGTCAAGGGCGCGTCGCGCAAGGCGGCGGCGTCCAAGAAGTCTGCCTGATCGCATACCGCATGGGTTGAGCTGAACAGGCTCGCTCGCGCGATACTGCCGCCCTGACAAAGACCGGGCGGCATTTTTTTGTCCGTGCGTGCATTCCCGAGGCTCAATGCGAGGGTGGGATGCCAAGCATGCGTAGGGCGAATCCGTCCCGAGGGTGCCGAAAGGCGAACATGAGGCACGAAGCGGGCTCGAATTTGGCGGTGAAACGGTCGAAATCGACCCCGCCGGCGCTGAGAACCGCCATGCGCTTCGAAAAGCGCGCGCGAACGCCGCGTTCAACGTGCGTTTTTCACTGGCCGGCCAGGTGCCGTGTGCCGGCGGTCCGCACAACGGCTGTCAAAGAGACCTCATCTTCGGCATCACGGCACGGGGGCGCCGCAAGGACTTAAACGAACTCCTCGATGTCGCCCTCGGCACCGTGCGTCGCGCGATGCGTAGCCGCCGCCGTGCCGGTTCCGTCTGACGGTCGCTTGCCGGTGCCCGCCGCACCTTTGAGCTTGATACTGGGGCGAAACGCCACGACGCGACGCGCGCGGACCACGGCCGTTTCCCCGGTCTTCGGGTTACGCCCCGGGCGTGCGACTTTTTGGCGCAACTGGAAACTGCCAAAGCCAGACAGCTTGACCTCCTCTCCGCCCGCGAGCACGGTGGCAATCTCCTCGAAAAACGCTTCGACCATTTCGTTCGCTTCGCGCTTGTTGAAACCGATGGCGTCGGCGATGCGTTGGGTGAGATCGGCCTTGGTCAGGGTCATGGTGGGGCGGCTCGTGCCGTTTGGAAAGACGGCGAGTGCGCATCACAGTCGATGCCTGGTCATGGCCGAGTTTACGCAGCATTGTCGTCGCGGAAACAGCCGCTTTAGTGACGGCATACGGCCAATATGAGCGCGGAAGTGTGCAAGGCAGCCCGCGCACGCCCCTTGCCTGCAGACGTTACACGTCAGCGCGCCCAGAATGTGTCTTATCAGGGGCCCCACAGAAAACGGGAAAAATCGTAGGGCAAGGGCTTCTCGCAAACGATGGTCTGCGAGAAGCCATGCTGAGAAGTTCAACCTGGCGCCAACGTGGCAGGAGTATTCTCGAAAACCGTTCTCGCTGGGCGAAGCGCAGAACGGCGAGTTTCGAGACAGTCAGGCGGTTCTGACCTCGTTGAGCAGGTCGGGATGACGATCCAGTACCTTGAGCAGTTTCACCAGGGCCAGCGGCGGCTTGGTCTTGCCGTTCTCGTAGCGCGAGAAGGCGTTGATACCGCCGCCAAAGATTTCGGCGGCTTCGCGCTGGTCAAGCGCGAGCTTCTTGCGCACGTTGGCGATGAAGCTGGGATCGACAATGGCCGCATTCACCTGCTTCGAGAAGGCGCGCATTTCGCGCATGACGCGATCCGATTCCGCTGCGTCCAGGACCGACTCGGCGCAGGCCGGGCAGAAGTCGCCCGTCACCGCCACAATGGTGGTGGTTTCGCCCTTGTAGGTGTAGGGCAGGTCGCGGGTGTCGTGGATCAGTTCCGCCGCGCCGCACACAGGACATTTCATGTTCATAGCTCCTTGAAGGACACGATCAGCACGTCATCAATGACTGTCAGCTTCAGGTACACGTCGCCCGCCCGCCCGCGTGTTTGGGCGGTACACGTCCTGCCAGAGCGTATGATCGGCGTGGGTGGTCATGCTCTTGTAGAAGTCCGCTGGCGTGAGTGCCATCACCACGGCCAGCATGTCGGAAAACTCGAGCCCCAACTCGTTCGCGCCAGTTCGCGCCGCGTGGGTCGTGCGCACCATACCCGCCTCGACCAAAGCTTTGACCACTGCCAGCTTGCAGTGCGGGGTTCGTTTCTCCATTGGCGGATACTAACCTAGTTGGTTATATTAGGCAAGTTGGTTAGCAAGGGGGTTTCGGCGGTTCCAGTTGAGCGGACGATGTTCTCCGTTTTCTGCGCCGACCCCAGTTTGCGCTTTTCGCTCGGGTGAAACTTCACTACATATCGTGCCGTTACCGGTGAAAGCTTCGGGTGGGAATCACGTGGCAGCGACGCGTGAATATGCGCGGTAATGTCGTAAACTTCGCCAAACTTCGATGATTACCGACGAATCTGACTTCGACATCGGACTCGCAATTACCAATATGCGCACGATCACGTAGGCGCCAGCGACGCTGGTTCTGCGCAGTTTCCGGAGACGACTTCGTAACGTCCCCCGTGTCTGACGTGCCGACTCCACCAAAGCGGCGGAGAGAACGTTGGAGGGCGGTGTAACGAGGACGGGAACGACTACACCTTCGATGCCTCTGCTTCGCACGAATCACAGCTCCATAGTGACCGGAGCGGGAGTGGGGGTGTACGTACTTCTACGCAGAACGTCACGAAACTTTGCGAATTTCTACCTGCATGCGTTCCGAATACCCTTCGGTATCGCGTACTGGTGGTCACTATGAAACTCCTGTCCCTGCTGCAGTCGACTATCGAGTCGCAATGGATCCGCGTCATACCGGTGAAACGGTTGATGACCGGTCTGATGTTGGCCCTCGCCGCCACAGGCGCAGAGGCGCAGGCCCCCACGTCAGGCGAGGCGACCTGGATATGCTGGTATACAAAGGGGTCGCATGTACACTGTCGCCTTGGACTCGAGGAGTCGGCAGCCCCCTCAAGCGCGGCGTCGTCCTCGACCCCCTCAGCCCAGTTTGGCACCGTACCGGAAGGCAGACGTCCACTTCCTGAACTTGTGCGCACAATCCTGTCCGATCCGGGAAAGCTTGCCGGACGGACCATCACAATTCCCCTGTTTACCGAATCTGATGATCGGGCGTTTGTGCGCGAACTCGCGGAAGCAGTAATGTGTGGTGCAAAAAAAGTGTGCAGCGTGCTGTTCGTCGATACGCCGACCGAGATCGCTTTGACCTTGGATATGCTTGAGGATCCGGCGCTCAACTGACGTTGAATCGCCTGCGCGGAAGCAAGGCGTGCCGGACCGACGCGAATCAGCGGCGAAGCCAAGCAGGGTCCGAAGTACCGTCCGCTAGCCCAGGCTCATCCTCAATCCTCTGGGCGCAAGCATTAATCATACCACGGGCTTGTAAGCATGGAACTTGCGGAGTTTGTCGCGAGGGGTGCGAGATCGTTGGCGTTCCGGGGCGAATTTTCGGAGGTTGAGCGCGATCTCGGCGAGCACCTCGGCGACGGTGCGCGCGGCAGGACGGTGAAGGCCAGTGTGCGGTTGATGCGCCAGAGCGCATCGGGTTCGAGGTGGCGGCGGGCGGCGCACCACGCGGCCAGCGCAGCGAGGTTGTCACACAGGGCCTTGGTGCCGAAGTCCTGTCGGGCGGCGAACCAGGACAGGCCGCCGGTATGTTTGAGGCTGAGGCGGTGCTTGAGACTTTTGAACGCCTCCTCGATACGCCAGCGCTGGGCGAAGGCCTCGGCGGGAAAGCGCTCGGCATCGAAACGTGAGGTCATCAACACGCGCACTTTGCCCTCGGGCGTGACTTGACGGATCAGGCGCACGCTCGGCGCGGTGCGCGGACATCGTAGTCGGCCGCATCGCGCGCGCCGGGCGGTGACAAGGTGATGATCGCCTTATGCTGTCCGGAACGCATGAAGCGGCGCACCACCCCTCGCACGCTCACCTGACGCTGTTCGACCCCAAGCGCCGCGTGCGCTACTTGAAGGAGGCCGTGCCCTTCGGCCTGTTCCTGCCCGATCGCGAACTCGTCGAGCGCTTCACCCTCGACGGGCCGGTGTGCGACGAACGCCAGAAGCTCGTCGAGCACCTTGATGCGATGGCCAGCGACGATCTGGTGCTGCTCGATCGCGGCTATCCGAGCGCGTGGCTGGTGCCGATGATCATCGACCGCGACATCCTGTTCTGCATGCGTTGCGACGTCGAGGAGGCGTCGGCGGCGACCACGCGCAGGCCGCACCTGCGGGCGAAGCCGATCTCTTCGCCGGCGAGTGCGAGCAGCGCGTGATTGACGCGCTCGAAGACATCGGCACGAATCTGGTGGCGCGCCTTCGAGAAGGCTTGCGCGGTGACCACGCTCAGCAACCGGGTGCGCTTTTCGAGCAGGGCGAAGAAGCCGTCGAGCTCCGCCTGCACGGCACTGCGCACGCCGCAGAGCAGGAACGCGAGCATGGTGGCGAAGGGCAGGGCGCGGCAGCGGGTGAAGAACTGAGGCGCGCATCGGTTGGCCTCCAAGAAACGCCGCAGAATTCGGGAGGTTGGTCGGCAGGTTTACGGTTTGGGCATATTTAGAGCGGCATGGAAAAGCCTAAATAGAACAATGAAATACGTGGGTACTATCGCATCTGAATCTGGGGTCGTGAAGCTGCGGCTGAACGCTATGACAAAACCCTAAGCAGAGAGGGTTGGGTCGGCAAGGGGACCGGACTCGGCCTTTCGTTGTCCTACGGAATCGCAAACCGACACCATGGATGCATCGTGGTCAGGAGCTAGCTCGGAAAAGGGTCGGTGTCCCGAGTGGTCCTGCCTCGCAATCTGTCGCCCAAGGCCGTGGCGTCGAAGCGAGACCGGCTGCCGCGTGATCCGAAAAATTTCGGAGTTCCATACGTAGATCTACCTGTGCAACACTGCGGCAAACGTGGCGTCAGAGATGGCCGAGGTATGCACAGGGATAATTGGATGATCAGCGAACAGTCGGTATTCATCGTCGATGACGATGAGTCGTTCCGGAATGCGGCCCAGCGGGTCTTCCGCTCCGCGGGTTTTCGCGTCGAGGCCTTCGAGAGCGCCACGGCTTTTCTGTCCGGTTACCGACCGTGCGACGAAGCGTGCCTCATTCTCGATCTGCGAATGCCGGAAGTTGGCGGCCTCGAACTGCTCGAACGCCTGCGACAAGAGCAGGTCGACCTCCCGGTCATCATCTACACCGGCAACGCGGACGTGCCGGTCACGGTGCGCGCGATGCAGGCGGGGGCGTTCGCGGTGGTCGAGAAGCCATTCAGCGACGAACTGCTGATCGCACGGGTGCGGGAGGCGATCACCAGCAGCCGCACACGGCGCGCCCGTAATGCGACGATCGCCGCGGCGCGGGCCAAACTCGGGGGCCTGACCGAACGTGAGCGGGAGATCGCCCAGTGTCTTGCCGACGGGCTCTCGGCGCCGCAGATCGGAGCCCGGCTGGGAATCAGTGCGCGGACGGTCGAGGCTCATCGCGCCAACCTTTTCCGCAAGCTGGAAATCTCCGCGTCCGCCGCGCTTGCCCAGTTGGTGCTTTGGGCCGCCTTGGGTGACGAATAATCGCTCCCCCTGCGACACGTAGCCGTCGCGCCGCTTTGCCCCGCATTATCCGTCCGGGATTGCCATTGCGTGCATCCGGGAGCGGTCCGCTGCCGCCGTGGAACTAAGTGTTTCTACGCGTACCCGTAGATGGTGCTGCGAATATCCATCGCATTCCTCTGCTGATAATCTTTAGTCGTGACGCTCCAAGACTAATTGCATATGCAAATTGCCGGCAATAAGATGTCAAAGGCAATTCATGGTCTAGGCGCCGACAGGGTTTCCGCATCCGGAGACCGGATTCAAGGCATCAAGCCCCACGACCATCAATCGCGTTCACGCGGAGGAACATCATGAATACGAACAGGATTCAAGGCGCACGCAAACTCGCTCTCGCCCTCGCCATGACCGGCCTTGCCGGGGCCGCCTTCGCCGCGAATACGGCAACGCAAACCGTGACCTACGAGGTGACGGCAATCAACGAACTGTCGGTGTCGGGGAACCCCGGCGCGCTGACGATCAGCTCGGCGACCGCGGGATCGGCGCCGACCGCGGTCAGCGACGCGACAACGACCTACGCGATCACTACGAACCAAAGCACACGAAAGATCACCGCCGCGATCGATACCGCGATGCCGAGCGGTGTGACCCTGAAGGCCAATCTGGCGGCGCCGACCGGGGCCACTTCCGCGGGGGCCGTGACCCTGGGGGCCGTAGCGGTTGACGCAGTAACGGGCATCTCCACTCTGAATGAAAGTGGAAAGACGATCACCTATTCGCTTGAGGCGACCACAGCGGCGGGGGTGGTCACGTCGGCCAGCAAGACCGTGACCTTCACCATCGCGGCGGGTATCTGACGGCGGTGCGATTGCACCGGCGGACCGGGGCCTGTCGGACGGGGCGCTTCATGGATTGTCTGCGGGCGGGGGGGCTGAGCGCGCTTGTACTGCTAGCGGCGTCACCGCTTGCACAGGCCGTCGACATCGGCGTCACGGGAAGCTGGCTCGAGACGATAGACCGCAACGATCTCTCGGCGGGGGCGGGCAGCGACGTGCGCACTCCCATCGAGAGCTCATCCGTCACGCTCGACATCACGAATACCCTCGGTGCCGGCTGGACGGTCCAGCTCTCCCGTAGCGATATCAACTGGCCCGCAGGCGTCGCACTCGCCGCACGAAGAACCTCGGACGGCATCGGCGGCGGCAGCATCTCGGGGGGCGCGGCGTACGTCGCGGCGAACGGCGCGCCGCAGTTTTTTTTCACCGGAACCGGTGACCGTACCGGCATCCAGATACAGCTCAGGACCGAAGGGGTTTCCGTGCGCACGGCACCGGGCACTTACTCCACCGGCCTCATCTATTCGATTTACTGAGCGGAGCACATGGCACGATTGAGCCGAACAATCCGGGCGTGGGTTGCAGTAGTGTGCCTCCTCTCCGCCGCCGCCCAGGCAGGGATCAATGTCGAAGGCACGCTATCCGAGGAAAGGATCGCACACGCCGGCGAAACGTATCGCGGCACGCTTGTGATTCGCAATCCCGGGCCGGAGCCCGTCGAGGTCAAGCTTTACCAGACCGATTACCGCTTCGATGCCGAGGGGCGGAACGATTACGCCGAGCCGGGGAGCCTCGTGCGCTCCAACGCCCGATGGATCCGTCTGGGGCAGCCGCAGTTCCGCATCGCGCCGGGGCAGACCGTCCATGCCCCGTATGAAGTCCGGGTTCCCGAAGATGCGCGTCTGAAAGGCACCTACTGGAGCATGGTCATGGTGGAGCCGCTGTCGCGCGGAGAGTCCGTGTCGGCGCCGAAAGAGCGCGCGGTGCAGCTCGCCCAGGTCGTCCGCTTCGCCGTACAGATTGTCACTCAAATTGGACAAGGGACCGAACCCGAACTGGCCTTTGCCCGGCCGATGACTGTCGTCAAGGACGGACGCAGGCTATTTTCCGTGGATGTCGCGAACAATGGGGAGCGCTGGATCCGTTCGCGCTTCTGGCTGGAACTGTACACCTACCAAGGGCGCCCACAAGCAAAGATCGACGGGGAAAAACACCGGATCTATCCCGGCACCTCGGTGCGCGCCCGCTTCGACATCAGCGACGTTCCCCCCGGGCAATACAGGGCGCTAATCGTGGCGGACGGAGAAAAGGAAGATCTGTACGGCACCGAACTCAAAATCGAGATTCACTGAGCGCGCGGTCTTCCGTCCGGGGGCAGGGGCGTTTCGCGCGGCATCTCACCTCTGCGTGTTCCTGTGGCTCTTGCTGCTGTGCTGGACCGAGGTCTTTGCACAGGCCGGCGGGCTGCGAGTGCGTGCCGTAGACTACGAACTCGCTTCCTTTGAGCCGCGCGGGGTCGTGACCCTCGCATTCGAGGTTGCCAATGATTCGGCTCGTCCGCAGGACCTGGAGCCGACCCTCGAGTTGCCGGCGGGGTGGCGGGCAGTTACTCCCGATGCGCCATTTACGTTGGCGCCGGGCGAATCGACGGTGCGTTTCGTCACCTTCGTCATTCCGGAGGGTACGTCGGCAACCGACTACGCGGTGCGCTATACGGCGCGGAACCGCCGACAGCCCGAGGTGTCGGCGCATCACGCGGTGAACATACGGGTCAATGCCGTTCGACGTCTGGAAGCTGCCGCGCTCGACGTTCCGGATGCGGTCGTCTCCGGCCAGCCGTACCGCGCCGTTTTCGTCGTACGAAACGCGGGCAACGCGCCGGTCGTCGTGAACTTCCAGGCGCGCAGTTCGCTCGGCCATCCGGTGGATCCTGCGCAGGGGAGGCTGGAACTCGCGCCGCGGGAATCGCGTGAAGTTGCGCTGGAGGTCCGCACGGAAGCCCTGGCCCGGCCCGGCTTCGACCAACTGACACTGACCGTCTCCGCTGACACGGAGCTGTCCACCCAGTCGATGCGAGTCGTGAAGCTCCTTCCGCTAGGAGGCGGAGGCGAGGGGCTCTACCGCACGATTCCCGGGCGTGTGAAGCTCTCTTTCCTTTCGCGGGACGAGGACGGCAAGCGGGCGGGCGGATGGCAGACTGAGCTGACCAGCGCCGGGGCCGTGGACGAAGCCGGCGCGCACCGCATCAATATTCTCCTGCGGGGGCCTGATGCGCGGCAGGCGAGCGCTTTGGGCGCTTGGGACGAGTACCGGTTCGAATATAGCGGCAAAGGGGTGGCGGCGGGAGTCGGCGATCTCACCTATGGACTGACGCCGCTGACGGAGTACGGGCGCTACGGCCGCGGTGCGCAGGCAAAGGTCATGTCGGACGATTGGGGTTTCGAACTCTATGAGATGGGCGACCGCTTCACCCGAACGGAAAACCGGCAGCTCGGGGTCAGTGCAAGCCGGGCGGTGTCGCCGGCCTCCCGCCTGAGTCTCAACTATCTCGCCAAATCGGGCGAGCGGGAGGCCAATATATACAGCTTACGGGCCGTTCGACAGGAAGCCGCGTTCTCCGCCGAAACCGAGCTTGCCTCCAGCGACGGCGCGACACCCGACCGGGCTGTGCGCGGATACCTGTTCGATTCGCGCGGAGGGCTGCGCTACAGCGCCACGGCCCTGTATGCCGGACCCCGCTTCGCAGGCTACTACCGTGATCAGGCGCTGGTCAGCGTATCCGGACACTACCCACTCGGAGAGGACTGGGGGCTGCGCGCATCGGTTTTGTGGCAGCGGATGAACCTGGAACGCATCGCCACACGCCCCGCGCTGGAGGAATCACAGCTCTCACTGGGTCTTGAGTTCCCGCTTGCCGCCGGAATCAATTCTTCCGCGGACCTGCTCCTGCGCCGTAAGCGCGATCTGAGGCGCGATCCGAACGTCGATCTGCTTCATCCGAGCGTCAGGCTCAATGGGGCCTACGGGGCGGGCAACTGGGGCCTCAGCGCCAGCGGCGAGTTCGGAACGACCGAGGATTGTCTGTCCGACCGACGCTACGCGACATCACTCGCCTTGCTGTCGCTGTACTTGAATCCGTCCGAGCGGCATTTCTACAACCTGTACCTCATTCGCGACGACAACACGTACTCCGCCGTGCGGCAGCGGGTCAATACCAGCGCCGGTGCAGGTGCGAGTTTCCAGCTGTGGGAACGGGCGCGGCTGCAGTTGAATCTGCAGCGCAGCGTGGCGGAGAACGCGAACCGTTTTTTTATGCTGGGCTTCGAGCAGACCCTGCGTGGCGGGCAAACCATTTCCCTGCTGCTGCGCAGTACCTCAGGGCGATTCGCGCACCAGACCGACGCGCAATTCAGTGTCAGCTTTCCGTTTGACGTTCCGATCGTCCGTCGCGCGGACGTAGCTCCGGTCGCGGGCCGGCTTCTGGATGCGGAAACGGGCGCCGGGTTGAAGGACGTCCCTCTCAGCCTCGATGGAGCGATCGTCATGACTGATGAACAAGGCTATTTCCGCTACGACGCTGCACGCGCCGGCAGACGTTACCTGACGCTGGCCGGGGCGGGCGGGGCCGCGGGCAAGGTGCCGCTCACGCCGTTTCCTCGCGAAATGGAGGTTCGCACGGACGGCGACAACTACCAGGAGATCCAGTTCGTCGTTCCGGGCTCGGTGAAGGGGCAGATCCGACGCTACGAGCCAGTTGTGGAAATGCCATCGCAGGCCTATCGCAGGGGCGGAAATGACGCCGACCCCATGGCCGAAGGTGACGGCGTGCCCGGTGCTCTGGTGATGGTTCGCCGGGGCGAGCTGGAATACCGGCGCCTTGCCGACGCCGAAGGGCGGTTCCGGATCGACGGACTTCCCCCCGGGAAATGGTTGGTAAGCGTTGACGAGGGCTCGCTTCCGCCCGGCAGCCAGTATCAGGCAGAGCAGCTGCAATTCCAGCTCGACGTCCGGAGCGGCGAAGAGACGCCGGTCGACTTCAGGCTTCTTCCCAGAACAAGACGCATGAGGATGATTCCAAATGTGTCGGCACTGAACGCGCCCTAGTCGGCATTTCTCACCCGCCCGGCCAGCCCGGAGCAAAGGCGCTATCGGGCGGAGCCGCTCGATCAGCCGCGACGCTCAGCGGAGTCAGCGGTCGCTCTGGATGTCGGCGGGAGGAATTTTCTGCCTCTGATGGCGCATGGCGGGTGGAGTGTCTCCCCGACAGGCAAGCATTGGCCTCGCGCGACGTCGCGATTGATCAACAACCCGCGGCGCTGCGCCAGGCGGATCAACCCGGCACAAGGCGCGCCCGCGCAAGACGCCACGCGATTTGAAATGGATGGCTGGTCGCCATGCTGATGTGGATGCGACACACGCTGATCTTCACCAGTGCGCCGATCTTCAGCAGCTTCAGACGCAGGCTCTCGCCTAGCCCAATTCGCTCAATAAAACCATTTGCGCGAGTACGGCGCTCGATCCGATCTCAAGCTTGCGGAACAGGTTCGCCCTATGGGCTTCCACGGTGCGTGGACTGATGGTGAAGCGATCGGCCACGGACTGCGTAGTAAGCCCATCGGCGAGGCATTTCGCGATCTGGCGCTCGCGCTCAATAAGCTGGTTCAGCCGTTTCTGTGCGTTGATGATCTGAGTTCTGCGGGCGCGTTGAGTCCGATTGGCAGCGATGGCCGCACGTACGTGCTCGATCAGCAACTCGTCGCTGAAGGGTTTCTCAACCACGGCGAAAGCACCCGCCTGCATCGCCCGTACGGTGACGGGAACATCCGCGTTTCCCGTGTAAATGATTACCGGTAGGTCGATGCCACACTGCTTCATACGTTCGAGCAACTCGAGCCCGCCCATTCGCGGCATCCGCAGATCGAGAACAAGGCACGCCTCGTCACGCGCTTCGTAAGCACCCAGGAATGACTCCGCACCGTCGAAGGTGTCGACCTCAAACCCTGCGGACCGGAACGCGCGTCGAGCAGCATTCCGCACAAACTCGTCATCATCGACGATGAAAACCGTCTGCTCCATAAACATCGAACAACTTTGAGGTCTCAGGGGTACGCCGCCCTTGCGCGTGTCATTCGTCTACGTGAAAGCACCTAGACCGACAAGCAGTTTAACGGATTATCGGCTGATACGCCGTTGTCTATACTGCCGTGGCCCGGAAGAGGGGGCGCTTGTGCGGCGGCTGACGGTGAGGCGCCGTCGCTGTGGGGCGGCGCACCAACACGGAAACGGGCAGTGCCAGGATGCATGCAATCACCGATGTTCGCCTCATCCTGGGTGAGGCCTGACGCATCGCGTTCACCCTTGCGCGTCCAATCCTCTGAGGCGCGGCGGGTCTGTGACCGCATGCCGCGAGCTTTCAGTGGCGATACGCGCGTAGCACCTCACGCAGAACGACGAAATCGGCCCGCGACCAGGTAGAAAGCCGCTTGCTGCCTCAAGGTGCCTCACCCATCCGCTCTTGGGGGGGCGTGCGTCGCCGCAGTGCATATCGAAGGTACGCGAGCTTGAACGTACAGGTAACACATGGCAACGGAGAAGAATCATTGGTCGGCACCCGAAGACTTCGCGTAATCTTTCGCGTCGGTGCATCGCATCGGGCGGGCTACTGGTAGCATATGCCAATTAGAAGTTGCGACACGGACACATTCCCCTTTGTAGCGGAGAACGTCCGAGTGAAAGTCAACATAGAGCTCTGACACGATGATTGAGGGAGCGGTCTCAAATTTCGCCATCTTCCTGGATATTCCTGCGGTATGCGGGGGGAGGACGCGGTCGGTATCAGCAGGTAGGCGCGATGCGACACCGGTTCATGCCTTCATGGACGCCCCTGACCTGAAGTGCCAAGGCATGACCCGTGCGCATGTTCCTTGCCGTTCGGTCATCAATACAGATCGATGCCGGATCACTCATGCCCGAAAATAACACGGTTACGATGGATCAGTTGCGGGTCGGTCTATATGTCATGCTCGATCTCAACTGGTTTCAGCATCCCTTTGCCTTCAGTCAGTTCAAGATTAAGTCCGAAGAGCAAATAAGGGAGATCCGTAGTCTGGGATTGAATAGCGTTCGGTATAACCCGGCGCTGAGCGACATGGCTGCACGGCAACCGTCCACGGACGCGGCGCCGATCACAACCCCGCGCGTACCGGCTGACCCCGATACGGATATGGAAGAGTCGGCTGCGGACTCCCAAACCGTGAATGCGGCTATCTTGCCAGCGCTTGCCGCAAAGCGAGCTCTCGTTGAGCGCATTCGAATTCAGCGCGAGGCTGCTGCACGTGTGGAGAGTGCATTCGTCAGTGCCGCGAAGGCCATTCGCGACATCGAGAAGAACCTGTACTCGCATCCGAGGGAGACGGTCGAGCACGCAACGAACCTCGTCACCCAGATTGCGGACTCAATCCTGTGCGCCCCGGAATTGGCGATCCATGTGATGGGGGATCGGACAGGAGGTGAGGAGCTCTATTTTCATTCCCTCAACGTCACGATGCTATCGATGATGATTGCCCGCGATCTCCGGGTCCCTCAGGAAGCTCTTGGCGCACTGGGTATGGGAGCATTGCTGCATGACATTGGGCGCAAGGAAATTCCAGATCGAATATTAATGAAGACTGAACCGCTTACTCCGCCGGAGCGTAAGCTGTATGAGATGCATTGCCACTACGGGGTGGAACTCGGTCGACGACTCCAGCTTTCCAAGTCGGCTTTGGCGATCATTGGCGAACACCATGAGCTCTTTGATGGCAGCGGTTACCCTGTCGGCCTGAAAGGTGACGCAATAGGGGTATTGCCACGTATCGTTGCCGTAGCGAATTACTATGACGAACTGTGCAATCCGGTAGATTTTGCGGCCGCACTGACGCCCCATGAGGCGCTTTCGACGATGTTCGCGAGGTTGCGGGCGAAATTCGATCCTCGCATGCTGCAAGCGTTCATTCGATGCCTCGGGGTCTATCCGCCCGGGACCATCGTTCAATTATCCAACGGTGTGATCGCGATGGTGGCCACGGTTAATACCGCCAAGCCGATGAAGCCCGTCATCGTGATCTACGATGCGAATATTCCAAAAGAGGAAGCGATACTGGCAGATCTGGCGCGCGAGCAGGATCTAAATATTGCGAAGGCAATCCGGCCTGCGCAGGTGCCGCTAGAGATTTACAATTATCTCAGCCCGCGCAAGCGCGTCAGCTACTATTTTGACGCCGGTAAATCTGGACAGGATACGGTGGCCCGATGAGCAGCCTTGCAGAACTGATGCTGGATCACTGCACGCACATGATGCTCTTGGTGGATCCGAGCACCCTGCGAATCATGATGGGCAACCAGCTTGTAACGCAGATGCTTGGGTACTCGCGTGCAGATCTCGTCGCCATGTCGATTACCGACATCGAGAGCTCATTGCAGGACGTCTTCTATTGGGAGGACGCACACAACGGGCAGCATCAAGAGATCGAGGGGCAGGAAGGCCTGTATCAGTGCGCCGACGGCACCATGTTGTCGGTGGTGAAATCGATTCGCATCGTCGCCCACGAAGGCCTTCCTTTAATGCTTGTGCTGGCGCGCGATACGAGGCACGAACGCAAGGTCGAGGACACGCTTGAGCAGACACTGTCTCAATTGCGGGCAACCCTCGAATCGACCGGTAACGGAATTCTTGTTATCGATTGGCAGGGCAATATTACCAACATGAATCGGTTGTTCAGCAGCATGTGGGGGATTCCCGACGCACTATTGCTGGAGCGAAACGATGCGGCAATTCTCGAGTTCATTGCCGCAAAGGTGATGGAGCCGGACTTGTGTCGGGCACGCTTGCGGGCAACCGTCGATACCGCCGAGACCGAGGATCTGCTTCGCTTGACTGACGGCCGTGTGTTTGAGTGCAAGTCTCACCCGCAATATATCGGCGAACGGATCGTGGGCCGGGTTTATGGGTACAGCGACATCACCGAACGCATTCGTGCCGAAGAGACTCTTCGGGAGTCGCGTGACCGTCTGGAAGATCGCGTGCGTGAACGGACTGCCGAACTCGAGCAAGCGAATACCACATTGCAGGCTGAAAAGCTTCATCAGGAGACCTTGATTCGCAAGCTCGAGGAGGCGCACAACCAACTACTCCAGTCCGAAAAGATGGCATCGATTGGTCAACTGGCAGCCGGAGTCGCCCACGAGATCAACAATCCGGTCGGGTTCGTGAATTCCAACCTGGGGACATTGCAGCGCTACGCGGATGACTTGCTGCGTTTGCTTAGCGCGTACGAGCGAATTGAGCTTGATCTGACGTCGGAGCAGCTGGAAGAAATCGTATGCATCAAGAAGGAAATCGATGCGGCTTACCTGCGTGACGACATCGGTGACCTCCTGAACGAATCACTCGATGGATTGCAGCGTGTCAAGCGCATTGTCCAGGACCTCAAGGATTTCTCTCATGTTGACAAGGCCGAACGAGAGTGGGCAAGTCTGGAAGCTGGTCTGGAGAGTACGCTTAACGTCGTTTGGAATGAGATCAAGTACAAGGCCGACGTGGTCAAGGAGTACGCGCAACTTCCCCAGATTGAATGCTTCCCTTCACAACTCAACCAGGTCTTCATGAACCTGCTGGTCAATGCGGCCCACGCCATCGAGGATCATGGTCGGATCACGTTGCGCACCGGATACGACGAGAACCAGATTTGGGTTGCGATTGAAGATACGGGCAAAGGCATCCGGCCCGAGCATCTGAGCCGAATCTTCGAGCCGTTCTTCACCACCAAGGCTGTGGGCAAGGGTACCGGTCTCGGTCTATCGCTGTCCTATGGAATCGTGAACCGCCACCACGGACACATCGACGTCATGAGCGAACTTGGCAAGGGAACGGTGTTTCGCGTGGTCCTGCCGCGGACGGTCACCGCCGAGTCGTCGGAGTCCAAGTAGGTGCGTGGGCAAACCTCGGTTCCCCTTTTCTCTGCGGGCAGCCCAGCTCACGGTTGTCGCCGCTCTCATCACACTCGACCGCCGGGCATTGCGGTGCAAGGGACAGAGCGCAAACGCTTCAGTATCTGGGGTCAGGATAACTGCACTGGCGTTGGCATCGTAACGCGCACGGCATGTGGTTTCGTACCGCCATTACGTTGAAGTAATGCTGCAGTTACTTGCTGTAAGGGATTGTGATCGCATGGGCGGGTGGGTAGCGTCGGCAAGAGCCTGGGGGCTCGCTCCAGCAGCTAATAACAATATGGTGATTCGCATATGACTCGCAAGTGGCTTGCCCGAATGCACGTTCGCCTGCTGCTGCTCGTTGTGCTTGCCGCCCTGCCGTCGCTTGGGATCATTGCCAATGCCGACCTTGTGCAACGCCAGGAGGCGCTGGCTGCCTCGGGGCGCCTCGCGCTGCTGAGCGCAGAGCAGCTAGCGATGCGTTACCAGGACATGATCCGGCACGCGCACGAGGTTTTGAACGGTGTGGCGCGCGCGCCCGAAGTTCGCACATTCAGGAACGAAAGCGAATGCCACGATTGGTTGGCGCGAGTCGCGACGCTCAATCCGCTCTACGGCGACCTGTTCGTCGCCGCGCCAGACGGCAAATTGGTCTGCCGGTCGCAACCATTTGCCACGGCCATCAACATCGCGGACCGAAGCTATTTCCGACGTGCGGTCGCGAGCCGCGCGTTCGCAGTCGGCGACTACAGTTTCAGCCGGGTGACGGGCAAGCCGGTAGTGGTGTTTGCGCTGCCGGTGCTCGACGAACGAGGCGTGGTGGTGGCGGTCGTGGGGCTGGGGGCACCGCCCGTGGCGTTTGAAAGAATGTTGCGCAAGACGTCACTGCCGGGCAATTCGGTGATCACGGTCGTCGACAGCGAAGGCATCATTCTCGCACGCTGGCCCGATCCGGACGGGATCGCTGGTAACGCGATTCCCGAACTGGCCGAGTTCAAAACCGCGATACGCGACGCCAACGCCTTGACCGTCGAATCGGTGTGGCTCGACGGCGTCACCCGCACGACTGCCATCGTGCCGATCATGCGAAGCGCAGACGATCTGTATGTGCGTGTCGGAATTCCGACGGCGGTCGCACAGGCGGCCGCGAACGCGGTCGTACGTCGCAATCTGATTTTATTGGGGGGCGCCAGCTTACTGGTGATCCTGTTCGGCTGGTTCAGCGCGCGGCATCTGGTGTTGCGGCGGGTACAGGATCTGGCTGAAACAGCGAGGCGGTTGGGTTCAGGAGACCTGCGCGCGCGCTGCAGTTTGCCGCCTGACGAAGGGGAGTTGGGCGATCTGGCGAGGGGGCTGAATGAGATGGCGGGGCACATCCAGGACGCGATGGCGAAACTGCAGGCGGCTGATGAAGAGGTGCGGCTGCGCGATCGCGCAATCCAGTCGAGCCGAAACGGAATACTGATCTACCGGTATGGTTCCCCGGCGGGGATCGTCTGCACAAATCCCGCCTTACTCACTTTGCTTGCCGCGGGTGGGGCGAACCTGGTCGGTGCGAGTCTCTCCTCAGTCGCGGCATGGGGCTTCGACCACGAGGGGTGGGAGCAGCTTTTGGCGTTGCTTTTCGCTCAGCGCGAGGGCGAGATTGCACTCAGTCTGTCACGGGGAGCGCAAGAAGTGGTATGGCTCGAGGCCGGCGTCACGCTCGTGAAGGGGGGCGAACATGGATTCAGTCATGCAGTAATCGAATTGCGTGATATCACCGAACGCCACCACTACGTGAAACAACTCGCCTACCAGGCGAACCACGATGAACTGACGGGCCTTCCCAATCGCAATCTATTGAATGATCGTCTCGAGCAGGCCTTGGCTCACGCTGCTCACAACAGCGGATGCGTTCACGTTCTGTGGCTGGATGTGGATCGTTTCCACGTCGTTCACGACAGTTTTGGGCGGCGGGTTGCCGACAGGACGCTTGTCGCCATCAGTCGCAGGATCATGGCGATCGCGTCGGAGTGCGGCACGATTGCGCGCCTCGCACACGACGAGTTTGTGCTCGTTTCCGAGCCTGTCATTGGACAACAGGGGGTGATCTCGCTGGCCAACCGGGTGCTGGAGACACTACGACAGCCAATTGTCGTTGATGGGCGAGAGTTCTGTCTTACCGTGAGTGTCGGCATCGCAGAAAGCAGCGGCCCGGAGCAGGATGTGGATTCCTTGCTGCGTAACGCAAACATCGCCGCGCTGCGGGCAAAGGCGATGGGGCGGGATACGTTCTGCTTATACAGCAGCACGATGAACGAGCGTGCTGCCGACAAGTTGCGCCTCGAAATCGAACTGCGTCGCGCGATCGAACGCAATGAATTGTTTCTCGTCTACCAGCCAAAAGTCGATCTGCTGACCGGTGAAATCGTGGGCAGTGAGGCCTTGTGTCGTTGGCGCCACGCCGAGTTGGGTGCGGTGCCTCCGAGCGAGTTTATTGCGGTTGCGGAACGTAGCGGATTGATCCTTGCGGTGGGGCGCTGGGTCCTCGAGACTGCCTGCGCGCAGATGCGCGCGTGGCTCGATACCGGAATCGACTGCCGCCGCATGGCGGTCAATGTCTCAGCGCTCCAATTCTACCGGGATGATCTCGTGTCAGACATATCGGCACTGTTGGGCCGATATCGGCTCGACCCCCACTCGCTGATGCTGGAAATTACGGAAAGCACTCTCATGGG
Source organism: Aromatoleum petrolei (assembly GCF_017894385.1). Classification (NCBI taxonomy): domain Bacteria; kingdom Pseudomonadati; phylum Pseudomonadota; class Betaproteobacteria; order Rhodocyclales; family Rhodocyclaceae; genus Aromatoleum; species Aromatoleum petrolei. The sequence goes on from NZ_CP059560.1 coordinate 5,137,207, forward strand.
TGACCCCGAACGCGCGATCGCCACGATGCAGCGCCTGAAGGCGCTGGAGGTGAAACTCGCGATCGATGATTTCGGAACCGGGTATTCATCCCTCAGCACCCTACAGCGCTTTCCAATCGACTACCTGAAGATCGACCGCGCCTTTATTTCCGATCTGACGACGAGCGCGAGCAACGCTGCGATCGCAGTATCGATCATCTCGTTGGCTCACAGCCTGAATTTGCGCGTGATCGCAGAGGGGGTGGAAACGGAAGGGCAACTCCTTTATCTGCGGGGCCGTGCCTGCGATGAGATGCAGGGCTATTTCTATGCACCCCCGGTGTCGCCCGAGCACCTTTCGACGATGATCGCAGAGCGCCAATGGCTTGAGTTTCCGGTTCAAAAGGATCTGCCTGAGCGAACGCTATTGTTGGTCGATGACGAGCCTTCTGTGCGGTCAGCGCTGCGCCGGCTCTTGCGTCGCGAAGGCTACACACTACTGTTCGCCGGCGATGCCGCGGAGGCTTTCGATCTACTCGCGAGGCATGCCGTCGGTGTCGTCATCTCGGATTACCGCATGCCAGGCATGGATGGGATACGGTTTCTCGATAAAGTACGAGGACTGTACCCCGAAACTGTCCGCATGGTCCTGTCCGGGTACTCAAACGTTAACGTCATCACCGAAGCGATCAATCGTGGTGCGGTATTCCGGTACCTGCACAAACCGTGGAATGACCGAGAGCTCATGGAGTCGGTCCGCGATGCGTTCGAGCGTTTCGAAGTACGGGTTGTCGCACAGGCCGCCTAGTGCCGTGCCATATAGTGATACTTTAATATTTGGGAATACTGTGTGATGTGAACCCCCGGAGTTTGGCGTCGTGCGTATTTGTCGCACGCTCGGTTCGAGCGAAGGGCCGTGGAGTGAAAATGTCGGACGAAGATCTTGAGCATGCGGCGGGGCTCATCCTCGATGTGGAACTGTACGCGGGATTGCAGGAGCTCGCGGCAGGAGCGTTTCCGAAGCACTGCAGAGCGTGTGGTCGTTGCTACCGTGACGTGGAGGACTACATTGCCCAGACGCAACGCGTCGCAAGCGGGAAGAGCGGCCTTAAGCAGTCCGTCGGCGATGACGGGTGTGTGATTGTCGAACTCTTTCGGAACTGCGTCTGTGGTTCTACGCTCATGGACTGCTTTCGAGATCGTCGAGACCATAGCGATGCCGGGATGCGAAGGCGAACTCGCTTCGGGGCGTTTATCGAGGTGCTCGTGAGTCGCGGAATTGAGCGCAGCCGCGCACGGGTGGAGTTACTCCGGATCTTGCGCGGGCAGCCCAGTGCGTTGTTCGCGGCACGGTCGCGAACTGCCCCGTCGGCCTAGCTGAAATGGTTCTGCGCGGTTCGAGCCCGACGAGGGCCTGTGCGGTCGGGAAGGGGTTTGCCGGGAATGGCGCCAGCCGTGTACTCGGGAGACACGACATGAGCAGCCTTTGGTGGCTCGATTCGCGCGGGCACGGGGATATCCTCGGGAACGAATCGCCACTGCGAAGAGCACGGGAGCATTCTCATACAGACCGCCGTACATGACGAATATCATGCGTTGTAAAAATTCAGAATCGATATGGGCGCGCGAGTCTGCTACCGTAGACAAGCAGTCCGGTGCGGCTCTCCACCAGCCTGGGTTGCGGCGGGAGGTGGGATTCCGATGACTTGCGAAAATGGTGCTGGGGGTACCCCCCGGGTTACGTGTGCGATGGGTTCCGGCGTTGTCGGAAGTCTTGGCTTTCACTGTGCATCATGAACGATACGACAAAGACGTCCGCCACCCTCCTGCTGGTCGACGACGAGCCGAGCATCCTCTCCGCGTTGCGACGGCTGCTGCGACCGGCCGGCTACACGATCCACACAGCTGAGAGCGGACGCGCCGGGCTTGAGCTGCTTGAGCGCGAACCGGTCGATCTCGTTATTTCGGACATGCGGATGCCCGAAATGGACGGCGCGAAGTTTCTTGAACAGGTACGCGCGCGCTGGCCGGAGGTGACGCGCATGCTGCTGACCGGCTACGCCGACATGAGCTCGACCATCGCAGCGATCAACCGCGGCGAGATCTATCGCTACGTCGCCAAGCCTTGGGATGACAACGAACTCGCGCTGATTATCCGTGACGCCCTCGAGCGTCGTCGGCTGCAGCACGAGAACGCCCACTTGCTCGCTCTGACGCAGCAGCAGAACGAGGCGCTGCGGGAGCTCAACGCAAGCCTCGAACTGCGGGTGCGCGAACGCACCGCCGAACTCGAAGACGCCAATAGCGCCCTCAATGTCGCAAACGACAAACTGAAGCAGAATTTTGTCGTCTCCATCAAGATGTTCACGGGACTCATGGAACTGCGTGGTGGTGCAATGGCGGGACACTCCCGCCGGGTAGCCGACCTCGCACGACGACTCGCTCTGCAACTGGGGATCGAAGCAAAGGCGGTGCAGGACATTTTTCTCGCAGGCCTGCTCCATGATGTTGGCAAGATCGGGTTCCCGGATACGCTCCTTACCCGTCCCGTTGTACGGATGAACGGCGAGGAACGCGCGCTGTATCGCAAGCACCCGATTGCTGGCGAGTCGGCGCTGATGCCCCTCGAAGAATTGAAGGAGGCCGCACGATTGGTTCGGGCCCACCATGAACGCTTCGACGGCCAGGGTTTTCCGGACGGTCTCGTCGGTTTGTCGATACCGCTGGGCGCGCGCATTCTCGCTGTGGCCAGCGATTACGACGGGCTCCAGCAGGGCACGCTCGCAGACAGGCGGCTCACTGCCGAAGAGGCCATGGAGATGCTCGCCCAGTCGCGCGGCAAACGCTACGACCCCCAGGTCGTCGACTCGCTGCTCGAAATGCTGGGACGCCCCAAGCCGGATCCGAACCGGGGCCAGGAGGTACGCCCCGCCGACCTTCAGCCGGGCATGGTTCTGGCTCGCGACCTTATCGGCCGTGACGGTGTGCTGCTCCTGGCTGCTGACTATATACTCGATGCAAATTTGATACGACAGATCCAGGAATATGCGCGCCGCGACGCGCCTGCACTGGTACTACAGATCCGTTTGGACAAACGTGTCGTGCCCGAAGGCACATGACACCGATTGCGCTGACATCCGGGGAACCCATGAGCCGTATTCTGATCGTCGATGACGAAGAGTCCATTCTCAAGGCCTTGCGCCGCTTGTTGATGCTCACGCCCTGTGTGGTTGGGGACAAGCACTTCAAGCTCGGCGTGGATTGTTTCAGCGTGCCACAACAGGCACTCGAGAAGGCTCGCAACACTGCCTATGATCTGGTCCTTTCGGATTACCGCATGCCTGGCATGGACGGGGTCCAGTTTCTAAAGGCGTTTCGCGAGCTGCAACCTCATTGCGCACGCCTGATCCTGTCCGGTTACGCCGACCTCAATGGACTCATCGGTGCCATCAACGATGCGGGGATCAGTCGCTTCCTCTCCAAACCGTGGAACGACTACGAATTGGTCGCGGCAATTGCGCAAGCACTTGCATTGCGCGAGCTCACGATGGAAAACCAGCGTCTTGCCGATGAGGCTCGTCTGGCGATGGGACGGATTTCACCACAGCAACTGGAACGTAACCGCCTTGAAGCCGAGGAACCCGGCATCACCGAGGTGAAATGGGGGCCAGATGGCTCGGTCCTCCTTGACGAATCGCTGCTTGATGAACCGCTGCCCGACGATTGGAAGCCGGGAGGGCATTAATGCCGGAATTCGAGCGAGAGGCAAATCGGGTCACCTTCAAGCTCGTGTACTACGGGCCTGCCCAGGGCGGCAAGACGACCAACCTGATGCAACTGCACGAACTGGCCGGCGCACAAATGAAGGGTGAGCTCATGACCCTCGAAACACAGCATGATCGCACGCTGTTTTTCGACCTTCTTCCCTTGGGTTTCCGTGCGGCGTCGGGACTCACCATACGTTTGCGCCTCTTCACCGTTCCCGGACAGGTTGCTCACGACGGGACGCGCAAGGCCGTCTTGTCGCGTGCCGACGGAGTGGTATTCGTCGCGGACTCGCAGCGCACGCAGGCGACCAACAACGGGGAATCGTTCCAGAACCTCGCCGAGAACCTCGCTCGCGTCGGACTAGATCTCGAGCATCTGCCGCTGGTGGTGCAATTCAACAAGCGGGACCTCTCCGACATCCTCTCCGAAGACGAGATTCGAGAACGCTACGCCGGGGCTCCCTGGCCGCTGCTGTTTGCGTCCGCGATCGACGGGCGTGGGGTCCGCGAGACCTTTACCGAATTGCTGCATGGCGTTTGGCGGCGCTACGCTGCTGAATTGGAGCTGGAGAGTCGGCACGGACTCGATGAGCAATCTTTCATCATGGCTGCGGGAGGTGGGCAGGCATGACAGAAATGACCGGCTTTGACCGCGATTTTTCACTCGGCGAACTTCTCAGCACCCGCGACGCGGATGACCTGTGCCACACGCTGTCGGGATTGCTCGGAACACCGGTGGCGATCCTCGATGTGGGAGGAGGATCGTTCGGGGGCATGGTGCCGCCCCCCGGTGGCGAGCGTGCGCCACTCGTGCTCGAACTGGAGCCCGTCGGGTTTCTCGCAGCGGATTGCACCGCCTCTGCCCTCGGTAGTGCCGCGCGCATCGTGCGATGGGGGCTGTTGTCGCGCGCTCGGCTGCGCATGGTTTCCGATCTGCACCTTGAGGCGGTACGCGCCGATTACGCGAAGCTGCAGCAGCAGAACGAAGCATTGAAGGCTTCCGAGGCCAAGTACCGTGATCTCGCTGCCTCACTGGACGCCAAGGTCAAGGAGCAGATCAAGGTCATTGACGAACGACAGCTCCAGCTCTACCAGGCCGAACGTCTCGCCTCGATCGGACAGCTCGCTGCCGGGGTTGCGCACGAGATCAACAATCCGCTCGGCTTCATCGGCAGCAACTTGTCTGCGGCCGAACGTTATCTGCATAGTCTGGAAGACTTGCGTGCCGTGGTCCCGTCGCCGGTCTGGGAAGTGCGTGATCTCGATTTCGTGTTTGAAGATTTCTCCGAGTTGCTGAAGGACTCACGTGCCGGCATCGACCGTATTGCGCGGATCGTCAGGGACCTGAAGGGTTTTTCGAGCGTAGACCAGCCTCAGGAGCAGGTTGTGGATCTCAATGCGCAGCTGGAAACCCTGATGTCGGTCCTGGTGGGTCAGAAGGCGGAGTCCGTCACGCTGAGCACGGATTTTTCCCCCTTGCCGCCGCTGTTATGTCTGCCCGGACACCTCAATCAAGCCTTCCTCAACATCCTCCAGAATGCCTTGCAGGCGGTAACCGAGGGCGGCATCGTAACGGTGCATACCCGAACGGAGGGGGGCGCGATTGCCGTGGAAGTCTCGGACTCAGGGCGGGGGATCCCCCCGGAGATTCGCGCGCGTATTTTCGACCCGTTCTTCACCACCCGTGGTGTTGGCAGTGGCACAGGACTTGGCTTGACTGTTGCTCGTGACATAATACTTGCGCATAGCGGAACGGTAACGGTGATCTGTCCGCCTCAAGGTGGAACCCGTGTTACCGTCAATCTCCCCGTGTGACCGCACATGACCAATTACGCCGCCTACTTCACTGGCAAGAGCGAGGTCCCCGCAAATAGCGGGGCTGCGCCCGCGGCACGTTACCGCTTGCTGATCGTGGATGACGAACCCGCGATTCTCAAAGCGCTCACGCGCACATTCCGCGCCGAGGCGTATGAAATCATCACGGCGAGCAATGGTAGCGAGGCGTTGGCGCAGCTGCGCGAAGCCCCTGTACAGGTCATCATCAGCGATTACATGATGCCGGGCATCAACGGCGCGGAACTGCTCAAGCAAGTCAAGACGCTCTATCCTGACACGATCCGCATCATGCTGACCGGCCATGCGGATACGGGCGCAGTCATGGGCGCCATCAACGAGGGTGCGGTCTACAAGTTCATCCTTAAACCATGGAACGACGATGATCTGCGGATCACGGTCTCGCTTGCTCTCGAGCAGTTCGATCTCGTCCAGAAGAACCGCGCATTAACCCAGGAGAACGCCAAGAAATCAAAGGAGATCTCGGCCCTCTCGCGCTTGGCGGTCTCCAACCGCAGCCAACTGGGGATGATGCTGCACAAGAAAAATCTGCTCACGAGTGCTCAGCTGCAGGAACTCACGCGCCAACAGGGGTTGCAGAAGGAGCCGCTGATCAAGCTCCTGCTCGATCGTGGATGGGTGGGCGAGAAGAGTTTGCGCAAGATTCTCCGTGAAGATCTGCTCGTCGAGGAGGTTTCGCTCGGCGAATTCCGCGTCGATGCAGCCGTCACCGAGCTGATCCCGCGAGGGTTCTGCGAAAAGCAGCTGGTGGTGCCGCTCAAACTCGAAGGACGACGGTTGCTCTTGGCGGTGGCGGACCCGATGGATTCGGGCCTCATCGATGATGTCCGGTTCACTGCCGGGCTCGACCTCAAGGTCGTGATGGCCGACACTGAGGCGATCCGTGCAAAGATTGCCGAGGTGTACGGAGATCGCGGCGACAGCATGGATATCCGCGATCTGGCGACCATGGTCGGCAGCGTCGATCCCTACGAGGGGATCGAAGTCGTGATCGACGACATCGAGGACGTTCCGCTCGATGAGTTGTTGGCATCGACCAACGATCCGCCTGCGATTCGCCTGGTGAATGCGATCATTCTCGAAGCCATGCGGCTCGGGGCCTCGGATATCCACATTCAGCCACGCACCAAGAACGTCGTCGTGCGCTTGCGGATTGACGGCGTTTTGCAGGACAAGATACACGTGCCGCATGCATTGCACGGTCCTTTGGTGTCACGCCTCAAGATCATGGCCGAGCTCGACATCTCAGAGCGGCGGCGCCCGCAGGATGGGCGGCTGACGGTGAAATCGCCCCTGCGCATTGTCGATCTACGGATCTCGACGCTGCCGACAATCAACGGCGAAAAAGTCGTCATGCGGATCCTGGACCGCAACTCGGCGGTCCTGAGTCTTGCCGGACTGGGCTTTGGCGAAACCGGGCTGGCCAAGGTGCGCGTCATGGTGGATAAACCCCAGGGGCTGCTCCTGGCCACGGGGCCGACCGGCAGCGGCAAGACCACGACCCTCTATTCACTCCTGCAGGCTAACGCATCGCCCGCCAAGAACTACATCACGATCGAGGATCCGGTCGAGTACTACCTCGACAGCGCCGGGCAAGTCCTCGTGAAGGAAAAGATCGGACTCACCTTTCCCGTCGTCCTGCGCTCGATCCTGCGCCAGGATCCTGACGTTCTTCTGATTGGCGAAATCCGCGACCTCGAGACCGCCGAAGTTGCCTTCCATGCGGCGTTGACCGGCCATCAGGTGCTCTCGACCCTTCACACCAATTCCGCGATGGCCACCATCGCACGGCTGCTCGATCTGGGACTGAAGCCGTTCATCATCGCGAGCGCGCTCGAGGGGGTCATCGCGCAGCGTCTGGTGCGGCGGATCTGTCGTCACTGCCGCCAGGATCTCGCGCCCGATACGGCGACGCTGGCGCGGCTCGGCCCGCGTTTCCGTGACATGCCACCGCCGACCTTTTGCGGTGCCGGCTGCGCGGAGTGTGGCGGAACGGGCTATCGAGGCCGGTTAGGGCTTTACGAGATTCTGCTGCCCGACGAAGGGATGCGTGACCTGATCGCCCGTGGCGCCAGTACAAAAGAACTCGCCGCACATGCCCGTGCGGGGGGGCACGAGTCGCTATGGGACGATGCGAGGGGCAAAGTGGCCCGTGGCGACACCACGCTCGCGGAAGTACTGCGCGTGCTCGGTCCGGAACCGGAATAGGAGACCTCGCAAAATGAACGCTGGGAGCGTGCAGACCTTGCAGTCATCGATCGGCGACGCCCTCGACGAGCGGCAGTTGCTCGAACGGCTCAAACAGACCGAGGGCCAACTTCTCCAGTCCGAGAAGTTGGCGGCGGTGGGGCAGCTTGCGGCCGGGATCGCCCACGAGATCAACAATCCCGTCGGCTTCGTCAGTTCGAATCTCGGCTCCTTGCAGAGCTACATCGAACGTCTGTTTGCGATCCTCGATGCTTACGAGAGGATGGAGCAGGAACTGCCTGCTGAACATCCGGCGCGCCTGGGGGTGGCCAAGCTTTGCCGTGAGGCCGAACTCGCATATCTTCGTCAGGACATCCCGGATCTGCTAAGCGAGTCGATCGAAGGGCTCGCGCGGGTCAAGGGGATCATCAATGATCTGAAGGACTTTTCGCGCGTCGATGACGGGCAGCGCGAGGATGCGGATCTGCACCGCTGCCTCGAGAGCACCCTTAACGTCATACGCAACGAGATCAAGTACAAGGCGGACATCGTTCGTGAGTTCGGGGAGCTTCCGTCCGTCAGCTGCGTTCCCGCCCAGATCAGTCAGGTGTTCATGAACCTGCTCATTAACGCCGCCCAGGCGATCGAGGCGGTTGGCACCATTACCCTGCGAACCGGTGCGGAGACCGATCATGTATGGATCGACATCTGCGATACGGGCAAGGGGATCCCCCCCGAGATTCAGGCTCGCGTCTTCGACCCCTTTTTCACCACCAAGCCGATCGGCAAGGGAACGGGTCTCGGCTTATCGATTTCGCATGATATTGTCCGACGCCACGGAGGCAATCTGATTTTGACAAGCGCAGTCGGAGAAGGAACGACGTTCCGTGTGACCCTTCCTACCGGGAATGCTCCCGAACCCAGTGAGTGATTGCGTGGTTGAGCGCAATGACGACCGGATGATTACCAACTGCGCCATGTCACCACGTCGTACTGCCGCATTCGTCACACTGATTTATGCATGCTTTTCCGGCCTGTGGATCGCCGCCTCCGACACGCTGTTGACCTTGCTGGTTGAGGAGCCAGCTCTGAGGATGCAGATTGGCTCCGCGAAGGGCTTCGTCTACGTGGGGGTGACTACACTCCTGTTATACCTGTTGCTCGACTCCTGGCGACCAAGTGCGTCGTGGGCCGAGGCGGAGAGCCGCCCGCGTACCGGGTTCGTCATCGCCGCATTTTTGGGCCTCGCCGTGATCGTGGCGCTGGTCGGGATTGCGGTGGTGCGGCTTCATGGACGCCAAACCGAGCTTGAAGCGACCGCCAACCTGCAGACCATCGTGGACCTTAAAGTCCGGCAGATTCGGAGTTGGCTCGCGGAACGCGATGGAGATGGTCGGGCGCTGGGACTCTCTTCCAGTTTTGCACTCCGACTTGCAGAATGGCTTGAAACGGGCGCGGGGGAGGCGCGAGAGTCGGTACAAGACCGGCTCGCGTCCATGCAGAGAGCGCTTCCATATGCCGGAGTCGTGCTCCTCGATGCGCAGGGGCAAGAGCGCTATGCGAGCGGGCCACGCCAGCAGGTGCCTGTCGCCATCCAACCCTTGTTGGAGCAGGGGCGGACGAGCGGCGATGTGGTCCGCAGCGATCTGTATACGGATGAAAGCGGCCAGTTGCATTTGGACTGGATCGTGCCTATCCGCAATCCGCAATCTGCGAGCGACGGTGTGATCGCATTCGTGCTCTTGCACGTCGAGCCAGACGGCACCCTGTTCCCGCTGATCTCGAGTTGGCATGCGTCGAGCCCGACGGCAGAAGCCTTCCTCGTCCGTCGCGAAGCGGACGAGGTGGTCTACCTCAATGAACTGCGTCATCGTGCCGGCGCCCCCCTCAGTCTGCGCATGCCGCTGACGGCCGAGGCGCTTCCATCCGCATCATCGTTCATCAGTGGCGCACGCCTTGCTATGACGGGCATTGACTACCGGGGTGTCAACGTGCTCGCTGCAGCGCAGCCCGTTGAGGATACTCCATGGCATCTGGTGGCCAAGATCGACCACGAGGAGGTGATGGCGCCGCTACGTAACCTTGTCTGGTGGGTAAGTCTCGTGAGCGTCTGCGCAATTGCGGCCGTGGCCGCGTTGATCGTCATGTATTCGCGCCAGCAGCGCTGGGCCGATCGAGTGGCGCTGCAGGCCGAGGCGTCCGAGCGGATCCGGGAACTCAACGCACAACTCGAACAACGAGTCGTTGCGCGCACCGAGCAGCTCAGCGATGCGAACCGTGAGCTTGAGTCTTTCGCCTACGCCGTCTCACACGACCTCAAGGCGCCGCTGCGCGGCATTATTGGCTTCAGCCGCCTGCTGGAGATCGAGTGCGGGGGCCAGCTTGCGGGAGAGGGTAGGGATTTTGTTGTTCAGATCAATCAGGCGGCGACGCAGATGCATCAGCTGATCGATGACCTGCTCGCATACGCGCGCATCGAGCGGGGCGCCCTGGCGCTTGTACCGACGGACCTTCCGGCCCTCGTCGATCGCCTTCTCCGCGACTCGCGGCCGACGATTGATGCGGCAAGGGCTGTCGTCAGGGCAAACATTCCGATGGTGACCGTGCCGCTCGATCAAAGCGGATTGACCATTGCCCTGCGGAACCTCATCGATAACGCCCTGAAATTCAGTCGCCATGCCACGCAGCCACAGATCGAGATCGGTGGACGAATTGGACCCACTGCGTGTGTTCTCTGGGTACGCGACAATGGAATTGGCTTTGACATGAGGTTTCATGACAAAATGTTCGATATATTCAGTCGTCTTGAAACAAATTGCGACTACCCCGGCACCGGTGTCGGTCTGGCCATCGTGCGCAAGGCCATGCAACGCATGGGGGGGCAGGCATGGGCGGAAGGTGAGGTAGGCCAAGGAGCCGCGTTCTTTCTGGAGTTTCCCCTCACGCCGTCAACAGTGGAAAATTAGGTCAGAGTAATTTCGCGTCACGATCCATCATGAACGAAGATTCTGACGAAGCTGACAACGGGGTTGCACGCGGAGTGACGGTGAAGGACCTGCATGTCCTCTATGTCGAGGACAACCCGATGGATGCCGCGCTCGCGCGGCGGGCGCTCGAGCGGCAGCTGCATGGTGTCGCGCTGGACTTCGTTTCTACGGTCGCCGAGGCACGTACCCGGCTTACCGCTCCAGTTCCTCCCTACGACGCCATGTTTGTCGACGTGCGCCTGCCCGACGGGAACGGTTTCGAGTTGCTCGCCCATGTACGCGACCGGGGCCTGGCCCTGCCGGTGGTGATTCTCACAGCCTCGGGCGACCAGGATACAGCCCTCGCGGCTCTCCGGGCCGATGCCGACGACTATGTTCCCAAGCGCGGTGACTATACCGAGCGTCTGGCGGCCTGTCTCACTGCGGTTGTCGCGCACCGGCAGGCGCGAGATTCGATCAGACGCCATTCCTTGCGCCTCTTGTATGGAGCGTACGGGCCCGTCGATATCGATCTGGTAAGCCGTCATCTCGTCCGTAGTGCGCCGCATATCGAATTCGAACTCGTCTCTACAGGGGCCGATCTCCTCGCGCGACTTCCCGAAACGGCCGCCGAACCCCTGACCTATGATGTGCTTCTGCTCGATTACCGACTGCCGGGAGCCGATGCGCTCGAGATCATCAAGACGGTCCGTGTCGAGCGTGGTCTCGATTTGCCGGTGGTGCTCGCGATCGACCGAGGTGATGAATATGTTGTTGCCGCCGCGCTGCGCGTCGGTGTTGCAGATTGCATCGAGAAGGACAGTACTTGTCTTGAGCGGCTGCCAGAACTTCTCGAAAAAATCTACCAACAGGCACTGCTACGACGTGAACACGTTCGTGAGCGGGCGTTGGCTGACCGATTGAAGCACGTGCTCGCGGCCAGTCCAGCAATCGTATATACACTGCGCGCTGAAGACGAACGATTCGTGCCGACCTGGGTCAGCGAAAATGTCGTGCGGGTGTTTGGGTATTCGCTGGAGGAATGCCTACAATCCGATTGGTGGCCATCGCATGTTCATCCGGACGACCTCGGTCGACTCTTCGCGCTGGTGCCGCGCCTGCTCGCCGAAGGCAACCTTGTTACCGAGTATCGGTTTTACGATCGGAACGGCTCGATCCGCTGGATACGCGACCAGCAGCGCGTGCTTGCCCGGGCAGGCGAGGATTCGCCGCTGCAGGTCATAGGTTCCTGGAACGACATCACCGCCGAACGCGACACTCAGGAGCGCCTGCGCCTTTACGGTGTTGCCTTCGAAAGCAGTCGTGAGGCGGTGTTTATTACCGATCTCAGCCCCAGGATCCTCGCCGTCAATCCCGCCTTTACCCGCATGAGTGGATACACCGAGGCGGAGGTTCTCGGAAGGAATCCCAATATCCAGCGTTCCGGGCGCCACGATAAGGCTTTCTTTGGGGCGATGTGGAATTCAGTCACCAAAACCGGTTTCTGGGAGGGGGAGGTATGGAACCGGCGCAAGGACGGGGAGGTGTTTCCACAGTGGTTATCGATCAGCACCGTGCGTGATGCGACTGGCCAGCCGACGCACTACGTTGCGGTCGCCAGCGACCTGTCCGAGCTCAAGCACACCGAGGAAAAATTACGTCGGCTGGCCCACTTCGATGTGCTCACCGAGTTACCCAATCGGGTCTTGTTCGAGTTGCGACTCGAGCATGGGCTTGAGCGAGCGAAACGTCACGGGCACTGCGTGGCGGTTCTTGTCGTCGATATCGACCGATTCAAGAATGTGAATGACAGCTTGGGCCATGCTGCGGGCGACCACTTGCTGCAGTCGGTAGCGCTGCGTTTGCGTGGACGTCTACGCAGCGAAGACACCCTCGCGCGGCTAGCCGGCGATCAGTTCGCCATTGTGATGGAGGGGCTGGCAGATTTTCGTGATGCCGAGCGGATGGCCCGTGACATGCAGGCGCTTCTGGAGTCTCCATTCACCATTCTCGACGCGCACGACGTCTACCTGACCGCATGTGTCGGTATCAGCGTGTGCCCCGAGGATGGCACTGCGCCGTCCGTATTGCTGGATAAGGCAAACACGGCGGTACATCAGGCGAAGGCGCTCGGCGGAAACCATTTTAGCTATTACACGGGCGAGCTCAATACCCAGGCACTGAACACATTGGAGCTTGAAGGCGCGCTGCGGCGTGCGCTTGAGCACGGCGAATTCGTGCTGCACTATCAGCCCAAGGTCGATATCTTCAGCGGCCATGTTTGCGGCGCGGAGGCGCTCGTGCGGTGGCAGCGACCCGGGCATGGGTTGGTACCCCCATTGCAGTTCATTCCCCAAGCCGAGCGTAGCGGTCTGATCGTGCCGCTGGGGGCGTGGGTGATCGAAGAGACGTGTCGTCAGATGCGCGCATGGTCGGATGCCGGACTCGGCGAAGTAAGTGTGGCGCTCAATGTTTCGGCGCGGCAGTTCCGCGGCGAGGACCTTGAAGCGACGGTGGCGAGTGCACTGTCTCGCCACGGCATCCGGCCCGAGTTGCTGATGCTCGAATTGACGGAGAGCATGCTCATGGAGCGCCCCGACGAGACGGTGAAGCGCTTGACGAAACTGAAGCGACTGGGGGTCAGGCTGTCGCTCGATGACTTTGGCACGGGGTATTCGAGTCTCGGTTACCTGAGTCGCTTTCCGATCGATCAACTGAAAATCGACCGCTCCTTTGTCACCGACATCGTGTCCGATCCCAGTTCGGCGATCATCGCCACGTCGGTGATCGGGCTTGCCCATCGTATGGGCATCGATGTCGTTGCCGAAGGCGTGGAAACCGAGCCTCAACTGAGTTATTTACGGAAGAATCGGTGCGACAAAATGCAGGGCTATCTTTTCAGCAAGCCGCTACCGGCAGACGATTTTAGCGAACTTGTACGCCAGGAGACTTGTCTGCCGATCATGGCACCAGTCACCGACACGCGAACCCTGTTGCTCGTCGACGACGAGCCGAACATCCTTTCCGCGATCCGGCGATTGCTGCGGGGTGAGGGCTACCGAGTGCTGACGGCCGGTAGCGCGCGAGAAGCCTTGGAGATCCTCGCCAGGGAACCCGTGCAGGTTATTCTGTCCGACCAGCGAATGCCCGAGATGAATGGGACCGAGTTTCTCGGCCGCGTCAAGGTGCTTCATCCGAGTACGGTGCGCATCGTGTTATCCGGTTATACGGAGCTGGAATCGATCATGCAGGCGGTCAACACCGGCGCTTTATATAAGTTCCTGACGAAGCCCTGGGACGACAATGCGCTACGTGATCACCTTCGCGATGCGTTCAGCTACTACGAGGCGGTATTGGAGCCGCGCGCAACCGGCGCTGCAAACCACTTCACGCCGGGCCGCTGACGCGCCCATTGCCGGCTAAGAGGCACATTAGCCTGCCGGCGTGTCCCCGATCGGAAGCCACAGTCGGACGGAAGTGCCCTGTCCTTGGGTGCTATCCACCTCGAAGCGCCCGCCGTGTTTCTGCGCAATACTGTACGCAACCGACAGACCGAGCCCGGTTCCCTGTCCGATGGGGCGCGTGGTGTAGAAAGGATCGAACATGCGATCGCTGACGTCAGGTGCCATGCCGCAGCCGGTATCGGCAATCTCGACGCATACCTCGTCCAGCCGACACCACGTGCGCAGTGTGATCGTTCCATGATGGTCGATCGCATGGACGGCGTTGAGCAGTATATTCAGAAAGATTTGGTTGAGTTGGACGGCATTGCCGCGTACCGGCGGCAGGGTCGCGTAATCGCGCACTACCTCCGCCTTCTCGCCAATCGCCCCAGCCACCACCTTGAGCGTGGCGTCAAGGCAATGGTTGAGGTTCACGTCTCCCCATTCGGCAGGCGAACTGTCAATTCGAGAGAAGTCCTTTAGATCGCCTACGATGCGGCCCACTCTTTGCAGGCCCTGACGGCTCTCGCGAATCAAGGCCCGGAGATCGTCGCGGAGGAAGTCGAGATCGGTTGATTCGCGCAGCCGCGTGGCCGTCGCACGTGCCGAGGAGTCCTCCGTCGCCGCGATCACGCCCTCGTAGCCCTCGATCAGATTGAGGAGGTCGTGTACATAGGTTTCGAGTGTCGCGAAATTCGAGTTGACGAAGGCAAGGGGGTTATTCATCTCGTGAGCAACCCCGGCGGCCAGTTGCCCCAAACCAGCGAGCTTCTCCGCCTGAATGAGCTGGACCTGCGTTTCGGCAAGACGCGCATTCGTGTCCCGTAGCTGAGTTACGGTTTCCTTCAGCAGTCGCTCGTGCTCTCGACGTTCGGTGATGTCGTGAAAAATGACCACTCCACCCGCCGCGCGCTCGCTGTCCATGAGAAGCGGGGCACTCGTGTATTCGACCGGGAAGCTGCTGCCATTCTTGCGGAAGAAGACCTCATCGTCCCGATGTTCAACGTGCGCATCTTGACGCGAGCGGGCAATCGGACAGTCTGTGAGCGCGTAAGGACGCCCGTCCGCATGATGGTGATGAAACAGCGAGTGGGAAGTCTGGCCAATCACCTCGATGTCCTGATAGCCGAGCATGATCAACGCCGCGGGGTTTATAAACATGATGCGGCCTTCCCCATCAACGCCATAGATCCCTTCCGCGACTGAATTCAACACTGTCTGCAGCTGACGCATCAAGGCGGTGAGCGCGAGGCGGTCGTCGGCTATCTGCGCAATCGTGCGATTGATCGCCGACGCAATCCGCGCCATTTCCGACTCACCCTCTAGGTAAGGGATCTGAACGGATTGCTCCCCGCGCGCAATTGCGTCCAAGGCCTGCTCGATGCCGACAATGCGCTGCATGATGTGTCGACCGAGGTGCACCGAAAAGAAACCGAGGCACAGCAATCCGGTACCGAGGACTGCCGAGACGGCAAGCCGGATATGCAGAATCGATCGTTCCAGGCGTTGGGTTGCCGTAAGGGCATGTTGCTCCTGCAAGGCGGACAGGGCCTGCAGATTTTGAATGAGAGATTGCTGGAGTTGATACCAGCCGGTCTCAGCCAAGTGCGACAATTGCTCCCGGTCGTGCCGCTCGTACGCCCGCTCGGTGTCGTCGAGAAATGCCAAAAGTGTTGGTAGAGCGGATTCGATGTCCGCAATGAGGGCATCCTCGTCGGGATCCTCGAGCCAGTTGCGGTGATCTCGGCGGAAGGTTTCCCACGCCGTCAGCAAGAGCGGTCGTTCCTTAAGCAGCAGCTCCAGCGCACCGAGCGCCGACGCCTGACCCAAGAGGACGGACTGGATTCGGGTATGAATCGACTGAAGTCGCGCTCCGATCGCACGCAATTCGATCGCGGGGAGCATTTCACTTTCGACCACGCGAAGAAAGGCACGGTCCGTTGCCTGCTGGGCCCACACGAACGCGACGGCGAGACACAGCATCACCGCGCCCGTGAAGACAGCCTGAAGGCCGAGGCGTCTGCGAATGCTGAAGTGTCGCGCCATGGTTCGTGCAGTCGTGAGGTGGCTAGGGATGGTACGGCATTCACCACGCACTGACTACAGTGAACCCAGTATGCCGAAAGTTATACACGCACACGACCGTGCTACTTGAAGTCCATCGTCGAGGGCGTGGAGGACCGGGACGCCGGGACCACCTTCGTACGTGTCAATCGGGCGAGGGGCATGCCCTGATTGGTGATGGTCGGCTCGGACGTTATTTCGCCAGATCGGCCGCAGTTCACCCATCTGGGCGTCTCTTTCGCGCTCATCGACCGTTACCTCGGAACCCGTCGAGGGCTCAGAGTTACTTTTGCCGGGCGCAAGACTCCCGGTCGGCGCCTGACCTTGTCGAACAATGAGCAAGACATGTCCTTCATGTCATTATTGGGTATTACGAGTCGCCGAGTTCGGCCAGAACGAAGAGGCGCGTCAGTGCGGCGATGGATTTGATTTCCAGCTTGCGCAACAAGTTGGCCCGGTGCGCATCGACCGTCCGTGAACTGATCCCGAGGATGTCGGCCATTTCCGGAGATGACCGGCCTTCGGTCAGATGTCGTGCCACCTCGACCTCCCGTTCAGTCAATAATTTAAGTTTGGCACGCGCCGCCGCGACCTGAATCCGCCGAGTCCGCCCGGCTCGGGTTTCGGCAATCGCCGCTCGTACGCGTGCGATCAACAGCTCGCTGCTGAGCGGTTTCTCGACGACGGCGAAGGCCCCCGCCTGCATCGCCTGGACGGTGACCGGAACGTCTGCATTGCCCGTGTAGATGATGACCGGAACGTCAATGCCGCGCTCATTCAGGCGATCGAGGAGTTCGAGCCCCCCAATTCTCGGCATCCGCAGGTCAAGGATGATGCAAGCCTCTTCCTTCGGAATGTAGGCAGCGAGAAACGCTTCCGCGCTAGCGAAGCTCTCGACGCGAAAGCCGGCGGAGTGGAAGATGCGTTCGAGTGCCTTTCGAAAAAAATCGTCGTCATCAACGATCACGACCGACTGGTCACCACTCATCAATGCCCCCTGCGTTCGTCGCCTGCGCACCAACCCGCGAAACGGTACTTCGCTCAGGCAAGTGATATGAGAAGAATCGTCACTCTACCGTCACTGCTGCCTACTTTCTAGGTAGATCTGCGTAGACGCTCACGCGTCTCTGCGAATATTCCCGCTGGCCTCCTTTTCGTATTCTGATCCCGGCGTACGCACCTATGGCCTCATGACTATGTGGGCCGGTCGACGCCGATCCCATAACGGAGTTCAGCGTGTTCAAGGTGCAGTTGGTTTGACGCAGCAACGGCTGCTGTCGCGTACCTCGGAAGTAAGCGAGGATCGCAACGGGGGCAGGGGGGACAAAAATGTTAGGGAGACTATCAGCGACGAGCGCGATCAGCATCGCTATGTTGGAAGGCGCATCCAATCGGCGCGGGGCGTCTTCGGACCTCCTTCGTGGCGAGCTCGACGATGCAACGACGCATCGGAAGACGGCCAACGCAATGCGGGTGCAACACGATCGATCCGCCGCGGTCCCGGGCTCAACGCTCGAGCCTGGCTTGCATGAGCGCGTTAGCGTCACGAATGAACTGCCGCAGGCCCACGCCAAAGCACTGGAATTCGTCGTTTCGGCGGAATCCCGGAAGATCTTCGTACGACTTGTGGATCTTGAGCGGGGCGAAGTCATTCGGGAGTATGCGATCGGAAGCGCGCCTCTCGGCGCGGACTCGGTGAACGGATACGTTCCCGGGCGGCTGGTGTCGGTCTCTGCGTGATGCGTGTTGCGAAACAGGGTATGCGCTGCACGGTCGGCTTCAAGTTACAGAGAGCGGATCTGTTCGAAGGGACCGCGTCGCCCTAAACTGAATATCCTCGAGAGACGCTCGGAACCCGTATTTCATTTATGGTGATCGGAAGCCGGCGACATATGCCACACGGGCGGGGCGACCGAGCGGATCGTATGGGCGCGCGCCCCTGCTGCGAATCGGCAGTGGCCTGGCAGCGGGGGCACATGTACGCAGGAGGGCAGCTTGCGCGACTTCGTGGATCTGATGCTCGACACGACCTTCCTCGTCGACCCGCGCGGGCGCATCGTGTACGTGAATGCCGCGTGTCAGCGCATGTTCGGGTACGCGCCTGAGGAGCTCATCGGGCAGCTGTTGTTCGATTACCTTGCACCGGACGACCGGGCAAGAACGCAGGAGGAGGCCCGGCATGTGATGGCGGGGTGCCCTCGAGTCGGCTTCGAGAATCGCTACCTCCGTAAAGACGGCCGTTACGTGAACGTCATGTGGTCCGCCTGTTGGTCTGCAGAGGACCAGTTGCGGATCGGCGTTGCGCGCGACGTCACCCATTTGAAGCGCACGGAGGCTATTCAGCATGCCACTTACGCGATTTCCGAAGCCGCACACAACGCGACCGACCTCGATGGTCTCCTGCGTCAAATTCACCAGATCGTCGCGCGGCTTGTGCCGGTGGCGGGCCTGGCTATCGCCACCTGCGACCGGCGCACAAAGGAGCTGAGTTTTTCCTACCAGATGGATCGGGATGGGAGCTTGCCGGTCCTCGACGAACCGCTGGCGTGCCAGTTTTGTGCTCAAGTGATATGTGGCGGTCGTCCGATGCGGCTGCCGGATACGATGCTGCGCGCGCGATCGGGCGAAGCCCTCTCTCGTCACGACCGCACCGGCTGGCTGGCAATTCCGCTCATCGCGCAGCACGAAACGATTGGGGTCCTGGTGCTGAAAAGCGATCCGGAAACACATCACTCGGACGAGGACAGGGGCCTGCTCCATTTCGTCTCGGAGCAGGTTGCGATCGCGATCGACCGCGCGCAGATGAAAGATGAACTGCTGCGCGCGGCCCGATACGACGAACTGACCGGCTTGCCCAACCGGCGCCTGTTCAAGGACCGTATCAACTCCGCCGTCGCCCGATGTGTCCGCAGCCGGGGCTCCATGGCGGTTCTGTACATCGACGTCGATGACTTCAAGCAGGTCAACGATGCGCTCGGACACGCGACCGGAGACCTGTTGCTTAAGGACATCGCACGCCGACTGCAACTTTGCGTACGTGGGGCAGATACCGTTGCAAGACTTGGAGGAGACGAATTCGTGGTACTGCTCGAAGGCGTCGCGACGCAGGGTGACGCTCAGCTTGTCGTAGTCAAGATTCGTGACGCGATGCTGCCGCCGCTCGATATCGGCGGTCAGTCACTGCGGATACAGCTGAGTATTGGAGTTGCGTTGTATCCCGAGCACGGCCAAGAGCTTGAACAACTTCTGAAACACGCCGATGAGGCCATGTACTCCGATAAACGCAATACCGGCGCGGTACTGACGTATCCCGCGCCGCCCAATCCCATCGGGGGTTCCAGTCCGGCCGATCGGTGAGGACGCCGCATACAGTTTTGCGCTCGCTCGCCCGCCCAACGGTAGCGCCGCTGCATTCGGGTCCCGCAACGTCGGACCGACGATCGCCAAACGCCCTAAATACCTATAATAGTTAAGGATATTCGCGTATGCGTTCGTGCAATACTGTTCGAGCGCAGCATGGGACGGACGCGCGGAGCATTGCTGCATGACGAGGGCGGCGCACGTGAGCGTGAGGCGGTGTCGGGCGTTCCGATTCCCCGCACGACGCTCCCTGCTCGAGTCAAGGTGTCAGGTGGCGAAGGGGCTGACGCATGGACATCGTTTCTGGATTAGTCTGGAGTGCCCGGTCCGGTCCGCGCAGCAATGTGCTGCTGAACATCGCTCTCGCCGGGGCGATGTATGTCGCGGGGGGGCTGGCGGGAAGACTCCTCGCGCTTTCGCCTGGCTATGCCGCGCCGGCGTGGCCCGCCGCCGGGCTGGCGCTTGCGGCTGTTCTCGTCCTCGGCGTACGGTGCTGGCCGGGTGTCTGGGTCGGTGCGTTTCTCCTTGACCTGTGGCTGGATCGGTCCGCAACGGGAGGCGCAGTGGCGGCAATCACCGCCTCAGGGGCAACAATTCAGGCGCTTCTGGGATTCTGGCTGACCCGGCGCTTCGTCGAGGAAACGAGTCCCCATCCCCGCCATGGCGAGCTGTGGCGGCTTTTGTTTCGAGCGGGTCCGCTCGCATGCGTGGCATCGGCGACGATCGGGGTCTTGACGCTGCGCGGTTTCGGCCGCTTGGGCGACGCGGAGATCCTGAACCAGTGGATGGTCTGGTGGGCTGGCGATGTCGTCGGCGTCTTGCTGTGCATGCCGCTCGCCCTTTTGGTGTGGCCGCGTGCGCATCATCCTTGGGCGCGCGATCGGAGCGCGACCGCGCTACCTATCGTCATGACCGTTGCGCTGATCGCGGCGGGAAATGTCGGACTCGCCCGTCTGGAGCAAACGAAGGCGCAACGCGCCACCGAGCGGCTGAAGACTGAAGCGCATCAACTCGGCTTTCTGCCGCTGCCCTCGGCGATCGACGCCCTGATCGACGTCGAGCGTCTCTTCGCTGCCATGGGCGAGGTCACCCCGCGCGAGTTTTCCGTATTCGCCACTCATGTGATGAGTCGGCCGGGTCTGCTGGCTCTCGCATGGCTACCCCGCGTGGAGGCAGCGGAGCGGCCGGCTTTTGAGGCCGCGTTGCGAGGTGCGAGACTGGGCGATTTCCGGATCACCGAGCGGGCGCCCGACGGCGGGTTTTCGGATGCCGCCGCGCGCAGCGTCTATTTTCCCGGACTCTTCATCGAACCGCTGGAGCGCAATCGGGCCGCCCGCGGATTCGATTTCGCCTCACAGGCTGCCCGACGTATGGCGATGGAGCGCGCTCGGGACACTGGGCAGCCGGTCGCGACCGAAGTCCTTCCGCTCGTGCAGAACGGACGGATCGGCGTGCCCGTATTCATTCCGGTCTATCGGCAGGACGCAGCGACGGATCGCACGTCCGTCGCCGCACGGCGAGCGGCGTTGCGCGGATTCGTCATGGGGTCGTTCGAACTCGAGGCTTTGTTTGGCCCGCTCGCAAGTGCGGCGCAGGAACGCGGCCTTGGCTTCCGGGTTTCTGACGTTACGCCCGGAGACGAAGCCCGTGTCCTCGCCGGCACGCTTGCGGTCGATGTCGCCCCGAACTGGAATCGGGATGTGCAATTCGGCGGAAGGCTCTGGCGCCTGGAACTTCAGCACGTGACCGGGCTTTGGAATCCCGGAGCCAGCCTGGGGTCGCGCGCCTTCCTCGGCTTCTCGGTGGTAGCCGCGTTTCTGATTACCCTTGTCGGGCTTGGCACAGCGGGGCGCAAGGCGGCCGTCGAGGCGCTGGTTGCCGAGCGGACGGCAGAACTCGAGCAGGAACTCCGCGCACGGCAGGCCGCCGAAGTGGCGCTTCAGCAAAGCGAAAAGGACTTGGACATCACGCTGCACTCGATCGGGGACGCTGTGATGGCCACAGATGCGAACGGGCGCATCACACGCCTGAATCCGATCGCCGAGCGGCTCACGGGTTGGTCGCTGGATCAAGCGATTGGGCATCCCGTCCAGGAGGTGTTCCGGATCATCAATGAGGAAACGCGCCGTCAGACCGAAGTCCCGATCGACGAGGTCCTCCGGACCGGGGAGATCCATGGCTTGGCCAACCATACCGTCCTCATTGCCCGCGATGGCCGTGAACATACGATTGCCGACAGCGCCGCGCCGATCGTCGATGCAGCAGGGGTGGTGCAGGGCGTCGTGCTGGTGTTCCGCGACGTGACCGATGAGCGTCGAGCCGAAGTGGCGCTCGCGGCTAGCGAAGCGCGCTACCGCCAGTTTATCGAACTGTCGCCATTCGGCGTGTTCTTGCAGTGCGATGGGCGATTCAAGTTTCTTAACCCCAAGGCCATTGCGATGCTGGGGGGGCGATCGGAGGAGCAGTTCATTGGGCGGGAGGTGTTGGACTTCATCCATCCAGAGGATCGGGGTATTGCAGCCGAGCGCATTCGACGCCTCAACGCCGAGTGGCAGTTAGCCTCTTCGATCGAGGAGAAATTGATTCGCCTCGACGGTTCTTGGTTCTATGGAGAAGTCACGGCAGTTCCCTACGAACACCAGGGACGCGTGGGCGCGCTCGTGCTCTTTCAGGACATCACGGCGCGCCGGCAGGCCGAGGAGCAGCGTGATCGCTTCTTTGCGCTCTCGCTCGATCTCCTGTGCATTGCGGGCATGGATGGCTATTTCAAACGGATCAATCCCGCCTTTAGCGGGGTGTTGGGGTGGAGCGAGGACGAGATCCTTGCCCGTCCGTTCATGGCCTTGGTGCATCCTGACGATGTGCCAGCAACCGCGCAGGTAATGGAACGGTTGGCCGCCGGGGACGCATTGCAGAACTTCGAGAACCGCTACCGTACGAAGGATGGCGCTTGGCGCTGGCTCGAATGGAAGGCGTTGCCCCAGCCTGACGGTTTGATCTATGCGACGGCGCGTGATGTGACCGAGCAGCATGATGCAGCACAACGCCTGTCGCACATGAATCGGGCACTCGAACGACGCGTCGTTGAGCGTACTGCCGCGCTGGACGCCCTGAATGCCAAGGAGGAGGAGATCCGAGCGGTGGTTGACCACCTCCTCGAATGCGTCGTCCGCATCGACTCGCGGGGCAAAGTGGTCGGCGTCAATCCTGCGGTGGAGACCATTTTCGGTTACCGGCCCGAGGAGGTCGTTGGGCAGAACGTATCCTGCCTCATTCCCGAACCCCATCGCAGCCAGCATGACCGCTACCTTGACCGTTATCGGCAGACCGGCGAAGCGCATATCATCGGCATCGGCCGCGAGGTCGAAGGGCTGCACAAGGATGGACGCCTCATTCCGCTCGAACTGTCGATCGCCGAATACGCACTGCGTGGCGAGCATTTCTTCATCGGCACACTCCGCGACATCCGCGAGCGCAAGGCATTGATTGCCGAACTGAGCGCAGCGCGGACCGATGCCGAGCAGGCAAGCCGGGCAAAATCGGCGTTCCTTGCCACGATGAGCCATGAGATCCGCACGCCGATGAACGGGGTGATCGGCATGGTCGACGTGCTCGCCAACAGCCGCCTGTCGGAACACCAGTCCGATCTCATCCGGACGATCCGAGAGTCCGCCTCCGCCTTGCTCGGGATCATCGACGACATTCTGGATTTCTCCAAGATCGAGGCGGGCAGGCTGGAGATCGAACGGGCACCGCTGTCGATCGCGGATCTGGTCGAAGGGTTGTGCAATTCTCTGGTTCCCGTGGCGGCCCGTCGAGGCGTCGAACTCGCCCTGTTCATCTCGCCCGATGTTCCGGAGCGGGTGCTCTCGGACGACGTACGCCTGCGCCAGGTGCTGTACAACCTTGTCGGCAACGCGATCAAGTTCTCCGCCGGCCGTCCCGACGTGCGTGGCCGCGTGTCGGTTCGCGTCGAGGTCGCGGAGCAGATGCCGTTCCGCCTCGCCATCCGCATCGCCGACAACGGCATCGGCATAGCACCGGAGACCCTCGGCAGCCTGTTCGCCCCCTTCAGCCAGGCGGAAGCTTCGACCACTCGCCGTTTTGGTGGTACCGGCCTCGGCCTTGCGATTTGCCGCCGACTGGTGGACCTGATGGACGGCGAAATCGTGGTCGAGAGTTTGCCTGGGGCTGGTTCCCGCTTCACCGTCACGCTCCCCTTCGAAATCGCCGGCGAACAACCTGCGCGCGCACTCCCGGACCTCAAAGCGATCGACTGCATCCTGATCGAAAATGCAGACCTGAATGCGAGCGACTTGCGTGCCTACCTCGAACACGCCGGCGCCCGCGTATTCGTGGCGAGCGATGAGCGCGCCGCGGCGGAGCAGGCCGCCCGGGTGGCGGGACCGGCGGTCGTGATCGCGTATGCCGACCACCGACGCGAGCAGACTAGCGATGTCCTGAAGGACATCCCGAATGCGCACAGGTTGTACATCACGCACGGGCGCCGACGGCGCGCCCGGGTGGCGGGACCGGATCGGGTCATCCTGGACGGCGATGCCTTGAGGCGCCAGGCCCTCCTGCACGCGGTGGCCGTGGCGGCGGGCCGTGCGTCGCCCGAAATCGTCCACGACAGTGGCAGTGGCGTCCAGGAGGACGACGAGGCGCCGCCGCCATCCGTCGCTGAGGCCCGCGCTCTCGGTCGGCTGATTCTGGTGGCGGAAGACGACGAGATCAACCAGAAGGTCGTCCTGCAACAGCTCGCGCTACTCGGTTTTGCCGCCGAGGTCGCCTCCACGGGCATCGAGGCGCTGCGGATGTGGCGCAACGGGCATTACGCGCTCGTGCTGACCGATCTTCACATGCCCGAAATGGATGGCTACGCGCTCGCGGAAGCGATTCGTCGGGAAGAGGCCGGGCGGCGACGCATACCCATTCTCGCCCTCACAGCCAACGCGTTGCGCGGCGAGGCGAATCGGGCCCACGCGATGGGAATGGACGAATATTTGACCAAGCCGATCCAGATCCATGTGCTTCGCGCCGCGTTGGAGAAATGGCTGCCGGTGCCCAGAGCCTCGCATGCGGCGCCCCCCCTGACCGCATCCACCCGGGCAGCATCCCCGACGCCTGTTGTGGACGTCGCGGTTCTGCGGGCGCTCGTTGGCGACGACAAGGAAACCGTGTGCGCCATTCTTGGGGACTATCTGGTCGTCGCCAGGCAACAGGCGGCGGAGTTGCAAGCCGCATTTGCCGACGGGGACATCCGTACCGTCGGCGCGCTTGCGCACCGTCTCAAAGCGTCCTCGCGCGCGGTCGGCGCCGCAGCGCTGGGGGATCTCTGTGCGGAACTCGAGAATGCGGGGCGTGCCGAAGATCGGGAGGCCATCGCACACCGGATCGCCCAGTTTGATCTCATCCTCGGCACAGTACTGGCCGAGATCGCGGTACTCATTGAACAGAACACGTCATGAACAATCAGGAGGCGATGATGAACATACTGCTGATCGATGACGACCCCATCATGCTCAGGCTGCTCGCGCACCAGTTGTCCCGACTCGGTGCGGGGGAGGTGACGTCCTGCGAGCGGGCGCGCGACGCGCTGGTCGTCCTCGACCAGCGCGGAGTCGCCGTCGATCTGATCTTTTGCGACCTGCAGATGCCGGAAATGGACGGCGTCGAGTTCGTCCGGCAACTCGTGCGGATCGGTTTCACAGGGTGCCTGGTATTGGTCAGCGGCGAAGATGCGCGAATTCTCCAAACGGCGGAACGGCTCGCCCGGGCGCACAGGCTGGATGTGCTCGGCGGACTGCAGAAACCCGTTTCGCCGATCCAGTTGCAGCAGCTTCTCGCCCACATGTCCGACCGCCCCACGCCAAAGCCCCGCGCGCACCGCAAACGCTATAGCGCCGAGGAGTTGCGACTCGCCATCGCGGGTGGGCAATTGATCAACCACTATCAGCCAAAAGTGGCGTTTGCCTCCGGAGCCATCACGGGGGTCGAAACCTTGGTACGCTGGGACCACCCCGAAGATGGCCTGGTCTTTCCCGATCAGTTCATCGACCTGGCGGAAGAATGTGGCCTCATCGATGCCCTGACGCAGACGGTGTTGGACAGCGCGCTGAAACAGGCCCGCCGTTGGCAAGCGGCGGAGCTGTCCCTGCCGTTGGCCGTCAACGTTTCCATGGACAACCTCACACGCCTCGAATTTCCCGAACTCGTGGAGCAGCGGGTGGCCGAGGCGGGCATCGCCCCAAGTTATCTCACGCTGGAGGTGACCGAAAGCCGGCTGATGAAGAATCGGCTGGAGTCGCTGGATATCCTGACGCGGCTGCGCCTCAAACGGTTCGGCCTGTCGATCGACGACTTCGGCACTGGCCACTCGTCGCTCGTGCAGTTACGCGATATCCCGTTTACCGAACTGAAGATCGATCGCGACTTCGTCCGTGGAGCCCCAAACGACGCGTCGGCTCGGGCGATCCTCGAGGCAAGTCTGAGCATGGCGCAGCAGCTCGGGATGACGACGGTGGCCGAAGGCGTTGAAGACCTCGAGGACTGGGACTTCCTGCGCGCCAGGGGAGTTGATGTCGCACAGGGCTGGTTCATCGCCAAGCCGATGCCGGCGGACGACTTGTCCGCATGGATCGCGGCGTGGGAGCTACGCCGTCCCGTCTTGCTGGGGAGGCCGCAATGAGTGCGAACACACGGATCGCGGGCGCCACCGACGGCGTCGCAGATGCGGTGAGAAAATGGCTGCTCGATGAGTTAGAGACCTGATCGATCGGCATCAAGGGTTGCAGCGCTATTTGCCACGCCAGCCGTTTTGTGCAGGCGCACTGTTCGGAGCGGTGTTCCCGCGCACCCTCCGGTGCGCGGAATTTGTCACGCGAATCGCTTTACTGCGGTCCGTCGCAGCCCAAAATGGGCATAACATGACTATAAAGCGCTAATTAAAAACAATAAGACTCGGAATTTCCGTGATGCCGGGACAGGTGGCACGTATCGCTTGGCCCATTTTTTTCTTCGGTGTCCCAACAACGCTGCCCTTCCAGCCGGAGAGGAATTAGTCCGTGACTGCTCGTCTTCCCATCGGTCTGGCCAACCGCCTGCAGGTGGTGGTTGCGCTCACGCTGTCGCCGCTACTGCTGCTGCTCACCTACTGGAGCTGGAACGACTTCCGTGAGGCCGAGGCGCGCGCGCGCACCACCGCCCAACGCATTGCGTCCAATACGGCGCTACGCATCGAGGAGCACCTGGGTGGGTTGCGCCAGTCCCTCCTCACGCTGGCCCAGGCAGGTGAGCTCGGCAACTTGCCCTTCGAGCAGTGCGCGGCGTTGCTTGCGCGGGCTCACTCGGTGCTTCCGGAGTTTCTCGCGCTCAGCGTCGCGGCGCCCGAAGGACCGGTACGGTGCGGGTCGCGACCCCTTGCGAGTGCGATTACCGCAGCCGGCCGCCCGTATTTCCAGCGCGCCCTCGAGACGCGCGAGTTTGCCGTCGGCGAGTTCCAGATCGGACGCGCGACCGGGCGTCCATCGATCAATCTCGCTTATCCGCTGACGGGCGATGGCGTCGCGGTCACTGCGGTGCTCATCGCGCCGATGAGCACCGCGGCCTTTGCCGAGTTTGTTACCGACACCCGTCTGCCAGCTAATGCGCGCCTGACGCTGATTGATCGCACGGGCACGGTGGTCTCCCGCAGCGGCGAGGATGGCGAGCGCTGGGTAGGCCGCCAACTTCCCGAGGCGCCGCTGATCCGCGAGGTGCTTGCGCGCGGCGAGGGTCTCGCCGACCTTAAGGGCCTCGACGGCAATTTCCGGCTACATGCCTTCGCACCGGTGCGGTCACGGCAGGAGCCGGTTTTCTACGCCATTGTCGGCATCGACCGGGAGGATCTGGTGGCCGATGCGTGGGTGCGGCTCGCCCAGCGGATGGGATGGCTTGCGCTGATTGTTGTCCTCGCCCTCGCTGCGGCGGCGGCGAGCAGCCGGCGTATGATCGTGCACCCGGTGCAGAGCCTCACCACCATGGCCGGCCGGCTGCGCACCGGCGACCTTGCGGCGCGCAGTGGCTTGGCGCATTCGCCCGACGAGCTCGGACAGCTCGCTCACGCCTTCGATGATTCGACCGCAGCGCTGCAGGACGCGCTTGCGGCAACCCGGCGCGGCCAGGAAGAACTCGCCGCGCTCAACCGCGATCTCGAACGCCGCGTCACCGAGCGCACTGCCGCGCTGGAGGAGGCCAACCGGGAGCTCGTGCAGGGGGCGAACTACGACGTCGGGCACGGCGAGGCCTTGCGCCTGATGAACACGTTGCATGACCGTCCAGCGTTGCTCGCAGCGGTGCTGGCGCTGCTCGCCGAGCGTTTTGCCTACCCCGCCGGTGCCGTGTACGCATTTGACGAATGGCACGGCGACTACGCCTTCGAGGCGGGGTATGGCGTCTCCGCCCGGCTCGCCCGCCGCTTTACCGCCGGCGAGGGCCTGCTCGGCGAGGCGGCGCGGCGCGGAGAGGTGGTCGTCGTCGAGTCTCCCTCCACGATGGAAGGGTTCGCACTTGAGGCGGGGATTGTCGACCTCGTGCCGGCGGCCGTCGTGATCGCTCCAGTGGTTTATCAGGAAAGCCGTCTGGGCCTCATGGTTCTGCTCGCGTCGCGCGTGCCGAACGATCGGGACCGGACCTTCATCGGGCGACTCTGCGCCCAGCTCGCAGTCGCGCTGCACAACCTGCGCCAGTACGAAGACGTGCGACTGCTGGCGACCCAGTTGCGCGCGCGGGGTGAGGAGATCGGCGCCAAGAACGCCCAGCTTGAAGAGGCCAATCGCCTGAAGTCTGAATTTCTTGCCACGATGTCGCATGAACTCCGCACGCCACTCAATGCGATCATCGGCTTCTCGGAAATTCTCAAGGACGGTATGGCCGGCGAGCTCGCGCCGCGGCAGCTCGAGTTTTGCGAGGAGATCTTCGGCAGCGGGCGGCACTTGCTGGCGCTCATCAACGACGTCCTGGATCTATCCAAAATCGAGGCGGGGCGGATGGATCTCGAGCTCGAAACGGTGCTCTTGGGCGAAGTGCTGCGCAACAGCCTCTCCGTGGTCAAGGAACAGGCCAACGCGCATCGGCAGGCCCTCGAGCTGGAGTTGGGCGACAGTCCCGCCGAGTTGGTCGCCGATCCACGCAAGCTCAAACAGATTCTCTACAACCTGCTCTCCAACGCCGTGAAATTCACGCCCGACGGCGGTCGAGTCTGCGTTAGCGCCCGACTATGCGGAACCGCAGACGTACAGGCCGCCCTCGCGGACCGGCCGGGGCGTGCGCGCGGGGTCGCGGAAGGCGCCTTCAGCCGCTTCGTCGAGATCGCCGTGCGCGACACGGGCATCGGCATCGCCGGCACCGACCTCGGCAAGCTCTTCCAGCCCTTCACCCAGGTCGACAGCGACTTGTCGCGGCGCTACGCCGGCACCGGCCTCGGATTGGCGATGGTGGCCAAGCTGATCGAGCTGCATGGCGGCGCCGTGGCGGTCGATAGCGTCCCCGGCGAGGGCAGCACTTTCTTCGTCTGGCTACCGGTGCGTGAGACCGCTCTGCCTTTGGAAACGAAGGCCATGGAGCGGGTGGTGGCCGCGCCGCCGTCGGGGTCGCGCGTGCTGGTGGTCGAGGACGATCCCGCGGCCTTCGGGCTGATCCGCAGTCAACTCGAGGACGAAGGTCTCGAGGCCGTGCAGGCCGAGACGGGCGAGATCGCCGAGAAGCTGCTTGCCCAGACGAAGTTTGATCTGATCATCCTCGATATCCTTCTGCCCGGCGTCGATGGGTGGGAACTGCTCGCACGCCTTAAGGGTAATCCTGCGCGCGCCGCCACGCCGGTCGTGATCATCTCGGTGGTCGCCGACACGCGGCGCGGCCTGTCGCTGGGCGCCGCTGACGTGCTGCAGAAGCCGGTCGGTCGTGAAGAACTGCTCGACGCACTGGGACGACTGGGCTTCGTCGAAGATGGGGGGCGGCCGCGGCGGGTGTTGGTGGTGGACGACGATCCGCATGCGGTCGAAATCGTCGCCAGCCACCTTGAACAGGCGCGATTTGCGGTGAGCCGCGCCTACAGCGGCGCTGAAGCGGTCGAGGGGGCCCAGCGCGAGCATCCCGCGCTGATCATTCTCGACTTGCTGATGCCGGAGATGAGTGGTTTTGAGGTGGTCGAAAGCCTGAAGTCGCACTCCGCTACCGCGACGATCCCGATCATGGTATTGACCGCCAAGGAACTGACAGTGGAAGATCGCGCAGCGCTCAACGGCCATGTTGAGAGGATCGTGGGCAAGGCCCATTTCAACCACGGACGCTTCGTCGGGGAGGTCCGGCGCGCGCTGCAGCGGCATCCGGAGATCTAGATGGCAACCATCCTGCTCGTCGAAGACAACCCGGCAAACATGAAGCTCGCTGCCTTCGTGCTGGCGCAGGGCGGGCACGACGTATTGTGCGCGACGAGCGCCGACGAGGCGCTGGTGCTGGTGCGAGAGCGCCAGCCGGCGCTCGTGCTGATGGACGTACAGCTGCCCGGGATGGATGGTCTCACCGCCACACGCCAGCTCAAAGACGACCCGTCGACGCGCGCCATTCCAGTTATCGCGCTCACCGCCTTCGCGATGCGGGGCGATGCCGAGCGTATCCGCGCGGCCGGTTGCGACGGTTATATCGCCAAGCCCATCCGTTATCAGCAGTTGCTGGGCGAGGTCGCGCGCGCGCTGGAGAACAACAATGAGAACAACCCCGTGGGCAGATCATGAACACACCCAACACCCCGTATCTGCTGATCGTCGATGACGATCCGCGCAACCGGCGCGTGCTCGAAGCCATGCTGGCCGGCGAGGGCTACCGGGTCGTCAGCGTGGGCTCGGGGCGCGAGTCGCTGGCAGCGGTCGGCGCCGAACCGCCCGCGGTCATCCTGCTCGACCTGATGATGCCGGAAATGGACGGTTTCGAAGTGGTGCGCCGACTGCGCGCCGATGCGGCGACACAGACCATCCCGATCGTCGCCGTGACGGCGATCGACGATGCGGGCTCGCGCGCGCGCCTGGCCGCCGCCGGCGTGGTCGACGTGCTTGGGAAACCGGTCGAACGCTGGACTCTGCGTGCCTGCCTCGGGCGCCTCCTGGAGAAACGATGATGGCCGACGATTCGTCTGCGCTGCGGGAGCTTGAGCATCTCAACCGCTTGTATGCGATGCTTAGTGCGGTGAACCGGGCGATCGTGCGCAGCGACGACGTCCAGTCGCTGTTCACGGAGGCATGCCGCATTTCGGTCGAGAAAGGGGGATTCGCTGCTGCCTGGATCGGGCTGTTTGAGCCGGGCGAAAACCGGCCACGGATCAATGCGCGCGCCGGAGTTAGCGTGCCTTCGCCGCAGTGCGCGGCTTGCGGCGATGAATGTCCGCTGCGTGCGGGACAGCCCTGCCGCCTCGATGATCTTGCCGCCAACGCATCCGCGGTGGGCTGGCGTGCATTGGCCCGCGACGCCGGCCTGCGCGCAAGCATAGCGCTGCCGCTGCACAACGGTACGGAACTGGTCGGAGCGTTTGGCATCGCCACGCAGCAGCCGCAGGGGTTCACCGAGGCTGACCGTCGCCTGCTCGACGAAGTCGCGGCGGATGTGTCTTACGCGCTCGCCGCACTGCATCGCGAGCAGGCGCGCGTCGCCGATCAGTCACGCATCGAGTTCCTCGCCTATTACGATGCCCATACCGGCCTGCCCAATCGTGCTTTGTGCGAGCGGCGGCTGCGCGAGGCGACGACGCGCGGCGAGCGCCTCGCCATCCTCGTGGTCGAGTTGGGCGTGTTCCACGATGCTGCGCGCCTCTTCGGTCCAGGCGGAGCCGTGCTCATCGCGCGCGAGGCCGCGCGTCGGCTCGAGGCGGGCCTTCCGCAGGCCGGCGTCGCGCGCATTGCCGAGAACGCCTTCGCGCTGTGGGTTCCGGGGCTGCCCGCAGACGAGGAGACCCGTGACATGGCCGCGAGGGTAGCGTTGGGGATTGGCGAACTGCTCGCACCGGCCCTGCGCATCGAGGGGCAGGATCTGTATGCCGCCCCTTTTGTCGGCATCGCGCTCCATGCGGGTGACGGGGCGACCGAGGAGACGCTGCGCCAGGCCGTGGTGGCGGCGGGGCGTCGGCGCGGTACGGCCGATGCCAGCTACTGTTTCTATGCCGGTGAAATGGCGAACAGCTCGCTGCGGCGATTCGATCTCGATGCAGCCCTGCGCCGGGCGCTCGACCGCGGCGAGTTCCTGCTGCACTACCAGCCGCAGGTGGACCTCGCTAGCGGTGAGGTCATCGGCGCCGAGGCCCTGCTGCGTTGGAATCGGCCCGGCGTCGGACTGGTGTCGCCGCTGGAGTTCATTCCAGTGCTGGAGAGCAATGGGCTCATCGGCGCAGTCGGCGAATGGGTGCTCGACGAGGCCTGCCGCAGCTGCCGCGACTGGCAGGAATTCGGCGGAGCGCCTTTGCGGGTCGGCGTGAACCTCTCCGCGCGCCAGTTCCGCGACGGCGACGTCGGTGCCGTGGCGCGCCACGCGATCGACCGCAGCGGCCTCGATCCGCGGCTGCTCGAGCTTGAACTGACCGAAAGCATTGTCCTGCAGGATGCCGACAGCGTGATTCGCTGCCTGCGTGAGTTACGCAGTGACGGCATCGGTACCGCGCTCGACGATTTCGGCACCGGCTACTCGTCATTGAGTTATCTGCAGCGGCTGCCCGTGGATCGCATCAAGATCGACCGCTCCTTCGTCACCGATCTGACCAGCAATCCCAACAGCAGCGCGATCGCCCGCGCGGTCGTCGGTATGACGCATAGCCTCGGCATGACGGCGATCGCTGAAGGAGTCGAGACGGAGGGGCAACTCGGGTACCTGCGCGGCCTCGGCTGCGAAGCCATGCAGGGCTACCTGTTCAGTCCGCCGCTTCCCGGCGACGCTTTCGTCAATCTGTTGCGTGACGGGTGCCGCATGGCGTCGGGCGACGCCGCGACGGAAGGCAAACGCATCCTGCTGGTGGTCGACGACGAGCCCAACGTGCTAAACGCGCTGCGTCGAGTGTTCCACCGCAAGCGTGTGCAGGTGTTCACCGCTACCAGCCCGCACGAAGCCTTCGAGTTGCTCGCCCGGCACCCTGTCGGCGTGGTGGTGTCCGACCAGCGCATGCCCAGCATGTCGGGCACCGAATTTCTGCGCCGCGTGAAGGCCCTGCATCCGGACACCGTGCGCATCGTGCTGTCAGGCTATACGGAACTCGGCGCGGTGATCGAAGCGGTGAACCACGGGGCAATCTACAAGTTTCTGACCAAGCCTTGGGAGGATGAGGGAATACGCTCAATCATCGACGAGGCTTTCGGGATATTCGAGCTGGCGCAGCAGAATCGTGTGCTGACGGAGAGACTGGCGACCGTGCTCGCCGCCTCGATTCCGTCGCCGGCGCGATCGGCCACCGCACACGGTCGCCACTAAAGACGGGAAAGGGGCGCGTGTCGGGCGCCCTTGCCTGTCAAGTGTCGCCGGATGTGCGCACCGCACGTGACATGGGACTCCGCTTTGCGCCCTCTACCACGACGAATGTAGATTTCATTGCCCGCACGAAGCCGACAACACCCTTGTTGTCGACTGTGCTATTTAGGCGATGGACGTACGTACAGGGCAGTGCGTACTCGCTGGTGACGTAATCAAGGATGTGCCCGACAGGGTGAATCGGGGCCTTGCCGGGCCTAGGCAGGCTTGTCGGCTCGAAGTCAGGCAAATTCGTCGGCTTCGCGCTCGACGGCGTCCAACATGCCGACAGGGCGGGGAAGGCCGCGCGATGATTTGTCAGACGCGGGCATCCGTGCCTCAATGTTCTTCTTGAACGTGTTGCTGGCGTGAAACACCACCACGCGGCGTGCGGTGATCACGGCCGTTTCGCCGGTCTTGGGATTGCGCCCCGGGCGCGAGGACTTGTCGCGTAACTGGAAACCGCCGAAGCCGGACAGTTTGACGTCCTCGCCCTTTTCAAGCGCCGCGCTGATCTCCTCGAAAAAAGCATCGGTCAGTTCGCTCGCCTCGCGTTTGTTGAGGCCGATGGTGTCGATGATGCGTTGTATCAGGTCGACCCTGGTCAAGGTCATGGCGGTTCTGCCCTTGTACGCGTGTTGTGAGTGAGATGCCCGAATTCTGCCATAGGCGCTCGACCGGGAACCTACCTCTGCCATCGGGTAGGTCGGACGGCGCTCGGACTGAACCGGCCGGCGGGAGCAGGCCAGCCGCGAGCGATCGCACGATCCGACCGGCCCCGGACCATCGATGTCGCCCACTATGACTTTCGGAAAGCGGGTCCATCAGCACAACGCTTAAGACAAGGAACGGCGTTGATGCGAGCAGTGCCGTCCGATAGATACAACGGCCCAGAAAGTCCCATCGATGCACCGTACGCGAATCGCGCTCACGAACTTGTGCATTTGGCCTTCGCCACCCAAAAACGTCGCTTGCTGTCCTGCAATCCGGTGCTATACCGACACAATGCTAGAAGACATTGCCGCCCATCTCGCATAGTCAAATCGGGCGGGCAGGGGCGTAAGCCGTGCGAGAGGAAAGGGCGTTTCGGCCTTCGCGCAGTAATGTCAACGTTTTTCGGTGGATTCAGCGACGCAATGATGATGTCGGCCGTGCTCTTCCTATTAGGCATATGATGCCGCGAGGGGCATTAGCGAGTTTGCGTAGAAGTTGTGCTGCCCGGAGCTTCTTCTTATGGCTAACAGCTCAGTCATCACAGTGCCAGGAAGGCCTGGATTTAATGGTCTTTTGTGGTGGTTTCAAGGGCCGACGAGCAGTCTGGATCAGTTTTCGTTCGAGCTCGATGGTAGCCCGATCACAGTGGAGGCTGGTTCCGTCCGGTTGATTCCGTTGACCGGCCTGGGAGGGAGCCCCTCCGGCTCTCCTGCCGATCGAAGTTTTCTGCTGATTACATCGCATGCGGGACAGAAGCCGGGCACAGCGCACCAGCTACGAGTGACTTGCGCGGGCCAGACGAGCAACATTGCACGCTCTAGGACCCTACCCGAAACTCCGGATACCCTTGAAATCGTCCTGGCAAGCTGCTTTTACCGGCAGAACAATCGAATGACGGGCGCTATGCCTCTGCCCAAGCGATTCATGCCGCCAAACCCGCCGCCTCATCTGAAGATCCTTAGCGGCGACCAGATCTACCTCGATCTCAGCGGTGTCGGCTTGCCGGTCTTTAATATGAAGAATCCGTGGGACGACTACGCACGCCAGTGGCGTGACCCAAAATTTCTCGCTTGGTTGAGTTCCGGACCTAACATCTGCATGGCCGACGACCATGAATTTTGGAACAACTACCCGAAGAAGATCCGCCTGGCGAAGTTTGCCTCCTCAATCTTCAAGATTCCTGCTCGGGAAGTCATTGATGAAATGCACTGGGGATTCCTCGTCTATCAGGCTGCCCTCAATGCGGACCCCGATCACCTACTGGCGAATCCTGTCGCATTACTCGACCCAGATGACTTGAAATGTTTTGAGTTCCCGAACCCGGCGACCACCCCTCAGTTCACACGCGGGTTCAGCGCCTTCTTTCTCGATACTCGAACTGAACGAGCAGAGTCTCCTGAGGGAGGGTTCACCAAGGCGGCGTGGCTTCGTCGGGCAATCGACTGGATTGAACAACGCAACGGCCCAGGATTCCTCGTTACTTCACAGCCATTGCTTGGCGAACCCAGCAAGTCTGAGACAGACCTCGCGTACTTCAAGAATCAGTTCTTCGACCTATGGCATGCGATCCAGGCCAGCAAACATCAGCTGACGTTGCTCACGGGTGACATTCACTGGAGCAGAGCTCAGGAGATTGCAAGCATAGCCGGGGCGGTCCCTCACTACGAGGTCGTATCATCGGCGATCTCTCGCATTGCCCTATACGACCCGACGGCCTCATTGGGGCGAGTGCGAACCCAAACAAAGCTCGGGAATACACGTGTTGCCACCGCGGTTCGATTAGCAGACAGCAACGCGGCCCAGAATTTCGCGGTCCTTACGTTCGCCGCTGGCGCCCGTGGCGGCCTGAAATGCACCGTCCAGTGGTGGCAGTTTGACGAGAACGGAGCAATCTCCTTGGCCGACGTTTATCCCGGCTGGGGAGACTTGTTCCGCCGAAAGATGAAGGTGGAGTTCGAGATAGCTTAGGGAACCTGGCTATGACAAGTAGACAATTTTTTGTACCCCAGCGGCTGGACGACGGGCAGTCCAAGAACGGTTATGCGGCGATCGACATGACGAAGGAGTTTGCGGAGAAGGACAACGCGAGCTTCCTCGCGAGGGTCGCATTAGACCTTCAGGCGATCAAGAAACGTCCCAAGAACAAGTTGGAACACGCAAGAGACGGGTCTATGGCCATCGGCCTGATCGGGCGGTACGGTCTGTTCGGTTATGGACTCCGTCGGAGTCAGGAGATTGTTCGCTTCGACCGGGGACCTTCGTACTGGAGCCACGCATTTCTGTTCCACGGGAACCTTTCACCCGACGAGGATCGCTTGCGCGGGGAGGACAGTCCGTGGCTCCTGGAGTGCGCGATACATCCACCTA
Source organism: Aromatoleum petrolei (assembly GCF_017894385.1). Taxonomy (NCBI): domain Bacteria; kingdom Pseudomonadati; phylum Pseudomonadota; class Betaproteobacteria; order Rhodocyclales; family Rhodocyclaceae; genus Aromatoleum; species Aromatoleum petrolei. The sequence goes on from NZ_CP059560.1 coordinate 5,173,429, forward strand.
AGTCGCTGAACGATTGGATATACAAAGATGGCGTAGCGCCAAGGCGAGTCTCGGACTACGCGCGAGCCGAATTCCATTGGTTGGCTGAATGCAGTGTTCCTAATATTGCAGTGATTTCCATTGCAATGACGCAGGCCGAGCGGGAGGCTATTCGCCGAGCCGCCCTTCAACCGGACGCCGCGCGCCTTCAGTACGACCTCCTCGCCTTGGCGGGGATGTGGTTCCAGCATCTAACCAACACGGCGGAGGTGCCCAACCCGCTGACCCAGGGGAATCCGATCTCCTCGTCTGCCTACGTGCAAATGGCGTACAACGCAGCCAACATCGATCTTGCTCCCACCGCAATTCAGGGGACATCCACACCCGAACACTTTTGGTCGCTCGCACGCCGGTTGCCTGGCCGTGCTGTCTACTGGGAGGAGAAGACGAAAGCACTTTCCCAGCGGTCTATTCAGTTATGGTACTGCGTGCGGGATCCCTACTGTTTGATGGCGCCGCCGGAGGTACTCCTTGAGTTTAGTTTGGAGCACATTGTTGGGAACACTTCTGGCTGAGGGGCACAGTGTGAGGGACGCACCAAGCGGTTGAAGGCTGTACGGCAAGGTCAAGGGCGTCACCACGAGGCAGGGGGTGACCGAGAGCACCTTGTAGCCAGCCTGCGCGATGGCATTCAGCCTTTGGGGCGCGATAAAGTGAGTCACGCCCTCGATTGAAGGCGGCTAAGCAATAGGCGCCCTAAGTCTCGAGTCCATGTGACGAACTAGATTTGATGTGAAGAAGCAAAAAACTGTGACCTTCCATTAAAAAATTGGACGTTCTTAATGTAGAGATGGGAATGCGACTCCTTCTTACCGCTATTCTGATTCTCATTGCGTCTGGTTGCGCTTCAAAATTATACCGCGGCACCGAAGCAGGCCGATTCTCGGGGGCGATCGACGTAAGATGGATACGCAGCGACTACTTTCTATTCACCCCGAATGAAGACGACCCGTTCCTCTTTACCCGTAGGGATGGAAGCGTGATCCGTCCAGGACCGATGTACACCGATGGAGGTTCGATTCCGCGATTTTTGTGGGGAATCGAAGGTTACTCACCGTGGGGCTATGCGCCTGCTTACATCATCCACGATTGGATCTTTGAAGCGCACCACTGTGGTTACGCGTCGGACAGTCGATACACCTTCGCTGATTCGACTGCAGTAATGGGTGAGAGTTTAAAGGCGCTGATGGAGGAAAGCCCGGAGTATCGAAACTACTTTGTGTTCGACTCAGTAATTGCGGCGGTTGGCTCCCCTATCGCAAAGAGGTTATGGGAGGACGGCTCCTGCAAGCCTCCGCCAATCGACCTTTTTGCAGTTCCAGAGACGGTCTTGCCTGGCGAACTGATCATGAGAATACAATTTAAGTAACACATTCCCAATGTTGCGAGTCGGTTTGTTTGCCTTGCACTCTGCTCCGGATCAATTTTCTGTAGCTTAGTCACAGGGCATGATGTAAAAAAACATTTGACGCATTCGAGTCCGCAGTTTGGCCAACAGGTCAGTGGTTCTTGCTCCAGATTGTGAGGTGACGCCGACGACTGGGTCGGCAAAGTCTCCTTCGATCTCGGGAGCATTTAGACGAGCCATCGCAAGTGCTGATTGAAATCGGAATACACCGAAATAGGCCGGTTACGTCACAATTAAACATCGAAGACGTCGAGTAATAAAGGAGGCACCAATGGTTTCAGTAGTTCGACGCGCCTTGATTACCCTTGCCGCCTTCTCGATATCTTCGGCGGGGGCCGAGGAGCGGTCAGTCGCTTACCTTGACCAAGGCTGGTCTCCGGAACAAAGGGCGGTTTGGTACACGCTTTCGCAAGGCTCACGCTTATTGCCGCTCGATTGGCTCCGTGCCCTCGAACAACCGGGCTCCTCCGATCCATTCCTAACGCGCGGATATATTGAGGAATTTCGATACCTATGGCCTGAGCCGGCAGCAATGAATCAGTTGCCAATTGGATTTGCGATCGATACTCAAAGCGATCGGCATTTCTCTGATAGAACTAGATTGCGTTGGAAGGCAGGGCAAGCCGATCGTGAGCCCTGGGTTGGTCTGAATTGTGCAGCTTGCCACACCGCGGAGCTGACATACCAAGGAAGGCGTTTTCGAATTAATGGCGGCCCAACTCTTGCCGACTTCCAAAGCTTTATCTCTGCGCTAAATAGGTCACTCATTGAGACAAGAAACGACAGTGCGAAGTTCGATAGATTTGCCCAGTCCGTCCTAGGAATTGGCGAAAGGAGCAAAGAGAACCTGAGTTTGCTAAAAAATGCCATGGATCGATTGATCAAATGGCAGCTTGAAGAAGAGACGGCGAACAAAGCTGCCATCGAATACGGTTTTGGACGACTCGACGCCTTCGGGCACATATACAACAAAATCTTACTGAGTCTACGTGCGAGAACGCAGCTGAATAATCCAGCTGATGCCCCGGTAAGTTATCCATTTCTGTGGAACACCCATCAACAAGATAAAGTCCAATGGAACGGTATCGCGGCTAACACCACTTTTGAAAACATTGCGATCGGAGCGCTTGGGCGCAATGTCGGTGAAGTAACCGGCGTATTTGCTGATCTGAAGCTATTTCGCTTTGGTCCGGCAGTCAATGGATATGTAACTAGCGCTCGGCTCAAGAATTTAATGCGCTTGGAAGGGCAGCTAGCACAACTCAAGCCACCAAGTTGGCCCGACGCATTCCCAACCATTGATGTGGAACGATGGGAGCGCGGAAAAGCTCTTTTCCTTGCCCCTTCTGGAGGCTGTGTCAGCTGCCATAGTGTTATCGGCAACGACGATCTAACAACGTCGGTAAATGTGGAAATGACCAAACTGAGTGGAGAAGGAGCCATTGGCACCGACCCTTGGATGGCGTGCAACGCATACACGTATCAGGCCTACTCAGGCATCCTGAGGGGAACACCGAGGAGGTTCATAATTTTCTCCAGTTCGCCATTTGAAGAAAAAGCGCCTTTAGCTGATTTGCTAAGTGCGACCGTTGTCGGATCCATCTACTATAAAAGGACAGAACTGCTGGGAAGTGTGCGGGCAGCATTAAAGGCCAGCCATCCATTTTTACTTGAGGCTTCGTCGGATCAAGATATCTCTTCCGAAATTCGTAGTGGCGGAGACGTCGTTCAAGTGTTGTCCAACATAGCAAGCATGAAACTGGAAACTGGAAAAGTTGCACGCCTACAGCGCTGCATGACAGAAAAAAATGCACTGCTGGCATACAAGGCCCGACCACTTACTGGTATCTGGGCGACTCCCCCATTTTTGCATAATGGTTCAGTGCCAACACTCTATGACCTGCTGCTGCCACCAGAGTCCCGGCCGAGGTATTTCTCGCTGGGCACCAGAGAGTTTGATCCAGAAAAGGTCGGCTATGTTAATGAGTTCTCGGGTGATCCACACCGCACACCGCAGGCAATTGAAAAAAATATATTTCAGTTTCGGGCCTTCGATGGCTTTGGTGCCGAAATTCCTGGAAACTCGAACGCCGGACACGATTATGGCAATAGGCAGTTTTCCGATGAGGACCGTTGGGCGTTGGTGGAATATATGAAGGCCGTGGGCGGTCATCGAGACGGCAATAGAATCGCTCCCTAGAGGCTCGCCCCTGAAATTGCTCCGCAAAGTGGCTCGATTAAAAGTCAACACAAAATGGGGCGGACAGATTATCTAGAATTTGAACAAGCGAGAAGTAACTGAACCGCGACTCTGGCCGTCGTCGCTGCCCGCAAATACGAGCGCGTTTGTCTGGAGTGTTTTCTGCCGACATTTATTGGAATCGCCGCTTCCTATGCATAGCAATCGGCGAATCCTGCCTCACGTATCGTCGGAGGCGACTCGGGTTCAATCCGCCTCTGAACTTAGTCGTTGGCGGCACGGGCAATAGGGAGCATTCATGACTGAAGAGCAGTTTCGCAGTGTGCTATTGGAATACCGAGAGGAGATCAGATTCCAAATTGCACAGCACTCCAAGCTGCGTGGATTGGATGGAACGTTGTATAATTATACTACTGGCGTCGTTCTCCTATGCACCGCTCTTTTGTCCACATTGCCGGGTGCGGAAGGCGGGTTTTTGTTCTGGTTTATGAAATCTCTAGCCGTCCTAAGTATGTTCTTGGTAGCGCTGGATCGAACGCTCGGTTTTGGGCCGAGGTGGAGATTTCATATCGAGATGGAAAATTCATATCGAACGCTGCTTGATCATCTCCTCATTTTAGAAACGGTCGAACCAATGGAGCGTGGATCGCGTTTGGACAAATTTCGCGGAGAATTGTCTGGTGTTCGCAGTAGGGAGCACGGTTTGCCTGGCATCTCGACGGCTGACGACAACAAGGCTGTACCAACGAAAGTGAGGCCAGACCAGTGATTCGGCAACTGGCTGCCTCCAGAGCCCATTTCGGAGCGGTTGGTCGAGGAGGAGGCAATGAAGATTTTCATCTGGTCGAGTTGCTGTCCATAGAACGCAGTGCCGGGTAACTGCGCCTCTTTGATACCTGCCGGACGACTTTTGACAGTTCGAGTGGCAGTCAGTGCTAAAGCATTCAATTGTCATCGATATGCCAGACTAACCCACATCGCATTATTCGTCATTGAAAGGCATTCATACTCAAGCACTTGCGCAGGCATCTTGTGAGCCTTTCTCAAAAGGCTTCCACTCTCTTTTGGGCTACGAGAATGGAAACACCGGCGCCGATACACTTGATGAATTGTCTTGCCCAAATTGAAGACCCACGCCGGGCGGGCTATACGCATCGCCATGAGCTGCGGGAGTTCCTGGCGATCGCCGTCTGTGCTGTGCGATGTGAACAGCTTCGAAGACATTGCGTTCTGGGCCGAGGATAAGGTGGTCTTGTAGTGGGAGTGGTGGGGATTTTCGACGCTTGGGGGATAATATCAAGCCTCAATTGAATGCAGAGGGCGCAGGGCTGACAGACGTCATCGCCCATCCAACTCGTGCAAATCTTGCACAGGTTGAGCTCATTGGAGGCCGAACCCGATCAAGTCCAGATTTTGGACATACCTGTGATGACCACTCACGGTAAGCGTCCGGTGCCGACCGTCTTGCGCAGGCGTCAGTCCGATGCGTTGATCTCGTCGGTGAACTCTCCGTCGCGCAATGCGCGGCTGATGGCGGCATCAAGCCGGATCAGGAGCTCGTAGAGGGTTTCGCCGTCGCGGCGCTGGAGGATAGCCAAGCAGTTGTGGTCGTCGTTGGCGATGGCGACGCAGCCGACGGGGTACAACTGCCCGAGGGTGATTTGCCCTTCGGTCTCGATCAGGGAGGTGACGTTGGGGAGGCCGGCCAGCGGATCGTCCGCCGGGCCTGGCGCTACGCGGCTTCCTGGTTTGCTTCGACCGGGGCGAGTTCGACGTTCCATGGCAGCAACTCCTCGATGCGGTTGACCGGGTGCTCGGCGATGCGCGCGAGCACGTGGCGCAGGTAGGCCTCCGGATCCAGATCGTTGAGCTTGGCCGTGCCGATCAGGCTGTAGATCGCGGCCGCGCGCTCGCCCCCGGCGTCCGAGCCGGCAAAGAGGTAGTTCTTGCGGCCGATCGCCACGGTGCGCAGCGCCCGCTCGGCGGCGTTGTTGTCGATCTCGATACGCCCGTCGGCGGCGTAGCGGGTGAGCGCCGGCCAACGCGTGAGCGCATAGCGAATCGCCTCGGCCAGCGCCGAACGCTTCGAGATCTTGGTGAGCGTCTCGCCGAGCCAGTGCTGGAGCTCGTCGAGCAGCGGCACGGCGCGCGCCTGGCGCACCTCGCGTCGCACGTCGGGCGGCTGCCCGCGGATGGCGGCCTCGATCTCGTAGAGCGCGCCGATGCGCGTGAGCGCCTCGGTGGCGATCGGCGAGGCCTGCGCCTTCGCGAGCTCGTAGAACTTGCGCCGGGCATGCGCCCAGCAGGCGGCCTCGACGATGTCTCCGTCGGCATACAGCGGCTCGTAGCCGGCGAAGGCGTCGGCTTGCAGGATGCCTCGGTATGCCTTGAGGTGCGCCTGGGGATGTTCGCCGCGCCGATTCGGCGAGTAGGCGAACCATACGGCGGGCGCCGCGCGGTCGCCGGCCGGGCGATCGTCCCGAACGTAGGTCCACAGCCGCCCGGTGCGGGTCTTGCCTTCTCCCGGCGCCAGCACGGGCACCGGTGTGTCGTCGGCGTGGACCTTGGCGGCTGCGAGCACGTACCGGTTAAGCGCCTCGACGAGCGGGCGCAGCAGCGCGCTGCACTGGCCGACCCAGTCGGCGAGCGTCGAGCGTTCGAGCGTGACGCCCGCCCGGGCGTAGATGTCGCTCTGGCGGTAGAGCGGCAGGTGGTCGCAGTACTTGGCGGTGAGGACATGGGCGAGCAGTCCCGCACCGGCCCGCCCGCGGGCAATCGGGCGGCTCGGTGCCGGCGCCTGGACGATCGCGTCACAGCGGGCGCAGGCAAGCTTCGGGCGCACGTGGCGGATCACCCGGAAGGAGTCGGGCACGTACTCGAGCATTTCGCTCACGTCTTCGCCGAGCCGCTTCAACGCGCCGCCGCAGTCCGGGCAGCAGCTCGCCTGCGGCGCATGTTCGAGCGGCTCGCGCGGCAGGTGCGCCGGCAACGGCTCGCGCGCGGCGCGTTCGGATTCGGTGCCGGGAATGCTCGGGGAAACGGCGACGGCGCGCTCGGCGCGCACCGCCTCGAACTCCTCGAGCGAGAGTTCCAGTTGGCCGATCGTCTCGTCGAGCTGCTCGGAGCGGCGGCCGAATTGCGCCCGGCGCAGCTTCGCGATGATGAAGTTCAGTCGCTCGATCTCGACCTGCTGGGCCGCGACCATCGCCTTGAGCAGCGTGGCATCATCGGGCAGGGGCGAGGTCGAGTCCATGAGGCGAGTCTACGCGAGTCGGCCCCGTGTGAACAGCCCCCCGGCAACCCTGCTATGCGGCGCATTCGGGCTGCCAGCTGCGCCGGGGCCGACGCCAGTCGATGCCTTCGAGCAGCATCGACAATTGCGCCGCGGTGAGATGGACTGCGCCGTCAGTCGCCTGCGGCCACACGAAGCGCCCGTGCTCGAGCCGCTTGGTAAAGAGGCACACCCCGTCGCCGCTCCACCACAAGAGCTTCACCAGATGACCGCGCCGCCCGCGGAAGATGAACACGTGCCCCGAGAACGGATTCTCCCCCAGCGCGCCTTGCACCAGCGCGGCCAGACCGTCCATGCCGCGGCGCATGTCGGTGACGCCGGCCACGAGCCAGATCCGGGTGCCCGCCGGCAGCCCGATCATGTCCGCGCGTCCAGGCAGTCGAGGACCGTGCGCAGCGCCTCGCGACTGACTTCGCCGAGCACCCGCACGGTCGCACTGCCGATGACGATCTCGAGCGCCGCCGACTGCTTCGCCTCCTCCAAGTCCTGGCCCGCGGTGGGCGACAAGGTCACCACCGGTAGCAGTTTCGGCATCACGCCCCTGCCAGGCATCCCAGCTACATGCTCCGGCTGTGGCCTGCCGAACAGTCCGGCGCGGTAGTAGCGGCGCCACTTGAACAGCAGGTTGGCGTTGAGGCCATGCTCGAGTGCGAGCTTCGCGACTGAGATCCCCGCCTCGCACGCGAGACCGGCGAGGTGGCGTTTGACGTCGACCGGATAGTTCGGACGCCCCTTGCGGGTCACCCGCGTGATGCCATTCGTAGCCAAAGTGGTCCCCACCAAATATTTGGTGGGCGCCACTCTGGGCGATCTCAATCAGAGACGGAAGACGGTGCTGGGCGGACGCTTACCACTCACGGCGGTGTGTCTGCTGTCAGCGGCAAGCGAGCGAATTTTTGGGGGGAGGGAGCCCATGCGTCAGCCCACCGGACAAAACAAGCGCCTGTCGGTAAAGGTGCGTGTTCGCATTCGCCCGGGCCGGATGATCCTCATCCGGCCACTGCTCCTGCGCACGCTCGGAGCGGATCCCGCGCAACTCACGGTCGAGCAGGAAGGGAACCGGCTTGTGATCTCGCGGCGCCTCTCACCGCAGGAAGCGCGTCTGGCCCGTCTCAAGACGCGACTCGCAGACCGCGGTGCGGCGGTCGAACAAATGAGACGCTTCATGCATGCTGCGCCACCAACGGCCGGCGTTGATCTCAAGGCGCTCATCGATGAGGGGCGCGTGTGAGGGCGTTCCGCCGTTTGGGTTGGGGAAAGCTGTAGGTCGTGAGATTCCTCATCATGTCGGTCGTGGTCGAAAAGCGGGGCAGGGGCGAGCAGCTTATGATGGCAGCGCAGCGTCCCGCAGGCACGCCAATCCCAGCGGCGGCAGAAACGTGTGTCTTGGGGGTTAATGTCAAACGAAGTAGGGCAGGGGAGGCGCTCCAGCTTTCCGGTCGTTGGCCGGAGCTGTCATCCACTCGCTTTGCGCGCAATGGCCTGTCAGGAGTAGTTACCCGCCATACAAGTTGCAATGTAACCGAAAGCATTATCGATTCGGGCAACTCTCCATCCCATTTGAAGGCGGTCTTAGCGTCGCTCACCGGGGGCGGACGGGTCGGCTGCCCAGCTCACCCTGTGGCACTGTATGCTTCTCCGGTCAAAAGCAGCAGCGAGACATCAGGCTTCGACTGCTGCAGCAACTCGACGGAAGCGAGGTACCGCCTCGGCTCTGCATGCGGAATCGCCACACCATACTTCGCGTTCAAGTCGGAGGGACGCATCTCAAAGCACGCCAAGCCGGCACCCAGGGTGATGAGCTTGCTTCCCAGTGGGGTCATCACCAGTCGGCAACCTCCCAGAATCGTCATGCTGTGTTGGTAGCGCAGCATCGCGCCCAAAAGCTGCCGGTAGGCTTCGAACGGCTGCAACTCGTGGGCATAGAGGATATTCGACGTCGGCGTCTTGCGGCTGTCGAACAGTGGCTCGCGGTACTCCACAAGCAGTCGATCCGCCTGCCGCGGATCCTTGGAGGGATGGGGTACGACCGGACAGACCTCCGCTTCCGTCGGTATTGAGCCTGCGATCTTCTGCAACTGGTTCACTCGCCCTTCGCCAAGAACAGGAAACCAGACCAGGGGCCAGTCCTGAACACGCTCCGCCTGCCATGCAGCGAAGAAGCCTGGGATGTTTAGCAGATCGTTGCTCGGATCTTCGGCCCGGATCTGTCCATCCAGCTTGGCGTCTTCCGCGACCAATACCTGGAAGTTAACCCCATTGGCATACAAGGGGTGAGCCCCACCTTCGACAGCCGTCTTGTTGGGGACGAGCTTTTGCAGGATGTTAGTGAGCAGGGCGAGGTACGTTGCGCGCGGCAAGGAGCTTACGTCGAGGATGATGTCCGTCTTACCACCCATCTCATCCAGAACCGTCTTAACGCGCTGGCGCAGCGCATCGCTGGCACTCGCCTCTTCCTCCCCCTCCGGCGTCTCGATCGTGATAGTGGTCGTCTCACCAAGCGGTGAGAACGCCGCCTTCAATGCCGCAGCGTTCTCGTCGGTGAGCTCTTGAATTCGCTTGTCCAGTTCGTAGCCGTCGAGCCCGAGCAACAGCAGCTTGGCGCTCACCGTTCGGCGTCCGGCTCCCCGTTGTCCCGCCACGAATTCGCGCATCACCGCCTGTGCACGAACGTCAAAACCACGACCTGCAATGTACAGCAACTTGGCGGGGCGGTCCTGCAACAAACTGTCCCACAGCTCGTGCACTGCGTTGCCGCGACGGAACACGTAGTGGTCCCAGAGCATGCTAGATCGCCTCCTGGCTCTTGCGGATGGGTGTCAAGCGGCGCTCCATCCATTTCATCAGTTCGCCGACGGAAACATCCCGCCATCCGCCCATTTGAAGGGGTAGGCCGTAGTGCGCGCACAATGAGCGATTCAGATAGAATACGGTGCCGCTGTCGCGCGAACCCGTGGCTTGGCTCTCGCGTTGGACCAGCAGGTTCTCCGCTGCGCACTCCGCCAGTACCCGTTGCAATATGATGCCGTTGGGTCCGAGCGGATTGGAGGGAGCGGTGAGCTTCGTCAATTCCGAACGGGACAAGCGCACGCCAGTGACGCCCGGTGCATAGGGAGCGTTCGGCGCGAAGGTCTGCTCATAGCAGAACGCGCCAATGGAATCCAGAAGCCTTTGTGCTCGTGTGCCTTCGGTATGCGATTTGGGGATGAACTCGCGCTTGCGACCAGCCGCCTCGCGCAGGAGTTTGTCCTGCTCAAGGGGAGACAAGATCGGCTCGGACTTGCGCAGCACCTGCTTGGTCTGCAGGCCAACGTAGAGCGCCGCGGCAAGAGCCAGCAGTTCCTCAACATTGTTCGTTGCCATAACACAAAGACGTTCGAACCCAAAGTAGTACGGAATGCCCAACTCCTCGTGCATGAACAGTTCGGCTGCGCCGCGCAGCTGGGAACTGTCGCGATCTTCGAGTTCCTCCTCGGTCAACGTCAGGTCTAGAGACAACTGGCGCTTGGACGCGTCGCGAACCAGCAGGATACGTGTGACGTAGAGCTCCAGCAGCGATTCCAAGTTCTGGTCAACGGTGTACTGGTCCGCTCGCGCAAGCCATTGCGCGTAGCGCAAGTTGGATTGGTGACGCTCCACTTCGTTGCGAAAACGCTGAATGCCATCGGCTACTTGGCTGCGCACCTCGCTACTGACCAGTTTGTCTCGCAGGCATTGCGTGAACGACCCCGCCGGCACCGCGTCCTGGTTTTTCATCCGGCGATCCAGAATGTTCTGTGCGTAGGACACGAACTGGTTCGCCCCCTTAGGATCGCTCCACATCCTGTCCAGATTGTACTCGCGCAGATCGCGGCCTTCGCGCACGCCCTGGGACAGCAATTCCGTTCCCAACGCCACCGTGCGCTCCGCGAGCCAGACCGGAATGGATGGGCGCATCACCGTCAGATCGTCGATCAACAGGGCTCGCTGCCTGCGTCGCAACTTGTGCATGTCATCGACCATTAACAAGCGCTGTCCGGCAACAACTCGACCTTCGTAAAGGAACTGGATTGACTGCAACCACAGCACCCCCTCGAAGCGTAAATGGCTTGGCAAAGTCGCGCTGGTGGGCTCAATGAAGGAGTCCAACTGCGCATAGACGCGCTGCTCGTGCTCCTCAGCCCAGGTGGCGAGTTCCAAAGCATTGCGCCGTTCCGGAATGCCCTGCAGTCTCGGCACTGTGGCATAGTCAAGCGAGATCTCGGCCAGTTGCTCCGGCGCGCTGAGTCCAAGCAATGCACCTAGGCTACGCAGCGTGCGCAACACGATGCGGCAATCCAGAAGCGCCCGGAACAGCCCTTCCTGTTGCAGGCCCTCGCTGGAGGGCAGATCGGCGAAACCAGAAGCGCAGCTGAGGAAAACGCCGAGCAGCTGAGGGCTGTCGTCCTCGGTCAGCAATCCGCGGTTGAGCAGCTTCTGGAACGACTCGGACAACTCTGGCCGATTGCGGGAGTTCCAGAACGCCCGTAGTGCCGACGGCGTGAAGGCGCGCAGCAGCGTCGTCTTTCCGGCACCGGGCGCGCTGCGGAACATGTGCACTGCGCCATCGAACGCGTCCTCATCCAGCTTCTCAAGGATCTTGGGCGAAAACAGCCGCACGAACTCCATGTCTGAGGTGGTGCGTTCGGACATGCGCTCCAGGAAGGGGTTGGTGTTGTAGGCCATCAGAACTCTCGATGGCGGCTGACACGGGGGAACAAGCCATGCGGCTTGAACTGTTCCGGCCCCCACAGCAGGAAAACCGAGTTGTTTGGCGTATTGTGGCCCAGTACAACCGGTAGCGCGCACCCGGCGAAGCCCAAACCGGCATCGTCCGTTCCCCCGACGAGAAAGTTTTTGTCGACCACGCTGTTATTGCAATACGCAGGATTCGCCAGCAGGGCTTGCAGTTCAGTGTCGGAACTCCGAGATAAGGAAACTTCGGACTCTATCGGGCAGAGAATGCGCACCTGTAAGGGCTTGAAACCGTGGTCTGTCGTAAAGCGTTCGGACCAATACTCGATATGGTCGATCGCCTGACGCGTTGCAGTGTAGAGCATCAGGAACACCTCGTAGTGCGATGGATCCACCATGCCTCTCTGGTGAAGCCGCTGGTAGATCTTCGGCAGCTTGCCCTTGAACCTGCGTGACGCTCCGTCGTACCGAATGTAGGTGTTGCCGCTACCCGAGAAGTCGTCAAGTAACCAGATCAGGTTGAAGTGGGGAGCATCGGACGGGAAGCCTGCCTTTTGCAACGACGCTGCGAGCTCGTCGAGCATATCCCCGGCCTTCTCGTCGCCCAACTCGTAGGCCTGCCAGATCTGCTCGTTGCCGATCTCCCCGTCGCTGGCACGGCGCAGCTCATTGGTGCGGGCGCCGTCACTCAGACCGAGGTACAGCGACGTCAGACGAAGTTGTTCGAAGCGCCGATGCCGTGCGATCTCCTGGACCTTGAAGGACGGGATCTCGTGCTCCTCCGATACCAGACGCATCCGTTCCTGTACGATCCAGTCGCGATATGCCGTGCGCACGAGGTGCGAGAGCTCGGCGTCGGAGATGAACACCAAGTGGTCGAGGACCAGCCTCAGCGCTGTCGATCGATCTTGAGGTTCGAACTGGTGGAGCCACAATGCAAGGCTTTCGATGAAGCGGCGGCCCGGGCCAAAGCGCTGATAGTGGTCATACTTGAAGTCGGCCAGCAACTGGAGGGTTGGCAGAACCTGTGGCACGGCCTCCAGGTCCTCCCACCCCATTACCTTCGCCAGCATTTTGGCAGCATTCTGGTCACGCATCGCCGTCGCTCCCACGGTCACGGTCGCGCGGGAGGTCCACGCGGAACACACCTTCGCCTTCTTCCGTCATCCGCTCGAGGTACCACAGCGTGGCATCGACGTCCCGCTTCTCGGTCGGCGCCAGCTTCCATCCGCGGTCTAGGCGGCGCGAAGGAACGTCGACACTCAGTGAGTACCGGTGTTCTAGGAGCGCCGCGTCGTTCCCGGGCCAAGCACCCTGGTCACCCATGGTGAGGACTTGATAGGGATCGATCTTGTCTTGCTGGATGATGTGCGCGATAAGTGCCGACTTACTCACGCCACGAGCGAGGATGTCCACGGAGTGCTTGCTGCGTACCATCGTCGACAGATCTAGCCCCGCTTGGCGCAAGGCGTCGGCAATCACAAACCACATAGCATCGGTCGCGATTCCTTCGCCAAAGCGCACGCTCACCTGGTATGGATGCGTGGTGCGGTGGGCAAGGATTGGCACGCCCAGCGCCTTCAAACGCACCACAATACGGGTCACGTGGCTGAGGAACTCGCTTGTCTCCTGCGGCGGCGCCGGAGGTACATCCGCCGTGGAAATCCAGCCTCCGTTGTAAAGCCCCAGCCGTATCTTCGGCAGGACGTCCTGTGGTACGGCTTCCTGAAGGCAGGTCTGGATCGAGCCGCCCCGTCCTGAGGCGATGCCAACGACAATGCCGGCGCGGGCGAGTCGCACCAAGTGCTCAACAACATCCTGCGACGGTGGGCCGTCCTTGCTCTGCGAACTACACAGGGTCCCGTCGTAGTCGAAAACCACCGCCTTGAAGCGCTGCGCGCGGATCGTGTCGGCGAAGGTCTGCGCCGCCCGGCGCATCGTGCCGTGATTCCTCTGGGACGGCCAATGGGCTCCGAGAACTTCGTACTTGGACTGCTCCTCGTCAGGCCCTGGCGCCTTCGGCAATGGGATCACGTCACGCAGGTTCGCGTAGTGGATCTCCCGCCCATAGCTCGGCACATCCGGTCGCCCGGGATCCTTGCCCAGTGCGCGGCCGATCGCCGCCACCAAGTGCATCTGCGCAACCAGTCCCGCGATCATGTGAACGGGGGCAACACTGGATAGCGGCATGGCAAGCGTGGGAATGTCGGCAGGAAATTTGCTGCGCATGCCTTCCCAGAGCTTGTCTAGGGAGGGCTCGACTAGGGCGAGGATCGCACAATCCTGAGGGCGCTGCGCCAGCCAGAGGTGCCTGCCATGTGCATAGGACCGCAAATCGGCCAACTGTGTGTGCAGGAGCGCTCCTTCGGAGAGCTTCGACTCCAGATCGGCGGCGACGGGGCGCAGAAGGGGCGAGTAAACGACGGTGAGTGCTCCCCGCCGCACTGCTTCGGTAACGAATGGCATTGCCGAGTCAAGCCAAGCATCCACGGGCTGATTGCCGACCCGAAGCGCTGCCATGTTTGCAGGCATCGGTTCAGAGTGCCCGTTAAGCTCGCCATACGCCCTGGCTACCAAGACAGCGTCAAGCAGCAAGCTGTTGGTCGCGAGGTAGCCGTCCTTCTTGTCGAGTTCGAAGACGTACGGCTTCACCCCCGGAAGCGCATGCACATGCTCCATCAGCACGCTGTCCTGCCGATTGGTCAATACGTGGACCGTGCGGGGGCTGAAACGCCGTGCCCGCTCGAGCGCCTCCACGATATCTGGGTTCTTGCCCTCGGCCGAAACGAGAAAGACTGGACTGGAAGAAGCCAGCGCAGGACTACAGATAATCTCCAGCGGCGTGGAGGGGCGTGAGACTCGCCCCGTGTAGGCCTCGTGCAGACTGCACAGCAGCGACGCCACCGTGAAGGAGCCGCCGGAACCCACGCCGATCATGCTGGACTCGGCGGTGCTGGCAATCGCGAGTTTCAACGAGTCGATATCGGCGGCGCACGCCGCCGAATAACTGTGCCCGAGCTGCGCGAGTTCGTCTTCGTAATGGCTGGCGACCGTCTGCATATTCTGCCCGGTCACGCCGTTGCGGGCGCCCGTTTGGACGCGGTCTTGATGCTTCCCGGCGTCTTGCCTGCTGCCGAGGTCTTGGACTTGGTATTCTGCGCCGGCTGCTGACGATAGTCTGCCCGCAGCTCCATCAGCATCACACCGAGCATGTTCTCGCCCTTGCCATCAACCTCGCCCCACAGCCGGTTAACGGCGTTGTTGACGGTCCCGGCTTCCACGAGCCTCGCATCACCGGTCGACAGCAACAGATCCCGTAGGTCGGCGTGTTGATCGAACTTCGCGCGTAGCACGGCGCGCATGCGATCGAACTTGATCTTCGCCCAGTCGGGCACCACGTCCCAGACGTAAAGACCGTGGGCCGCCATGGCGGCCAAGGCGGGAGTGGGGGCACTGAGGATCCAATCGCGAACCGCGGGTTTGCGGGCCTTGCCCGCCTGGTAAGCGTGCTCGGATGTGGGATAGGTGGTCCCCTCAAAGTCGATGGGGCGCTGAAACAGATTGCTGAAGGCGCCATACGGCTTTTCGTTGGCGCGATAGAAGCGAATCTCCGGGGCAGCGGCCGTATTATCGGTGGGGCGCTCGCACGCCGCCTGTCGTGTCTTTGTCATTGACGAGATACCTTGACATAGTGTTCGGGACTGAGGCCCAGCGTCCGGCAATGGTTGACGATGAGCACTTCCAAAAGGCTGGTGAGGCTGCGGTGTTCATGCTCCGCCGCAGCCTCGGCCGCGGCTTTGATCTTGGGATCAAGCCGAACTGTAAGGGTGGCGGTCTTTACCTTCGGACGTCGTGTGGTGGTCATATAGGCAGACGATATTGAGAGCAAGCACCGGAGCGTTAATGTACTGCACTTTGCAGTGCATATTGGGCGCCGAATCATGCCGTGATGTTGTTCGAAGAGGTTCCATCCAAAATTTGCCGAAAAGGGAAGCTGTCGTTCGAACGAACTTTCAGCCTATGAGTTGTAACCGGCCCTGAGCGGCCATCTAAGCGATGAGTCATCAATGACCGTTGCGGCCGGGTGGGAGACGATGACCTTCCTCGGCGCGAGCTTGTTACGGCACGCGCCGGATCAGGCCCACGGAATAGTGGGTGGGTGTTTCAGCTGGATCAAATGTTCCGCCGGGATAGGCAAGATCGCGTAAGCGATCCCGTCGAAGTTGGCGAATTCGACGAGAACATGGTCGCCATCAAGTTGCTCGACCACGGTCCCAACCTGACCTTTCCCAATATGCTGCTCAGGGTACTCCCGCAGAGTGGCTACCACATCGAGGGTTTTCATCGCAATCTCGAAAAATAGCGCACCTTAGCAGTCTAGATACATCGCAACCGCAGCGCCAACCGGTCCTGAGCTTGCCGTTGCTGAAATACCTTCGAGGCGACGCAAGTGCTTACTGTCGGACATCGGAGGTGGCCTCAAGCGGGCGAACCGCAGGTGACCACCGTATTGTTGCCGAAGGTGGGCCTGAGAGTCGAGGTCACCATGGGCCGCGAAGGGGAGATTGGAAGCAGGGCATTCGTCCAACGGCTCAAGAATCCCTCAAGACGTACGGGGGGTAATGTCAAACGAGGTGGGGTAGGGGGGCGCTCCGTCCAACTTTTGGTCCTCGACCGGAGGGTGGTGCGGACGAAAACTTCGACTCTTAAGGAGTTCGTCCATGTATTCGTACGCACCTCCGGGGGGTCAAAATTCAACGCGCGCCGGTAGACGTCGGGCTTAAGCGATCGCGTCGGACGCAATTTCCTGCTGCATGTGCGCGGCCGTGCTCCCCACCGGAAGCAGTTGTGGATGCGGTTTGCCGATGAAATAGCCCTGCGCGAAATCGATCCCCTCCCTTCTTGCGGCGTCGAGGATCTCCAGATCTTCGACATACTCGGCGATGGTCTTGACACCGAGTCCCCGCGCGAGGGCAATGATACTCTGCACAAGCGCCCTGTCCTTGTCGTCCTTGAGCATGTTGCGGATGAATTCCCCCTCGATTTTTATGTAATCGATAGGGAAGCGTTTGACATACTGGAAGGACGAGAAACCCGACCCGAAATCATCGATCGCGAACTTGAACCCCTCGAGCTTGAGGGCCATGACGAATTTTTCGAGCAGGGTGATGTTGCGCACCGTCTCGCGTTCGGTGATCTCGAAGACGATGCGCTGCGGATCGATGCCTGCGTCCTGCGCAAGTTTCTGTATCCTGGAAATGAATTCGCCTACGATAAGGGCCTTCGGCGACAGGTTGATGAACAGCATACCTCCGTAACCCTGCGCCTTCACCGCTGCGAAGGCCCTCTCGATTAGCATGTAGTCCATTTTGTGGGCGATGCCGAGGCTCTCCGCGACCTCGATGAACTCGCCGGCGGGGATGATCCTCCCGTCCGCTTCGATGCGCATCAGCAGCTCGTGAATGACGATGCGCGAGTTGCGGGCGTCGCAGATCGGCTGGAAGAACGGGACGATGCACCCTTCCGCCAACGCATTCATCACGAGCTGGCTCTTTTCGCCCATTTCACGGAACAGGCCTACCATGTCGTCGGCAGAGGCGATGCAAATTGCATTCTTGCCCTCGTGTTTGGCCTTGTACATCATGTTGTCGGCAACCATGAAAAGGTCGCGCGCGTCGTTGCCATGGTCGGGGAAGACGGCGACGCCGATCGAGGTAGTGGCCTTGACCGTTGAACCGTCGGGGGCGACAAGCGACATCCGCTCGACGTGCTGCAGCAGGCGCTGCGCGACGAGATAGGCCTGCTCCTCGCCGGTTTCCGGGAGAATCAAGGTGAACTCATCACCTCCGTAACGGGCCATGAGGTCCCCCTGCCGCAAGGCCTGGTGCATTTCTACCGCGAGGGCCTGCAGGTAACGGTCGCCGAATTCGTGGCCGTGCAGGTCATTGACAGTTTTGAAGTTGTCCAAGTCGATGACCACCACGGCGAAGTGGTAGCCGTGCCGCCCGGCACGCATGATTTCGTATTCCAGAAGTTCCCAGAAAACGCGCTGATTGAAGAGGTCGGTCAGCGGATCGCGGGTGGCGTAGTACTCGAGGTCCTTGGTGTAGCGCGAGATCGCCTTAACCGAGCCGACTACGTTCAGCATCGTCGTCAGGATGCTGTCGATCACAATGAGGCGGACCGAATCCTCGGCCATGATCGACTGCATGCCAATGCCGACCACTCCGCCGATGCGCGGGGTGTCGAGCAACAGCGACTTGGTCTGCAGTTCGATCGCATGCCTCGGGATAGGATCGAGTTGCCGGGTGGGATCGGCGACCACATGCTCGATGTGGAGTTTCGGCGACATATCGAGGTGGGTGTGCTCCGCGATTCGCGCGCGGATGATCTCCTCAAACAACGAGCGCGTCTCGGGCGTAGGCGATCCGGTCCAGAAAATGTCGAGTTCGTGGGCGTCATCGTCGACTTTGAAGATAGTAAACAGGCTATACGCTGGGAGGATCTCGTCGATGTCGATGAGCAGATCGCGGATGTAGCGCTTCCAGTCGCGGACGATGTCTGACGTGATGATGAATTTGCCGAGGATCTTGATTTCGAATTCGAGAATGTCCTTGTCGACGGCGATCGCACGCATGCGCTCGACAAGCGCCCCCATGTGCTGAAACAGATCGTTGATTTCGTCGAAACCGAGATCGACGCTTTCGAGATCGAGCCTGCTGAGGTCCTTGACCACTTCGACCTGCTCGATGCGCTCACGCACCGCATCGATCGGCTTGCGGATGCGCCGTGCGAATACGGCGGCGGAAATCGCGGCGACGGCGACGAGCGCTGCGGCGAAACCGATGAACAGCACGACATACCCTTGGCGGACTTCGTTGGTGATCGGACGCAGATCGTGTTCGACCGAAATCACGCCGAGCGTCTGGCCCACGGTGGCATTGACGTGGCAACCGAGGCACTCGTCGCGGGCAACCAGGGGGTACACGTAACGTAGCGCACCGCCGTCTTCCCGCACAATCTCGGCGGGGCCAGCCAAGGCGGCCGTGACGTCCGCATCGGGGGGCGGCTGGTCAATCGCGCCGAAGAGGCTTTCCACGAGCGGGCCGCGGTAGATCGTGACCCGGTGAGCGGTACCCTGGAATGAGGTTCTCGCCGAGTCAAGGAATCGTGCGAGATCCTCGCGCGTCCAGCCCTTCCGCATCACCTCGAACATCGTATTGAAGGTCTGCACGGCGATCGCGCGCGAGGTTTCGCGCGCCTGTTCGGTGATCAATCGCTCGTAAAGAAGCGATGCGGCAAGCGTTGTCGCGAGGAAAACGATGACGGCGACGGTCGTGATCGTCGCGAAGCCGAAGCCTTTGAGTGTCCTGGCCAATACGATACTCCCGCCTGCTATGCCGTTTGCTGGATGACGTATGCCGTATCCCGGCGGAAGTGATCGCGCGTGTGGCTCGTTTGATCACCCTCTAATCCATTCCAATGTGTTAATTTGTTATGCCGGATGGGCCTAAGATTATATCCCGTGTCAATTGCCTTCGCTCTTGTCTGAAATCAAGGATAGTCTCGTCGTATCTTTGTAGTCCGGCTGCTCGGAGCTGCGGCGCCGCTGAAGTGACATATGCATTCGCGTCGGTCGTGGCGAATTTACAAGACGCGTAATGGGCAGGACCGAGTTGCGCTCATAATATGTGGACGGATGGTCCAATCGGAATGCTGTTATTGTTGCCACTCTGATCCCGACGGCCGGAGCGGGTCGGTTGCTGACCTGGGGGTTAAGGTCAAGTTCTGACGGTGCGAAGGACGTGGCGGAGAGTAGGGCGGGGTAGCACGACCGACACAGCATGACGCGCGATTCAGACTTTGGGCATGGGACGGATGCCTCATGAAAGAGGTATATTCTTGTCAGCAGCCGTGTCCTGCTACGGCGAGCTACTTCAAGCGGCATCCCCCCTTTCCGCAGTCCGAAATTGACCTTGTCAGAAGGATGGAACATGGCAAACAACAAGACCACTGGCAGCAAGGCCGCAACGGCGGCGTCGAAGACGTTACAGAGCAATTCCACCGGCGCAAAATCGAAGACCGCTGCCGCGAGCACATTGTCACAAACGGGCGCACCGAAAAAGCAAACCTCGGCGCCTGCGGCATCCGCAGCATCCAAAGTCCTTCAGGACGGCCGGACCAGCGCTCAATCGAAAACCGCTGCTGCCAGCGCACTAGCCCAGGCAAAAGGCAAGAAGAAGTAGGCGGTTTCGAAGTCGACCCTACCAGGGCCCATGATCACTTCATCTTAGGTCCGGCTAACTCGTCGGTGGGCTCCATCCAACGATTCGTCGCGCGCCAGCGATCGCCACTTTTGGCTGCTGGCACGCCGCGGCAATCTGAGCCCGTACCACACCGCGCGCGCCATATCGGCGAAGCTGGCTGGATCAGCGTGTTCATGTGTCCACCCGCCATGGAGACTGGGGGGTAATGTCAAACAACTGTTCGCGGAGGGGCGGGGCGCCCACTGAGTGGCATCGTGGCCTCGTCGCCAGCGCATTCAATCCGGAACCCTTTTACCTGCATAGTAATCCGTTGAAAACCGCGGTTCAGGTATCCATGCCAGCGAGCCTCGCGAGCTTCTCGAGCAGGGACGTCTTTCCGCTTTCATTAAGGCGCATGACGCCGTTGGTGAGTGTCCCTAGGTAGAGTTGAATGAGACGGTCGTCGAGCAGCCCTGCAGAAACCGCCTCGTAACGCGTGCCATCCGTCTCCTGGTACACCATGAGATCGTGCAGATTGGAGAAGCCCATCGAGGCGTTCGCGGGCAGCAAGGCCGGAACAAAGTAACGTACAAAGGCGCCGCGATCCTCGATGAAAGACAGTTGCCGCCATTTCTTCAGCTGAGCGTCTCCGACACCGGTGTAGTAGGGGAGCAGGAGCCAGTTGGCTGCACGGCTATAGAGTCCAGAAGGAGAAACGCCACCGGCAGCCGTCATGTCCGTCAGGGCTTCCTCAATGCCGCAGTAGCGGGCATTGAGCAGGATCTTGGGTACGATGGCGCCAGTGAAGCGACGCAGGAAGACCGGTCGCTCGTTGTCGATGAGGTAGAAGTCGTCGCCTTTCAGTTTGCCCCCGAGGCACGGGAATCGTTTATGCAGGGCACCGAGCTCGTCGGGGGCGATGTCGGGCAAGAATTCTGTGTTGCGAAGGTGCAATGCGCCGTCGCTGATCTCGAACTGGACGATGGCGGCCATTGAAAGGATTTCGCCATTGAACGTGTCCGGGCGCAGGCGTATGCGATCGGTGTGCAGCAGCGTGAATCGGCCTTCGGGCAAGCTCATGTCGACCGGGATCCTATTGCGGGAAAAGCTGTCCTTGATCGCCAGCTCCACCGCGCAACGCCGAATGGCGGCCATGTTCTCCGGTAGGCGTAGGTTGCCGTCTTCAATCTCGAGGTCGATCCCCTGCAGAACCGGATAAGCGCCGCGACGACGGTACAGGCGATCGAACTTGGCCCAAGTATAGGCATCGACGTCGTCGGCCAGCAGGATGTCCTGTGCAAGGCCATGGTAGGCATCCCAGGGACGGTCGAAGCGCGTGGTTTCGACCTGGATGCTGGTGCCGCTCACTTCTGCGCGCCGATTGAGCACCAGGCAAGCGGCACCTCGATCGAGATGATTCATCCACTGCCGGTCTCGCGCTGGCCCACCCCCGTTATGGAAGGACACCTGCGGGAACGTCACACCATCGGCCTTCAGTGCGTCGAGCAAACGACCGTGGGACTCGGCCGGCCATGACGCGCTGGTATTGTTGATGACGACGAGTGGCCGCGAGACAGTGGCAATATCCGATAGCTGCACCCTCGGCACGGTCGTGGCGTGGGTGGGCGCGAAGGCGCGGCGCTCATGCGCCACGCCGGCTTGTTTGAGGATGTCCGAAAAGGTCTCGGTGAGGCGGTTCAGCAGGTACAGGCGCGAACCCGTCATGGCGGATTGCTTGAAGGAGATGTCATCCAAGTGCGTTTTCCGTCCATCCCACTTACGGATGCGATCAGGGGAAACCAGGGACAGGGAGAAGCCGGTTTCGTCCGGCGTCAGGACGTCTCCTGATTTCATCGCCCCGGGCAACACCTGCATGGCCTTGGCTGCCAGAATGACCTGGACTTCTCGATGCAGGTAGTTGGTCTCGAGCAGAAACGCCTCGACGCCGGTCGCGCCCGCGGCAGCCTTGAATGTACGCGCACCCAGATACACGGAGGGGCCCACAGCGTCAGCAAGCAGCCCCGGAGCCGAACGATTCAGGAGCGCCGCCAGTAGACACAACTGAATGATCAGCGGCGCGTCGCCGGCTTCGATCGCCGGCACCGCAGGGTCAGCGCCAGGCTCGAGGTAATAATACTGGCCAGCCCGTCGCCCACGGAGAAACGGGATATGGTGCGCCTCCAGGCCCGTCCGCTGGGCAATTTCGCGCTTGCGCGCCTGAATGGGCACCGCCGGCGATTTTCGGTGTGTCTTGTCGATTTCGGTGGAACGCAGTTGCCAGCGCTGACCGCCCGCGGCGAGCTGGCGTAGGAGCTTCTCGGCCGCGGCGATGTCGGTCGGTTCGGTGATGGTCAGAAAGTTGGTCCAGGCCGCCGGAACTGAAGGAGTGAGTGGTTCGAACATGGAGGATCTTCCTCAGGCGTGATGGGGGCTGGCCGGATCAAGCAGACGAAGCAGGCGGTCATTGATCCGGTAGCGGGTCCATCCATCGTCGTCGGGTTCGGCTACGAACAGGTTGAAGAAGTGAATGCGCCGACCTTCGAGCACTTCGGTACCGTACGGGCGTTCACCGCACAGATTGACGTACAGCGGCACCACGGGCTTGTTGCCGAGCAGACGCTCGACCTGTTTTGCACGGAGGAGGGCCTTGCGTTGACTGGTCAGCGGAATTTGCATGGCGACCTGCACGATTTCGGCCTTGCGAGGAGCGTTGTCACGCAGGGAACGCCCCGCCAGACGATCCGCGCGCCGGCTCCAGTTCTTCAGGTCGATTGCGTACACACACGACTCCGTTTCGACGAACTCGTCAAAGCGCTCGAATAGTTCTTCTGCATGCGGATGTGTCGCTGCGTCGATCGTCGCAACGCCCCGCCGGCGCAGCAGCTCGCTCATTACGAGCTCGGCGAAGTAGCCTTTCACGTAGTCGTTAAAAAATTGCGCTCGCGGCACGTGATCCTGAAACAGATGATCGAGATCGATCTTTAGGCGTTTCATGATCTCCTGGAATTCCGGCGTGGCGCGCAAGCCCACAGGCGCCAGTTGCCTGCCTGGATCGAAGCGTCGTCCCTTGCTGTGATGGAGATCGGCATAGAACGCGAGTTGCCCGCGCACGGATTGCGCTACGTCGCAAACGGCCTCACCTAGAGCGTTTTCAGCATCATCGATGGCCTCGATCGCCTTGTCGGCGCGCAGGATGTAGCGGTCGGCATGGTCATTTGCCACGAAGGCGTAATCGACAAAGCTGCGCCAGGCGCGTTCATCGACACCCGCCGGCGGCGACTGCAGCGATTCAAGGTAGGTGGCCGGATCGGTAAACATCAGCGGGCTGCGGATTTGCACCCAGGCTTCACGATAGGCGTTGTTGCGAAAGCCGCGGTAGATCCGGCGGCTTGCCTTCAGGAAGCTTGCGCCCAGTACGATCTCCTGACGCACGTATTCATTCCAGCCGGTCTCGTTGCTGAACATCGAGGTTCGTTTCATGAAAGCTTGCACGTGCTCGTACACCGCATGATTGCCAGCCGAGAGTCTTCGCGAAAAATCGGGTTCGAGTTTGTAGAACTGGGCGAGCTCGAGCACGATCTCGTGGTTGAGCAGAATGCTTTGGGCTGCAACGCCGGTTTCAACGCGCTCGACGCGCCCGATCGTCTGCACCATGTCGCGACCGATCTTGCGGAAATATTCGTCGCGGAACGCCTCTTCGTGCTCATTGGCGATCGCCGCTGGCAATTCCTGATAGGTGTAATCGACCAAGCGGTCCTCGAGGTAGAGGTGCTGCAGCATCGCCTGCAGACGTTCCATGTGCACCAGGGACAGGTCGGGCACCCGATACAGGCCGTCGTAATAGGGCGACATCGCCACCATGAGGATGTCAAAATCCTTGCGCCACGTGCCGTTCTTCTCCCGCCCGTCCGGCCCCGAGTGCTTGGGTGTGAGGTTCAAACCACGCGACGCCGAGCGAAAGCCGCTGATCATGAGTACCTTGTGCTCCGTTTCGTCGAGCAGGCCCTCGAGGATCGATTCGTCGTTTTCCTCGTCGATATCGTCTTCACCGAAGCGTCGGAACTCCCCGTCAACGATGCGGCCAGGCTCCTTGCCGAAACCCGCGGTGTAGAGAATCAGGCGGACCTTGTCACCTGGCTGGCCGAACGCGACCGGATTCAGTGTGTAGAGCCCCCGGACGACTTCGTCTGCGGTGACACCCATCTGACGACGAGCAAGCCCGTCAACGATTGCGCGGATCTTGCTAACTGTTTGCGTGAATGCGATTGCTGACCGCTCTTGGCCGGTGGCGAGACGGCAAAGCAGGGCAGCGAAGTAGCGCAGCTCATCGAGCTTGTAGGGATTGCGTTCGCCACGACCATCGGGCTCGGCGGCCTCGAGCTCGTTCATCATTTCGCGCTCGAGACGACGGTACAGTGCGCCAGGCTCGATACGGGAAAGGAAGGTGTCACGATCGAAGTCCTGAACGCGCGTCTCGCGTAGCGCCTGGCGGTAATGCCTGAAGTCCGCCATAAAGCGGTACTCCGCATCACTTGCCCCCTCGACTCGGCCATCAACGTCCTTGAGGCGAGTCGCAAGATAGGGCAGGTTGAACCCGCCTCGGCACCCATGCATGCCGCCGGTGGCCGACATCAGGTAGGCAATATTGCCGGGCAGATGCTCGAACTCGCGGCGCTTCGCCGTGAGGAAGGCGTCCAGCAAGTCTTCGGGGGTCTTGCGCAAGACGGTTGTCGCAATCGACATTATGCGGAGGTCGTTGGCGTACTCCTCGCGCAGCACCGTGTCTTCAACGATACTCAAGGCGAATTTGCTGCGCCGGAAGACAATGTCGTCGGTGAGCGGCTCATCGGGCGCGCGCTGCGTCAGGCTCGGCAGGTCGTCCTTGTTGAGCTTCCAGCTCCCGATTTTTTGCCGGTATCGGCGCAGCACGTTCCATTGATGGTCTGTGATCTTCGCGGTCTTCTCCTTCGCGGGGGCCTTGATCGGGGTGTGCAGCAGTATGCGGGTGATGGCCATCACGAAACGCAGGAACTCGCCCAGAGAAAAGCTGTTGCGCTGCCGACGCAGATTCCCCTCCTGGTGGAGTGCATCGGCGCTCACCAGTTCAAGGTTGTTGTGCGCGACGGACGGCACGAGACGGATGCGTTCGAGGACTTGATGCTCGTAGAATTCGAGCCGCTCGTTGAAAAATAGGTACTCCAGTTCGCCGCTGAAATCGCGCAAAGTTGCGGCGTTTGCGAGGATATGCTTCTTGTCGTGAAACACGCGCTGGAGTCTGCGATAGACCTCGAACTCGCTCTGCGGCACCGTCGCATCCGGCCAGGGCTGGACCGCTTCGCGCGCGAAAATCTTGATGGCGTCAATGATCTTGAGCTTTTCCCGCAGCTTCGTGAAGTTGTTGTGGATGTCGTGCTTGGCAAAGAAGTCTTGCGCCAGCACCTGCAGCCAGGCCGGCTCGAAGCCGGCAAAACAAGGCAGCACCTGCAGTCGTGCAAGCTGATCCTCGCTGCTGGATGATTCGAGCAGAGTCTTGCGGATGGCGCCCAAGTTGGCACGGATCGCGCCAGACGAGTCAAACAGGCGACGTGCGAAGGTTTCGCTTTCGTAATCTGCGTAATCCGAGAAACCCGACAGATCGAAGTGATGAAAGAATGCGTAGATCACGCGATGCAGATCGACGTCGCGATTCGTGAGGTCGCGCTTGAGGGCTCTGAACAGAAATTCGTGCGCTTCTTCCTCCTCGTCGATCAGCAGCGCAAAACGTTCGTGGCACTTCGACGCCCACTCAAAGAACGTTTCATAGGGGTTGGATTTAGCCTTGGCGATGCCCAGCTTTTCAGTGATCAGTTCGTACTGGATACAGCGACTGGCGAATTTGCTGGTCGTGGCGATGATGATGCCGGGCTGGTATTGAAACAGATCCAGCGGCCGCAACTTGAGCAGCATCGGCCGAAGGTCCGGGTTTTCAAACAGCTTGTCCCGGTAGCCATTCATGACTTCCTGGAGGACGATTTTGCGGCTCAGAGCATTCAATCCGCCGAGAATCGTCCCCATGGCTTGGCGCAACTCCTCGCTCAGTTGCTGGTCTGTGGGACTGATGCGCAGGAATTCGTGCAGCCGCCGGTAGCGCGTCACGGCATTTTCGGTGCGGCGCAACCAGTCAGCCGCGGAATGGCCGCGTGACGCGGTTTCTCCGTCGGCCGGAGACTCGTCGAAATCGTCATCGAGGAGATCATGTGCTCCGGCGAGGTACCTGCGTGCTGCCACGCAGAATGGCACCGCTTCCGTCAGAAGGGTATCGTCGTTCGCGAAGTCCTCGCGAGCATAGATACGATAGACCGGGATCGTGAGCCCGCGCTCCGCAATGAGCTTGCGCACGCCCGGCTCGAAGTCCTCGATCAGCCTCTTTATGGGCGCAACGTACACCGGTATGGCGCGAGCCCCAGCGAAGATGTCAATCACCAACGATTGAGCGGCGTAGGTCTTTCCGCTTCCGGTGGGGAGGTATACCCCCTTGAGGAGCGCATGTTGAGCGCTATTCCATGCCAATAGGGGAAGTTGGAAGGCTTCGTCAGGAAATTTCGGTCGCGGAGAGGTGCGCATGACAAAGCCCTTCACAGAAAAGACTGAAACTATCTTAGCAGGGGTGACATCTCGGCACGATAGCAAATCACATTGGTATAATTTTCAGTTTTGCAAAAGTGCAGGTCGAAGAACGAAGGCGGAAAGAAAAGGGAGATAGGGGGAAATTTCAAGAAAGGCGGGCGCGCAGGACCTGACCGAAGTGGGGTAGGGGGAGTCCATTTCGTGCGTGTGTTGTCGGCTAGGGAATCATCCCAAATCGGACCTTGACCTTGATTTCGTCGAGCCAACCGTTCCGATAATGCTCCTTCAGGCTGCTGACTTGCCCCCGGGCGACCCCCGAAGTTTGTGCGAGTTGCTCCAGCGAAACTAGGGAGTCGAGACCGCCCAGCCGTCCTGTCGCCACGATGGCGGCCTTGTCAGCCGTCGACACCAGCACGAGGACATGAGGCAGTAACCCTTGTGCATTCAACCAGGCTAGCAGGTGAAGTTCGCCATCGTCGAGTGCCTGGCATTCAGGATGCTGCAACGCGAAGACCGCAAGGTCGCGTTTGCCGACCGCGTGCCGGGCAGCAAGTCCGTTGATGAGCTCATCGTGATTAACGACGATTCGACCGGGTTCAGTGGGGTCGCCGGTCTGGGTTTCTTCAATGCATTTCTCGACGGTTTCGATGGCATAGTGCTGGCAGATTGCCGTCCAGCAGCCCGTGCGAAACGCCTCCAGGATGACATTGGTGTCGACGAAGACGCGGCGCTTGCTCATCTGCGACAACCTCTTATTGTTCGAAGGGGCTTGCCAGTGAGTGCTCAGCAAAAAGGTCGGCCAACTGTGGCAGGGTCATGCCTAGCGCCTTAGCAGCCTTGCGGACCGACAGACGTCCCTTGTCGATGGCTGCATGCAGCATGGTGACGAAACTGACGGACAGTCGCTTGGGGGTGCCCGATGTCGTTGGGCGCTGCCGCTCCTGTTTCAGCGCATCGCGAGTCTCCTCGCCAATCCACTTCATGTTGTACAGACGCCAAGCAAGCGCCATTGGCGAAACACGCAGTTCTGCAGCGATATCAGCCAGATGGTCGGTATCGTTGATGTGGCGCTTATCGATGAGATGCTCAAGCGAGGCAGTTGGCATGAGCAACGCAGCGGCAAAGTTATTGGCCAGTTGTTCAATACGCCGGGTACGGCCACGCTCTTCATACGAGTTCGATTCGCGGTGTTCCGGTTGCATTGCGTCCCACGTCAGCGCGTGAAAGAGTTCGTGAGCCAGGTCATAAAAGCGGCGGGCTTCACTTTCGTTTCGGTTGATCAGGATGACCCCAAGGTCCTGCAGATGGCACGTCGCACCCGAGATCGAATCTCCCCCGAGGGTCGTGACCGTGTCGACGAACAGGATCGGGATATCCAGCTTCTCTTCGATGCTCTCGATCAGACGTTCGGCCGGCACCTTGCCCAAATTCAGGGCCTGAACCAAGTCTTCCGCGCGGGCGATTGCCTCTTCAAACGTAGACTGCGTCGTCAGTCGCAGGCTGTGCTTGAGCGGATTGACCCGACCCTGTTCCCCTTCGCGCAACCAACGCAGCAGACCGATCCACTGCCCGGCGCGCAGTTCGAAATCGTCCAGAGGGTCTTCGGGAAGCGCGGGTGATGCCCGCCAGGAAAACTCGGCTTCACCGACCACGGCGAAGGGATCCAGGAAATACTCCACGTCGCGTTCCAAGACATCCGACAGCGTGACCAGCTCATCGGGGTGGAGGCGACGCTTGCCGTTTTCGATGTCGGAGATGCTTTGCCGATCCTTGAGCCCGAGCACCTCCGCCAGTCGCTCTTGATTCCAGTCGGCGGCCTCGCGTGCAGCTTTGACGCGATACCCGATGAGGCGATTGGAAAGTTGTTCAAGCATGGCGGGGACTCCTCTGACTGGGGTCGGTTGAACATTCTATTCTTGCGAACTATGTTTCGCAAGAATTTGACGCGAACTAACATGTGCAAGCGTCGAGATCCAAAGCTCACCTGCTCAATCACAAGGCGGGCACGATCTCGAATGAAGTCTTCGCGCCCACGATCACAGTGCTGGACGTGCATGGGGATAAGCCGGCAGCGCCCATTGCCCCCCACGCCGCGGCCCTATCGAAGCAGAAGGAGGTCAGCGATGAGCGGCCCCGGTCATCACCGACCAACGCTGGTGGGCAGCCCGTCGTCCTGTTGCACGCCAATGTCGTGCTTGCCGTGACGGACGCAACTCGCCCTTCGCATATCAGTATGATAAAAGCACTGTCTTGCCATCTGGACGTGCAAGGTCGGACCATGGCCCAGGGGGCACGGAAGGCAGCCAGCAAATGAAGAGTGCCGCGCCAGCGGCTCACTCGGCGGGGGGAAAAAATGGAAGAGCGGCAGATACAAGGCAATACTGCCCCTGTAGACCACGCGCATCACATCGATGCAACATTGGTCGCGAAGCTGAATCTTGCGGACTTCCAGAACGCAATCCCGCTGCTGCGAGAGCTCAGCGTCGCGAATGACGCTGCCGAGGCCATCACCGGCCTCGAGCTTCGCCTCGAATCGGCCCCGGCCTTTCTTAAACCGAAACTCTGGCGGATCGACGCCGTCGCCGCGGGTAGCCGGTATCACGTCACCGACCTCGACGTGGAACTCGATGGCGGGCTGCTGTCGCGCCTGACTGAAGCCGAGAAGGCCACGCTATCGTTTGGACTGCGACGCGCTGGCGATATCCCGGACGAACTGGCTCGCCGCGACTGCATCGTCGAACTTCTGCCGCGCAATCAGTGGGGCGGGCTGTCCCATCTACCGGACCTTGTGGCGGCGTTCGTCCAGCCAAACGAGCCGGCCGTCGAGCGCCTGCTGAAGCAGGCGGCTGAGATTCTCCGTAAAAACGGTCGAAATCCGGCACTGGACGGCTACAACGGTGCCCCGAAGCGGGCGTGGGAGCTCGTCTCCGGCATCTGGAGCGCAGTTGCGGCAATGGGCCTCGACTATGCATTGCCGCCGGCGAGCTTCGAACACGCCGGGCAGAAGGTGCGCGGTCCGGCGCAGATCGCTGAGTCCGGGTTGGCGACCTGCCTCGATCTCGCTTTGCTCTTTTGCTCGGCCCTCGAACAGGCGGGCTTGAATCCGCTACTGGTCTTCACCAAGGGGCATGCCTTCACCGGGGTCTGGCTCAAAGCCGAAGAGTTCTCAACCACGGTGGTCGACGATGTCACCGCACTGCGCAAGCGCGTCAAGCTCAAAGAGCTCGTGCTGTTTGAAACGACCGTCGTTACTCAACGCCCCGCACCGTTGTTTTCAGAAGCCGCCCGGCTCGGCGAACAGCAGATTTCCGAGGCGAAGGAAGAAGGCTTCGAGCTTGCGGTGGATATCCGTCGTGCCCGCCTGCAGCGGATCAAACCGCTGGCAAGCCACGAGGAGCCTGTCGCCGTTGCCCCGGCCGAGCCGCCCCCTGTGGTCGAGCTTCCGGTCGAAGATGCTCCGGATCTGCCCGACGAAGACATCACCGTCGAGGCAGATCCGGCCACGCTCGATCCCAAGGATCGACTCGCACGCTGGCAGCGGAAGCTCCTCGACTTGTCGCTGCGTAACAACCTGCTGAACTTCAGGGCGGGAAAGAAATCGCTGCGACTCGACGCGCCCGATCCGTCCTCGCTCGAGGACCTCCTGGCCGGGGGACAGTCCGTCAAGCTCCTGGCGCGGCCCGACCTCATGGACGGTTCGGACCCGCGCAGTCAGGCGATCTATGAGGCGCGCGAGCGCGAGGACCTGCGCCGGGCGCACGCCCTCGACGCCCTGAAGCGATGTGAGGTGTTCGTCGGTCTCGCGCAGGATGAGCTGGACGCGCGCTTGGTCGAGTTGTACCGGTCAGCCCGTAACACCATGCAGGAAGGCGGCGCCAACACGCTGTTCCTCGCCTTGGGCTTCCTGTCTTGGACGCGCGACGACAAAGCCGGCCAGCGCTACCGCGCGCCGTTGATCCTCGTGCCGGTCACGCTGAACCGCAAGAGCGTCCGTTCGGGCTTCACCTTGACCCTCCATGACGACGAGCCACGGTTCAATCCGACGCTCATCGAAATGCTACGCCAAGACTTCAAGCTCAATCTCGGCGTTGCCGAGGGCGAGCTCCCCAAGGACGAGGCCGGTCTCGACGTCGCCGCCATCTGGCGGACGGTCTCGCAGGCGATCAAGGACATCAAGGGTTGGGAGGTGACGGAAGACGTCGCGCTGGCGATGTTCTCCTTCGCCAAGTACCTGATGTGGAAGGATCTGACCGAGCGCACCGATCAACTACGCGAGAATCCGGTGGTGCGTCACCTTATCGACACGCCCCGCGAGCCCTATCCCTCGGGCGTGGCCTTCCCGAATCCCAAGCGCCTGGATCATGATTTCGCGCCGGAGCAGACCTTCTGCCCCCTCCCGGCCGACTCATCGCAGCTTTCGGCAGTCATGGCCGCTGCCCGCGGCAAGGACTTCGTCCTGATCGGCCCGCCGGGGACCGGCAAGAGCCAGACGATCTCCAACCTCATCGCGCAGTGCCTGGCCGAGGGCAAGCGCGTACTCTTCGTCTCCGAGAAGATTGCCGCCCTCGACGTGGTGTACCGCCGTCTGCGGGAGGTCGGCCTGGGGGAGTTCTGCCTCGAGTTGCACTCCAGCAAGGCCCGCAAGCTCGATGTACTGGCCCAGCTCCAGCGAGCCTGGGAGACCCGTGGCGAAGTCGATCCCGAAGTATGGCGCACGGAGGCGGCGCGGCTGAACAGGCTGCGCGGCGAACTCAACGCCTATGTCGAGCGCCTGCATTACCGGCACCGAAACGGCATGACGATCTTCGAAGCGATTGGTCGCGTCGTCGATGGGGCGAATCTGCCCGCCCTGGCCATGTCCTGGAACACGCCGGGCGTGCATGACGTTGCCGCCCTGGAAACGCTGCGCGACATCGCCGACCGTCTGGAAGTAAACGCCCGGGCGGTCGGGTATGACCATCTCCTCAGCAATCCGCTGGCGCCCATCGCGCAAGGCGACTGGTCACCCAATTGGCAGCAAACCGTGCTCGATGCGGCGCGCGCTGTCGTTTCCACGGCCGCGGCGGTCGAGCAGGCCGCTGAGCGATTCCTGCAGGCGATCGGACTTTCGCCCATCACGCTGGACCGCAGGACCCGTGGCGCCGTGGCCGTACTCGCTCGTACCCTGCCGAATGCCGCGGGGCGCGACTGGCGCTTCGTGTTACGGGCCGATGCGCGCTCGATCGGCGAACGGCTGCAGGCCGGTGCCGCGCTCCTGGCCCGGCACCGGCCTGCAAATGACGCGCTCTCACCGCAATGGCCGGAGGGGGTGGTTGCCGCATGCCTGCAGGGTTTGCAGCTCCTGCAACAACGCCGGAAGACACTGGCCCACATCCCCCAGCCGTGGGCAAGTAACGTGGCCGATGAGCTGCGGAAAGGCATCGGGCTTCTGGACGAGATGCTCCAGACGACGAAGCAACTCTCGGTGCAGTACGGCGAAGGGGTCGAGTTACTCAACGTAAGCCAGCTCCAGCGCGAATGGGCCAAGGCGGAGAAGGCGATCTGGCCCCTGTCGTGGCTTGGGAAACGCCGCATCCGCAAGCAGCTGGATGGCGCCGTCGCCGGTGAGGGAGAGCCCGATGTGGCGAAGGACTTGCGCGCGCTCGTCCGGATCCGCGCGCTGCGTGCCGAGGTCGCCGCCCTCGAAATCGGTGCTGCGACGGACGGCGTCTGGGCCGGCCTGCGGACACGTGCGGAGCTCGCCCAGTGCGCGCTGAGCTTTCAAGGCGCGCTGCATGCCGCACGGAACGAGGAGCCGTGGGACGATAGTGGCTTCGACCCCATCGCCGAAGGGCGCTGTGGCGAGCGCATGGCCACGGCGCTCGCCCAGCTGCGGGCGCTGCGGGCGCTCGATGGCGAGCTGAAAGCGCTGGATCACCTCGGCGCCGCCACCAGCGGCCTGTGGGGTGGCCTGCAAACCCACACCGATCATCTCGCTGCCGCACTCCGTTTCCTTGCCGCCGTGCAGGAGGTGCGGGAATCGGGGCGGCTGTCCGGCGATCACGAGGCGGTGGCCCAGGGCGCGTGCGGCGCCGTCTTGGCGAGCGATCTTCGGCAATTGCTTGAGCGCGCCGAGCTCGAACGTCAGCTTGCCGACTACGATGACCTGCGAGAGCGCACGGCTGGGCTGTGGAACGGCCTCAAGACCCGCATCGACGAGGTCGAACAGGCCCTGAAGTTCCAGAGCGCGATTTCGGCCGCGGTGGCGAGCCTAGCGAGCACACCGGAGCAGATCAGCGCGGTCAAGGCGCCGCTCGAGCGCCTCATCGGGGAGGGCAATGCCCTGCTGGCTGCCGGCGGCGCGATCACCGAATCCGGCAATACCTATCTCGAGGCATGGGGCTGCTTACAACCGGCTATCGACCACCTCGCGGGCGCCGGGTACTTCTCCGACAGCACCAAGAACGAGTTCGGCGAGCGAGCACTCGACGAGCTCGTGACGCGCTGCACCGCCATCATCCACGCAGAGCACCGTCTTCACGCCTGGTGCGCATGGCGCAAGACGCGCGACCAGGCCGTGGCGCAGGGCCTGACGTCGCTCGTGGCGGGCATCGAGCAGGGCACCGTCGCAGAAGGGAGCGTGCGTCGCGCCTTCGAAACCAACTACAGCCGCTGGTGGCTGAACGCGGTGGTCGACGAAGAGCCCGTGATCCGCAGTTTTGTTTCGGCCGAGCACGAGAAGCGCATCGACGACTTCCGGGCGCTGGACGACCGTTTCACCGCGCTGACGCGGGCCAGCATCCGCGCCGCGCTGTGTGCGGAGCTTCCCACCCAGGAGAGTGTCACCCGTAATTCGGAGTGGGGCACCCTGCGCCACGAGATGAGCAAGAAGAAACGGCACTTGCCGCTTCGCGAGCTGCTGTCACGAATTCCAGCCGCGCTGCCCAAACTCACGCCATGCCTGCTCATGAGCCCACTGTCGATCGCGCAGTACCTTGCCACCGATGCCTGCGCCTTCGATGTCGTGGTCTTCGACGAGGCATCGCAGATCCCGGTATGGGATGCGGTGGGTGCGATCGCCCGCGGCAAGCAGGTCGTCATGGTCGGCGACCCGAAGCAGTTGCCGCCGACCAGTTTCTTCGACCGTGCCGAGTCGGATCTGGACGACGAGGACGTGGAAGGGGACCTGGAGAGTATCCTCGACGAGTGCCTGGGGGCCAATCTGCCAACGATGAATCTCGCGTGGCACTACCGTAGCCGCAATGAGAGCCTGATCGCCTTCTCCAATCATCGGTATTACGGCGGTTCGCTCGTCACCTTCCCGTCGCCAGTCACCGAGGACCGAGCGGTGAGCTTTCACCACGTCAGCGGTGTGTATGAGAAAGGCGGCGCCCGCATCAACAAGCCGGAGGGGAAGGCGCTGGTCGCAGACCTGATCGCGCGGCTGAAATCGCCGGGATTCAGCGCGTCGGGCCTCACGATCGGGGTGATCACCTTCAATTCGGAGCAGCAGGCGTTGATCGAGGACCTGCTCGACGAGGAGCGCCGCAAGGATCCTTCCATCGAACCCCATTTCGCCGAGACGGCGCTGGAGCCCGTGTTCGTGAAGAATCTGGAAAGCGTCCAGGGTGACGAGCGCGACATCATGTACTTCTCGATCACCTACGGCCCCGACCACGCCGGCGCGGTCTCGATGAATTTCGGCCCAATGAATCGCGACGGCGGTGAGCGGCGCCTGAACGTGGCCATTACCCGCGCCCGTCACGAGCTGCGGGTCTTCTCCAGTCTCAAGGCCGAGCAGATGGATCTTGCTCGCACCCAGGCTGCTGGCGTGCGTGATCTCAAGCACTTCCTGGAGTTCGCCGAGCGAGGTCCGCGCGCTCTAGCGGAAGCCTCCATCGGCAGCCTAGGCGGCTTCGAAAGCCCGTTCGAGGCGGGAGTCGCCGCCGCGCTTGCCCACAAGGGCTGGCAACTGCACACACAGGTCGGGGTTTCCGCCTTCCGCGTCGATCTCGCGGTGGTACATCCCGAAGCAGCGGGCTCCTACCTCGCCGGGATTGAATGCGACGGCGCCACTTACCACCGCTCAGCCACGGCCCGTGATCGGGACAAGCTCCGCGAGCAGGTCCTGCGCGGCTTGGGCTGGGAAATCCTGCGGGTCTGGTCCACCGACTGGTGGATCGATGCCGAGGGCACCCTGAACGCGCTCGATGCCCATCTGCGCGCACTCCTCGAGGCGAGCAGCGCGAAGCGCGCCGCGGAGGCGGAGAGGACAGAGGCATCACGGCTCGTGGCCGAAGCCGTGATCGCCCGGGTCAAGGAGACGGCGGATGCGACACCGGCCTCTCCCGAGGAAGCCGACTCGGCGGGGACTCCAGCGGACGGCGCCACATTGGACGCTGACACCTGGAATGGTCATCGCGATGCGGAGATCGCCTCCGCGACATATGCCAGGAACGCGGCGGCATCGCCACCTGCGGCGACCGCCGTCTTCGTCGAAGCGGACCCGGCGTCGGTGGTTCCGGCCGTCAATCCGGACGCGTTTTTCGAGGCAGCTTATGACATTACGCTGAACGCGCAGATTGCACACGTCGTGACCGTCGAGGGACCCGTGTTGGACGCCGTGCTCGCCCGCCGCATCGCCCGCGCGCACGGTTGGTTGAGGACCGGTTCGCGCATCAGGGAGCGGATCGAGGCGCTGGCAGCGCAGACGTACTCGACCACCAAGGAAGACGTCGGGACGTTCTACTGGCCAAATAGCGTCGATCCCCTAACTCCCGTCGTCTTCCGGCGATCGACCGATGCTGCGCGGGCGGTCGACGAAATCTGTTTGGAGGAGCTTGTCGCGCTGGCGCACGAAGTCTTGGCCGATGGCGCACCGGAGGATGACTGCGTCGTCGCAATGGCCCGCCGGGCAGGCTTGCACGCGCTCAGGGCGCCAAGTCGCGCCCGCTTGGAGAAGGCGCTGCAATATGCAGTCTCTCATCGACCGATGTAGGAGCGCCACCATGATCGGGAATGTCAATCGAAGTAGAACGCGAATGCCGCCCTCAGCTACTGGTCCTCGGCCTGACTGTTCATTGGGGACCGGAGCCATCTACGTTCGGAATGAATCCGCAGTAGCTCAGCGGTCGCCTCCAAGGAATTGGTCACCGTTGACCGCCCGGCACTTTTAGTCATAGCTGCCAATATGGTGTGAAAGCTATTAATCGTCATAGAATCCGGAGTACATGAGCCCTCAATACACACTATGAGCGACTGCTTGCCTGAGGAAGGAATTCTCACCTGTGTTCTCAATACTTCACATCTCTGACCTTCATCGCACCCCCAATGCGAAGATTTCAAATGAGGAGCTTCTATCGGCGCTCATCCGGGACCGTGACTCCTACACACGGGGCGACAACCCCATTCGCTCGCCCGACGCGATTGTAGTGAGCGGGGATATCGTGCAAGGGGTACCACTGAAGGCGCCGAACGGTCAGGCAACTTTGCAGGCACAGTATGACGAGGCCGAGGACTTCCTGCGAAAACTCGCCGCGGAATTGGTCGAGGGCGATCACTCCCGGGTCATCATCGTTCCCGGAAACCACGACATAGATTGGCAGCTAGCAAAACAAGCAATGCAGTTGGTTGAGGTGGGCGATTTACCGGCGAATGTGCTTGGTGCTTTGCAGGAACCGAGCAGCCTATATCGCTTCTCGTGGGCCACGAGGGAGGTGTTCCAAATCTTCGATACCGAACTCTATGGCAAGCGGCTAGACGCTTTCTGGAAGTTCTTTGAGTCGTTCTATTTCGAGGTTGCCGGGTTGCTTCGGGTTAAGACCGGAAGCGACGCCAATCTGTACTCATTGCATGGTGGGCGGATTGGTGTGGCGGCATTCAATTCTTGCCACGGCAACGACTGCTTTACCTTTCACGGCTCTATTCCTGCCAAGGTGATTTCGCAGACGCATCTCGATATGCGTAGTCTTGGACCCTTTGAGCTTTCCATCGCAGTGTGGCACCACAATCTAGAGGGTCCTCCTTACAGAACGGACTATATGGACATCGAGATTGTCCGCGCAATGATCGCCCGCGGCTTTCGGGTGGGGATGTACGGCCACCAACACCGTGCTCAAGTGTCCGCGCAGTCCTTGCGACTCGCAGCGTCGGAGACTATGGCAATTCTTGGGACTGGTGCCTTGTGCGCCGGAGGGGCGGATCTACCGAGCGGCAGTAATCGGCAATACAGCATCATCGAAATCAACGACGACCTTTGCAGTGCTCTAGTGCACGTACGTGAAGTCATGGCGTCCGACATGTTCGGGCCTGCCTCGCTGCCGTCGTTTGGCCGCCGCAGCTCCATGGAAGTCACCTGGGACCGGCCAACGAACTCCCTTGGAGCGCCGATTGATACCGAGCAAAGGGCTCTCACAACCGCTGTCGAAGTAGCCGAGCGGCTTGTGAAGGCATCATGTCATGCTGATGCTGTGACCAAACTTTGGCCTCTACGCAATCAGCTTTCAGGGTATGGCCGCAAGCTCTTGCTCTCCGCCGCCGAAGCCGCCCGCGACTGGCCCCCTCTCGTCGAACTGACACTTGAGCCGGGCAGCATCGAAGAATTGGTCCTTGGCGTTGAGGCGCGAATTCGTATGGGTGATTGTGCAGCCGCCAAAGCACATGTAGCCCAATACACACCCCGCCTCCAACTTCCTGCGCATCAGGCGAGTGAGTTATTGGCCCGTATCGCTGCAGAAGAAGGGTTGAGAAAGAAATGAACGCACAGGCAATCGACAAAATCGTCTTTGAGGTCGACATCAGCAAGATGATCGAACTCCTAGCTGCACAAATTTATCCATCCCCTTTAGCTCTGCTGCGAGAAAACATCCAGAACTCGTTTGATGCCATTTTGCAGCGACTGCACGCGGGCGACATTTTCGAGCCGCTCATTGATGTCACGATTACACCGCAAGAAATCACGATCACCGATAACGGGAAGGGGATGTCAGTTGCTGAGCTTAGAAACAATTTTTGGAAGGCTGGATCGAGCAGCAAGAATACCCCGGAGGCTCAGGCGGCAGGTGTCGTTGGGACTTTTGGCATCGGTGCGATGGCGAACTTTGGAATCGCGAGTTCACTGTCGGTTGAGACCGAGAGCATCCAGACACGCGAACGAACGGTTTGCTCGGCGGAGAAGGCGAAGCTATCTGTGACTGAGGAATGCATAACATTCCAATCACTTGAGCCTGCTGGTCAATTCGGCACGACGATTCGCGCTAGCATCGCAAGAGGCTCAGAGGTCGATGTGCATGGTGCGACTGAATACATCCGCGAATTCGTTAAATACTTGCGGTTTCCTGTAAGGGTAAACGGGGTTATCGTAAGCCTCAGCGATATGAGTAGCGCAGTCCCTAGCTTCGCGCAGGCTTGGAAAAGCAGCGGAGGCGGGATCTCATTCGGACATGGCGTCACCGGCGATTTTGAACTGGAGGTGGCCGGGACTGGTGAGACCCGAATTGCGCTATCCAACGTTACAGTTGATTCGGTTCCCGTAGAAGGGCGCGTTATCCTCCGCGAAAACGCGGGGAGCATCATGACCTATCGTAACGCGTTTGGCCTAGCGACTGCAGCGGTAGCGAGCCGATACAACTTTGGTGGCGTCGCGGACTTTCTGTTTTTTAAGCCGACTGCAGGAAGAGAAGCCTTGACCACAGGAAGTGTCGCAATGCTCCAGAGAATTCTGGGGCCTCTTGATGAGTTCGTCTCTTTAGAATTGGCGAAGAGGCCGGAAGCCAACCAAAATGCGAACTTTATTGCGTGGGTTCACGCACATCGCCGCTATGAGTTGTGCGGCTTCATGCGGGCTCGCATTGAGCCAGGAGATTCTGAGACTCTTGATAATTTGAAGAAGCGCTCGCTCATAAAGCCTCTTCTTGTGTATGCGGGCAATGATCAGTCAATCATTAACCTGGGCTCCGATGAACAGCCAATGGTCATCCTTGCGCGGCAAACCGCCCGTCGAGATTGTGAGTACCAATATCTCACACAATTTTGCTCGATCGAAGAGATTAGCAATGAGCCGAAAGTTCTGAGTGTCGTCCCCGAAAGTGAATACTCGTTGTCGGAATCCGCTTTGGCGTTTCGCCTCTCGACAATAGTATCGAGCGACTATTTTGTCTCAACCGACATCCGCTTCGGAGAACTCTCTCACGGTTTACCAGTCCTTGTGCAGGACAAGTTAAAGCCTGTGCAAATCGTTCTTCAACGTTCCAGCCCATCACTTCAGATGATGAAGCGGGTATATGAGAAGGAATATGGTGCTTTCGAGCATATGGTGAAGGACTTTGTTCGCAATATCATTTTTCCTAAGATTTCGTCTCTCGTTCCAAGCGCCACTCGTCAGGGAGCTGAAGCCTTCCTAAACACTATTCAACGCAACCGAGAGGTATTCGAATACGAGTACGATGATGTCGAAAGCTTGACGAAGGTTTGGAACGACTACATTGATGGCAAGATCACCCAGCCCCAGGCAGCGGCGCGCGTTAATGCGATGGCCAAGCGTAGCCGTCAGGTTATTGATGCCGCCGCCGCTGGCCCTATCGCCGAGGTAGTGCCAGATGTTATCGAGAACGAGCAGGTTATACCTGGCGAAAGAGGCAATCTAGATGCTCAGCCACCAATTGAGCGTCTCGATATCGAGACTCCTCGCAAGCTTCTGACTATTGGGGCGAGAGAACCTGCACTGCGAGGCTATCGATGCTTTCTCGCACTGACGGAAAGGATTCGTGACGAGCGGGGAGATTTCTTCCTCCAGCCGCATCGCACCTCGATCGTCTGGGGAGGACAAAAGGCACTCTTCATTTTTGAGCACCACTCAGGGGATTTCGGGCTTTACTATGAGATTCAGACGATGCTTCCGGTGAGTACCGTGTCAGGTGGAGGCGCTGTTGAAACTTGCACAATTGTCATGAAGAACCGGATATTCATTCCGATACCAACTCACCTTGAGAGCAGCTTCGTTCCAGAGTCAGGTGAGAAAAAACGCTTGGATGTACGATGCGAGTTGCTGTACATCGATAGAAAATAAATGGGACGCTACCGCATGCAGTTGGTGTCGCGTACGGGGTCGCATTCCGATTCGCTCAGCGGCCATTGGAGAACCACTACTTGTGACCGTTTGTACGCATGTTCACGTTTGATGGCTGACAGAAGTAAGCAAACGCAACCATTCACGCCGAGGGGTCTGGACGGCTGTTCAGGCCGACGAAGAAGCATCTGTTTGTTGGGTCCCGAAAAGGAGCGGGGCGTGAGGTGTGAGAACCTAATCCTGCTCCTGGAGCAACAATGCGTGCAGAAGGTGCTTCACTTTCCACCTACCAGCCGATCCGATGCTTGCGTTCGGTGGCCTGGTGGCGCTGGTCATCCTCGGAATGGAGATACTTGCTAGTTGTCGAGATGGACTCGTGGCCCAAATTGTCCCGCACAAACCGCAGGTCCATGTCGCTGTCGGCCATGTTCGAACCGGCGGTGTGCCTCAGCCAATGCGCCGATCCTGAGCGGAGGAGTTGAGCGCGCGAGCAAAACTCCGCACCGCGTGCCTCAAGACGCTGGGCTGCCCGCTCAAAAACCTCCTTCACAATCAGATGGACGGCGCTCCGCGTCAGTGATCGTTGTCGTCCACCGATGGGGAGGAGGAGGGGAGTGGGCTCGCCCGAAAGCGGAAACGACGTCAGGCCGTTTTCGCGACGATAGCGCGCCAGTTCCACCGTCAACTCGTTGGTCGCGGGCACGATCCGCGTCTTGTCGCCCTTGCCGGTCACTTCGAGCCACCAGCGCTCCTCGCCATCCCGGTCCCGCCGTGCAAAGAATCCGCCCATGGTATTTGCGGTCACCTCCGAGATCCGGAGGCCACACAGATAGAGCAAGCTGAAGAGCCATCGAACCCGGAAGTAGTGCGCGCGTTCGCGATCCGTCTCACGCGGCATCGCTTCGATCGTGGCTTTGACCTCGGTCCAGAGCTCCTCATCAAGGAAACGGATGATGCGCGGCTTGGCTTTGCGCTGGCGCTGACGGGATAGCGATAGGGGATTGCCGGCGAGATAACCGGCATTCACGAGCCACGAAAACAGCGTATTGAGGATCACAATCGCCTGGCGCTGGCTCGTAGGCGACAGCGGTCCGGCAAAGGGACGCCACTCGGGGTCGAAGCGCGACCATTTGCGGCCCGCCTTCATGACCCAGCGTTCAGCCGGTTGCGGATCGCCCAGAAATCGCTGGTACATCAGGAGGTCTTCGTGGGTGAGGGCGGAGAGAGGCTTACCAAGCTCCGTCACGGCCCACAGCAGGAGCCGTTCCGCTTCCTTGCGGTAACTATCGAAGGTCGTGCGCGTATCGGCGAAGCGCGCGAGCCACGCCTTGATCGCCTCGATATCGTTCTGCGCGGCAATCTGCGGCCGGATGCCGACGGCGCGGTTGGCGCCGGCGCTGCCGTCGAGATCGTTATGAAGTCGGACAAGTTCGAGCGGCGCAACGGCGCCAAGCCGTACTAGGTCGGTCATTACTGGAGCCTTCGCAGGTGTGCCCAATTCTCATGATAAAGCCCCCGACATAATTCGACAGTAGAGTCATAATGTCAAATAGTATGGGTAGATCGCACGAAATAGTACGTGTTACGTTGTATTATTCCTAACACTCCCGTCAAACATCGCCGCTTGTCCTGTGGAGCCCAGTCGCAGCCATGAACATCGAAAGCGAAATCCGTGAGGCCATCGACGCGCTGCGCGACACGACGGCGAACACCCAAGAGCTGTATCGAGAGGCTTGCGCGCTTTTGTTCTTCCGCTACGGCATCACGCCGACCGCCAACAAGCTCTATCACTTCGTCAGAAAAGGGAGCATGTCTGCGCCGGCGGAAGCCTTGGCGCGTTTCTGGGAGGAGTTGCGAGAGAAGAGCCGGGTCCGCATCGAACACCCTGACCTTCCCGACACACTGAAAGCGGCGGCCGGGGAGTTGGTCGGCCGCCTATGGAACGATGCCCAAGCGGCTGCACAGGAAGATCTGAGCGCCTTCCGACAGGAGGCCGACGCTCGCGTTGCCGCGGCCGAGGCTGCAACGCTGCGCCTCGAGCACGACCGGCAGGCTGCCAACGACGAGCTCGAGCATCTGCACGAGGCGTTGGATGGGGCTTCGGAGCGCAACCTTTCACTGGAGCGCGCTGTGGCAGCGGAGCGCGCGGAAAAGGAGGCGCTTGCCCGGGAGCTTTCGGAAGCACGGCAACAGCACCAGGCGCTCGAAGTGGAATTGTCCGCGGCACGCAAGGACTTTGCGTCCGAGCTCGAAAAGCTGCGCGCTGCCTTGCGGCGTGCGGAGGATCGCTACGAAGCGGCCGAGAAGCGGGCTCTGCTGGAAATCGACCGCGAGCGCACGGCCACAGCGAAGATGCAGAAGGAACTGACTCAAATGCGGCTGGCGAATGCGGATCTCGTTCAACGGCAGCACGACGAACTCGGTGCCCTCCAACGCGAGTTGGGAGACATCCGTCAAAACCTGGGAGCCGCAGAAGGCAGTCTCATGAAGATGAAGGAGGTCGCGGGGCAGCACATCGCACAGATCGACGCAATGCGCGGGCAGCTTTCACAGCGAACAACCGAGGCTGCGCTCCTGCGGCGCGAGTTAGAGCTCCGTGACGAGAAGATCAAGACTATGGCGCAGCAAATGCGGCCCGCGCCAGAACCGGGCGATGCACGCCCCAGCCCGAAGCCGAAGGCGCGAAAGCGGAAACCCTCGTCGCCGGTTGCAGTTGCGGGTGCTGTAACCACAACACCGCCCCCGAAAGCTCGCTAGATGAGGATCGCCGCGCGATTGGTCGCGGATTTTCACTTTCGCTTCAGTTAAACGTCGCTGCTTGAGCGACATTTTCATGATTACTTCCAAATCAGTACCACTTTTACTTCACTTACCGCCCGTGCTGTTGTCGTCCAGATCGTCGTGCAGGATCGCTTCGTAATCCTGGCCGCCGTAGAACACGCCGATGATGGAAACCAGATCGGCGGCGACGTCGAAGGCGATCACGGCGCGCTTTCTGTAGTGCGTGATGCGAAGGCCGGGCCGCACATCGTCGCGCCTGGTGCCGCGCTGCGGAAATGTGCGCAGGCTTTCGCAGTAGGAGACGATTGCCTCGGTGTAGCGCGCGGCAACTTCAGGCGAGGCGGCCGCCGCGATGTAGCGGTACAGCTCGGCAAGCTGCTCTTCGGCCTCGGGGGAGAAAACGACCTGATAGTTCATCGCGCCTTCGCGTGTTCGGCCGCGAGGCGGGCACGCACCTGGTCGGCGGTGACGGCGCGGGTGGGATCGGCTTTCAGGGCGTCATAGGCCGGACCGACCTCGTTGTGAAGCCAGGCTTCGACGGCACGATCACGCGCCATCAGCGCCCGCAGGCCATCCCGGATCACTTCGCTTTCGCTGGCGTACTCGCCAGTTCGCACCTTCGCCTTCACCACGTCCGCCATGTCATTGGGTAGGGTGATGCTCATTTGCTGGGTGGTTCGCATAGCGGCCTCCTTTGGCTTCGATAGGATTTAATCCTACTCGCGTCGTGGTCAGCAGTCCAGCCTCCTCGACGCTCGTCATTTCGCGCCACGGCAAGCGGAATAGCTTTCGAGAACAACCCGACCGCACAGGCGCTACGGCTCGATACTCTCATTCGTGTCAGCGAGTCTAGAATACAAACAGGGTTGGATTGATATTGCTCACGCCTAGAAGCATCGCTGTACTGTTCAGCGGCTTTGCTTCGTCTGGCTGTCGCCATTTTTCTGTTAAAAATGGTGCCATCTTTCTGTAACCCGTCGACAAGAGGATTGTAGTCGCACGCTTGATACATTATATAGTTAACATAATACCAATTATGGTGGTTTTAGATGCGCCGGCCGATCGCCGGGCGACGGTCGTGACACCACTGCACTCGACCCGAACAAGTCTTCGTTGTCGCCAAGGAACCTATCTCACCACCTCGCCGCCCATCACATCATTTGGACGTCCCTGGTCGGGTTGGCGGTAATCGCACACACCATCGGGAAAAATCTGCTCGAGCTGTGCCTTGTACGGCTGCATGTCCACCGGCTTGTAGACGCCACGGTCGAGCGCGGACGATACGCTTTGCAGTGCGCACTTGAAGCGGTCGCCACGGATCCCGTCCCCGGCGACCATGCGGGAGTTCGCGTAGATCGGATAGACGCGCATGCACGCGCCCGTCGGGAGCTCGTTCCAGTCGCCGTCCCAGACCCGGTCGCCCTTGAACATGATCCGCCCGCGAGCGTCGAAACAGCGGTCACTGGCGCTCTCCGGGCGCGCTTCCGCCCACGAAAGCTGGGGACGCGCGTGTTTCGCACGCAGCCACTGATCGATCGTGGTGAAGGCCTTGGGTGTCGGATCGTAAGCCTTGTCGCTCACCCAGATCGCCTGGTTCCCGGCATCGCCCTGGGCTGCAATCATCCGGGCCCGAGCGGAAAACGATGCGGCAGTGTGATGCATGTCGAGCTCGGCTTCGAGATACAGCCGCTCGTCGATGACGGGAATATCGATGCTGCCAAGGAAAACCTGCCCCGAACGGTAGGCGGCCGCGATCGCTTCGAGGCCCCCGGCAAAGCGCGGCGCCGGGT
Source organism: Aromatoleum petrolei (assembly GCF_017894385.1). Taxonomy (NCBI): domain Bacteria; kingdom Pseudomonadati; phylum Pseudomonadota; class Betaproteobacteria; order Rhodocyclales; family Rhodocyclaceae; genus Aromatoleum; species Aromatoleum petrolei. Next base: position 5,217,549 of record NZ_CP059560.1, read on the forward strand.
GATCGCGGTTTCGACCCATGTTCATGTTGTGGGCGCTCCACGGTGAAAAGTCGCGCAGTTCGCTCTCGCCGCCGTCGATCAGCCAGTAGCGTTCGGGCTGCATGTCCGCGGGTGACTTCCAGCTGCCGATACTTGCGTTCAGGCGCAGGAACTGCTCCGGACCGATCTGTTTCCGCTGCAGCGCACGGAGGCCGTACTGCACACCGACATTGTCCCACGGAATGCGTGCGTACCCCCTCGCGTCGGTGCCGAAGAAACGTTTGAGGTCCTCGAAGTAGCTCCAGCGCACCTGCTGGAAAACGTCGCGTGCCAGATGCGACTCGAAATGCGCAAACCGCGGATTCAGGACCAGCGGCGTCAGGCCCCGCCAGCCGACCACGCACTCGGTTTCGCCCTTGCGGTCGTGTACGGTTTCGCCGCGCATCATGAAGGCAACCCTGGACGCGACCTGGATCCGCATCAGCCCGCCGGAGCTTTCATGGCGATTGCTGGCGTTGAAACCTTCTATCCAGCGCCGGTTCTCGGCCTTGCGCCAGGTGCGGTTGTCCCTGTCGGTAACGTCGAAGTAATACTCGAGCAGTTCGCAGTCGAACACTGGAATCGTCTGCGTGATCATGTCCGGATAGGAATATTGGGCGATGGCCGCATCGATGAGGCCGGGGCGGTTCTGCGCCAGCAGATATTGCTGGATGGCGCCGCCCGAAGCGCCCACGCCCACCGTGTAAGCGGGCTCGCCGTAAAGCGCGACGAACTGCCGTTTGACGCGCAGCGCGGTGTCCTCCGCGAGCCAGATGTCGAAGTGGTTGCGGCTGGTGGTTCCGGTCGATGCGACGACCGCGTAGCCCTGCGCGAGCTGATCGCGGCGATCGTCGAGGACGGCCTTCACGTTCGCCCTGCCCTGTCGATGACCGATTCCGACGCCTCCATAAAACTGGTAGATCAAACGACGGTTCCAACGATCGGCGGCGGGACTGTCGATGAATTCGCGCGCGCCCTTGATCGCGGCGATGAGGTAGATGAAGCGGTTGATCGTGCCTATCTCGACACGGACGATGAAGGGCACGCGGGCGCCATTGATGGTGACCGTGTCGACCTCCTCCGACTGCCCGTTCCACCGCGCGAAGTGCTTCTCCCCGACCGGTTTGTAGAAATACCAGGCCTTCGTGGGCGCAAGGCAATCCTTGCTGAACGCCCGTGCCGTCGGCCTGTCCCCGGCGGCGTCAGCGGCGGAGACAACCGGTGTGCCGGTCCCCGCCGTATTGTCCGCCAGGGGCTGGCCCAAGCCTGAACTGGCGGTGTCGCAGATGAAGGGATATTGATTCGGTCCGGCGAACAAGGGTTCGCTCGGGCCGACCTGCCCGAGCATGATCGGGAAACGGAAGGTTTCGGCCGGTCGTTCGAGGCGCGAAGGGTGCGGTCCCGCATACGGCTCGGTGGGCGCCCCGGCGTCGAACCCTGGCGGCAAGCCGGCGACCTTCCGATGGCCAAGCTGTCCGCCCCCGTCGGACTGGCCACCAAGAGCGACGCCAACGAGGATCAGCCCCGGCCACAGCCACCTTCTTCGCTTCATCTTCGATGTCCTGCCGTGCGCCCTGCCCCGTCCGGCTGAGCCGTCCATGATTCAGATATAGATCACGGGCGATTGGCCGCAATGAACGACGACCGGTGTGCCACTCCGACCGAAATTTGCTCCGCGAGGGCGCGCGTCGCGAACTCAGGCGGCCCGATCGCATTCCAAAGTAGACGGATTTAGTCGGTTATTGCGTTCTGTAACGAGGGTCCCGCCATGGCGAGCTTGCGACTGCCTCCCCCTCTGCGCGACACGATCATCGCCGCCGCGCAGACGGGCTACCCCGATGAGGTGTGCGGAATCCTGCTGGGGCGGCAGGACGGCGAAGCCGTGACTGTGTGCGCGGTCCGTGCCGCCCGCAATGTTCACCCGGAGCGCACCGCGGATCGGTTCCTGATCGAACCGCAGGATTATCTCGATGCCGAGTACGCGGCGGCCGCCAGCGGACTGCAGGTGGTTGGCGTTTGGCATTCCCATCCCGACCACCCGCCCCACCCTTCGGTTACGGACCGGGAATTCGCGTGGGCGGGTTGGTCCTATCCGATCGTCTCGGTCAAGGCCGGCGTGGCCACCGAGTTGCGCTCATGGCGGCTCGAGGGCCAAACGTTCGGCGAAGAGGAGGTGTTGTCATGAGCCATGTCATCGTTCGCATTCCGACTCCCTTGCGCGCTTACACCGGTGGCGCAGACGAAGTCGAGGTCGACGCCGCCACGGTCGGCGACGCGCTGCAGGCTCTGGCCCATCGTCACGAAGGACTGCTGCCGCGCGTGTGCGCGGGGGACGGATCACTGCGCCCCTTCGTGAACATCTACCTCGGATCGGACAATGTACGAGACTTGGGTGGACTCGCTGCCCCCCTGCCCCATGACGGCGCAGTGCTCGCGATCGTTCCGGCGGTAGCCGGTGGGGCCGGCGGCGCACGCGAGCGGCGGATCGCGGAACTGAGGGCGAGCATACCGGAGATCGATCCGCGCGAAGCTTTCGCCCTGCAAGCGCAAGGGGCGGCGCTGATCGACGTGCGCGAGGCGGACGAGATCGCGCAGGGCAGCCCCCGCGACGCTTTGCGCATCGGCCGCGGATTTCTCGAGCTGCGCGTGGAGGAAGCCATCCCCGATACCGAGCGGACGCTGCTCGTGCTGTGCGGCGGTGGTGTGCGCTCCCTGTTCGCCGCCGAAGGCCTGCAGCGGCTCGGTTATCGCAAGGTCGCGTCGGTGGCGGGCGGTTTCTCCCGCTGGAAGGCCGAAGGCCTGCCCTTCGAGACCCCGCGCGGCCTCGATTCGCACGCACGCGAGCGCTATGCGCGGCATCTGGCGATGCCGGAGGTCGGGGAAGCCGGGCAGCGACGGCTGCTGGACAGCCGCGTGCTGCTGGTCGGCGCCGGAGGCCTCGGGTCTCCGGCGGCCCTGTACCTCGCCGCGGCCGGCGTCGGCACCCTCGGCATCGTCGATCACGACATCGTCGATCGCTCCAACCTGCAGCGGCAGATCCTCCACAACGACGAGCGCATCGGCCAGCCCAAGGTCGACTCCGCGCGCCGCACGCTGCAAGGCCTCAATCCCGCGGTGAAGGTCGCGACCTACCTCGAGCGCCTGAGTGCGTCCAACGTCGAGCGCATTCTCGAAGGTTACGACGTGGTGGTCGACGGCTCGGACAACTTCCCTACCCGCTACCTCGTCAACGACGCCAGCGTGCGCCTGCAGATTCCGTGCGTGCATGGCTCGGTGTACCGCTTCGAGGGCCAGGTGACGGTATTCTGGCCGCATTACCCGGCCCGCCGCGGCCCGTGCTATCGCTGTCTCTATCCGGAACCGCCGCCCGCCGAGTTCGCGCCCTCGTGCGCCGACGCGGGCGTGCTGGGCGTGCTGCCCGGGGTCGTGGGGCTGCTCGAAGCGGTCGAGACGATCAAGCTGCTGCTGGATCTGGGCGACCCGCTGGTCGGGCGGCTGCTGCATTACGACGCCTTGCGCGCCCGATTCGACGAGTATCGGCTATCCGCAAGGCCGGATTGCGAGCTGTGCGCCGAAGGGCGTGCATTCCCCGGCTACGTCGACTACGAAGCGTTCTGCGCGACGGCGGTTTAAGCGCGTCGCAAGGGAAGACGGACATGGCAGCGATCCCGATCCGCGAATCCGCCCTGCTCTCCGGCGTCGGTCACGTCCCGCTGGTCGAGATCCACGCCGTACGTGAGCAGGCGCCGGGTTGCCGCGTGTTCGCCACGCTCGAAGCCGTCAATCCCGGCGGATCGATCAAGGACCGACCAGTCGTGCGCATGCTGATGAAGGCCCTGCAGACCGGCCGCCTCGACGCCGGCCGGCGACTGCTCGATTCGTCGTCCGGCAACGCGGGCATCTCGTACGCGCTGTACGGTGCGGCCTTGGGTGTGCCGGTTACGCTCGTCGTGCCGGGCAACGCCAGCCGCGAACGCCTCGACCGCATCCGCGCCAGCGGCGCCGAACTGATCCTCACCGATCCGCTCGAAGGCTACGACTTTGCAGTGGCCGAGGCGCGCCGCCTCGCGCGCGATCACCCCGAGCGCTACTGGTACTGCGATCAGTATTCGAATCCTGAGAACTGGCGTGCACATTACGACACTACCGGTCCGGAACTGCTGCGGGGCGTTATGGCGAGCACCGGCAGGCCGCCGGATGCGTTCGTTGCCGGCATCGGCACCGGCGGCACGCTCACGGGCGTCGCGCGCCGGCTGAAGGAAGCGCATCCGGCAACGGTCGTGATCGCGGCGATCCCCGACGAATTCCCCGGCATCGAGGGCCTCAAGCCGCTCGGCCATCCGGGCGACATGGTGCCGGCGATCCTCGACGAGAGCCTGATCGACCGCCGTCTGCCGGTGTGCATGGAGGATGCGATCCCGATGTGCCGGAAGCTGGCCAAGACCGGCCTGTTCGTCGGCCCGTCCGCAGGCGCGCTGGTGCATGTCGCATGCCGGGTCGCGCTCGAAGATCGCTTGCGCTGCATTGCCACGCTGCTGCCGGATACCGGCGAACGCTACGTATCGACCGGGCTCTGGGCGGGCACAGACGTACAACAGGAGACGGGAAGGACAGGGAGCCACTAATGCGTGGAGGTTTGCCATGGCATTGCGATTAGGCGACGACGCGCCGGACTTCACGGCGGAAACGACGCGGGGAACGATCCGGTTTCATGAGTGGATCGGGGACGGGTGGGCAATCCTGTTCTCGCATCCGAAGGACTTCACCCCTGTCTGCACCACGGAACTCGGGTATATGGCGGGACTCAAGGAGGAATTCGACAAGCGCAACACCAAGATCATCGGTCTGAGTGTGGACTGCGTCAGTGACCACGACCGCTGGTCGAAGGATATCGAGGAGACGCAGGGGCATCGCATCAATTACCCGCTGATCGGCGACCCGGACCTCAAGGTGGCCAAGCTTTACGACATGATCCACCCCAACGCCAGCGGCAGCGCTCAGGACCGAACGGCGCAGGACAACCTGACGGTGCGTTCGGTGTTCGTGATCGGGCCGGACAGGAAGATCAAGCTGATGCTCACCTACCCGATGAGTACCGGCCGCAACTTCGACGAGGTCCTGCGGGTGCTGGACTCGATCCAGCTCACCGCGAAGTACAAGGTGGCGACGCCGGTCAACTGGAAACCGGGCGAGGACGTGATAATCGTGCCGTCGGTCTCCGACGAGGAAGCAAAAACCCGCTTCCCGGACGGATGGGAGGCACCCAAGCCCTATTTGCGCATCGTTCCGCAGCCCAGATAGCGCACGTGCGGCCACTCAGCCCTTGGGCAACGCTTGCTGTCGGTCAATGATTTGCTCTATACAGGAAATTGCCAATCCCGATGCAGAGGAGCCGACCATGCCGAAGAAAGCCGTAGCCCACGAGTCCGCACATGCCCCCCCTGTCGACGCCACTTCCGACGAATCCCGCGCTGCATGGCCATTCGGCGATATTGCTGCAGTGTGGACGGGGATGCCGTGGATCAACCTATGGATACAGTCCTGGGCAACATGGCTCGGACAGCACGGGCCGGAAATCGAGCGGACGCCTGCTACCGGGCGAGTGCGTGCGCCACGCCCCGAACGTCGACAGGTCGAGCTCCCGTGGGTACCCAAGATCGAGTCCACGGTAATCCCGTTCTGCCGCTCGGAGGACGAGCCCGGCGCCGAGGCGACGAGGCTTTCGATGCGCCTGCGCGTCCCGACCCTGCCGTGGATGGGTGGCAGCAACGTGATTTCGATCGATACCGTGATGCCTCACGGATTCGACAAGAAGCGCGGCGACTGAGCGGCCAAGGGGTCGGCGCGCTTATCCCACCGGTGCAAGCGGCACGCGGCGGGGTATCATTACTCCCGCATATCGGGTGTGACGTCCGACATTGGCGGTGCGCCACACCGCGCGCCGCCTTGCGCGGCAAACCTGATCCTGGGAGTGTGACGTGTCGAGATCCTTTCTGCGCCGACTGGCTTCGGTCGCCGCCGTCGCGGTTGCGCTGAGCACCGCGGGCTGCGGTTATAACGATTTCCAGCGGCTTGACGAGCAAAGCAAGGCAGCCTGGGCCGAGGTGCTGAACCAGTACCAGCGGCGGGCCGACCTTATTCCCAACCTTGTCGCCACCGTCAAGGGTGAGGCGAACTTCGAGCAGGAAACGCTCACGAAGGTGATCGAAGCGCGGGCGAAGGCGACTTCGATCCAAGTCACCCCCGAAATGCTTGCCGACCCGCAGGCGATGGAACGCTTCCAGCAAGCACAGGGCCAGCTGGGCAGCGCCCTGTCGCGCCTGCTCGTCGTCGCCGAAAACTACCCGAACCTGAAGGCCAACCAGGCCTTCCAGGACCTGCGGGTCCAGCTCGAAGGCACCGAGAACCGCATCACCGTCGCGCGCAACGGTTACATCAAGGCCATCCAGGAATACAACGTCCTCGCTCGCAGCTTTCCGACCAATCTGACGGCGATGGTCTTCAGCTACGCTCCCAAGGCAGGGTTCACCGTCGCGAACGAGCAGGCGATTTCGAGCCCTCCCGCAGTCGATTTCAGTGGCAGTGCGCCCAAGCGTTGAAGCGCCCACTCCCCTGCCCTTGATGCCGGCCCTCCTCCCTTCCATGCGCGCGATCGGATGCGCCCTGCGCCTCGCCTTGTGCATGCTCGCGCTGGGGTTCTGGGCGGGCGCTGCCGGCGCGCAGGAATTGATCCCCGTTCCGAAGCTGACGGCGCGCGTCATCGACCAGACGGGAACACTGTCGTCCGCCGAACGGCAAGCGCTCGAAGACAAGCTTGGCCGATTCGAAACCGAGCGCGGCAGCCAGATTGTCGTCCTGATCGTGGCGACGACCGCGCCCGAGGATATCGCCGCCTTCGCCAATCGCGTGGCGGCCGAATGGAGGATCGGCCGACGCGATATCGGTGACGGCCTCCTGCTGGTAGTCGCCAAGGATGACCGGCGCGTGCGCATCGAGGTCGCCCGCGCCCTCGAAGGAGCGGTTCCCGACCTGGCAGCCTTCCACATCATCGACCGCGCCATCACGCCGGCCTTCCGCCAAGGTCAGTTCGCCGCCGGTATCGAGGCCGGTGTCGAGGCCTTGTTCGCACGCATCCGCGGCGAGAACCTGGCCCTGCCGGAACCGGACGGACGCGACTCGGGCGGATCGGGATCGTTTCAGGACATCGGAGTCCTGCTCATGTTCGGCGTGCCCATAGTCGGCGGCATGCTCGTCGCGGTGCTTGGCCGCAAGCTCGGCGCATTGGCAACCGGGGGCGTCTTCGGCTTCCTCGCCAAATTTCTGCTCGGCAGCCTCGTGCTGGGCATCATCGTCGGTGTGCTCGCCATCATCTTCGTCTTCGTGCTCGGCACCGGCGGGGGCGGACGCGGTGGCCGCGGCGGTCCCGGCGGACCGATCATCTGGGGCGGCAGAGGTCGTGGCGGCTTCGGGGGCGGGGGCTTCGGTTCGGGCGGAGGCGGCAGCTTTGGCGGCGGAGGCGCGTCGGGTCGATGGTAACGAGGATCAACGCCATGACGGAGGGATGGTGATGAGCGCCCTCGCCCGCCTGTTCCGTCACCTTTGGCTGGACGCCGGCGACGCCCGGCGGATCGTCGGGCCGGACACGCTGCAGCGCCTGGAGGTGCGCGTGCGCGACAGCGAACGGCAGCACACGGGGGAAATCTGCGTGTGCGTGGAGGCCAGTCTGCCGTTGAGCTATCTGTGGCGCCATCTGAGGGGCGCCCCGATCGCCACCGTCGTGCGGGAACGGGCAGTGACGCTGTTCGGAAAATTGCGCGTGTGGGATACCGAACTCAATAATGGCGTCCTGATCTACCTGCAGCTCGCCGAGCACCGCATCGAGATTGTGGCCGACCGCGCCGTGGCGCGGACCGTGAGCGAAGACGAATGGCGACGCATGATCGACGAGGCCACTCCGGATTTTCGCGCCGGTCGCTACGCGGCAGGATTGGAACGCACGATCGACGCAGTGGATGCGGTGCTACGCATGGCTTTTCCCTCGACGGAAGCCGGTGCCGAAGGCAGCGGGCGTGCAAACCAGTTGCCGAACCAACCCGTGGTGCGCTGAGCAGCGTCCCTATCCGCGCAGCGCCCGCCACGCGAGGAGCAGCCAGCCGGCGATCATCAGCGTGCCGCCAATCGGGGTGATCATTCCCAGCATTCGCCAGCCGCTCAGTGCCATGACGTAGAGGCTGCCGGAAAAGACGAGGGTGCCGAGCACCAGCAGAACCGCGGCAGACCCCGCGTTCGGTAGCCGCCAGGCACCGAGCGCGAGCAGGCCGGTCGCGTGCCACATCTGGTATTGCACTGCGGTGTTCCACCACCCGAGCTCGGCTGCCCCGAGCACGTTGCGCAGGCCGTGGGCGCCGAAGGCTCCGAGGGCTACCCCGAGCGCGGCGAGCAGGCTGCCCGCAATCAGGATGGATCGATTCATGGTTTCGTGATGAGTCGGTTTTCCGCACGGCGCGCACCGCGCAGCTAAAGACGGGCCGATGCAAGGACAAGGGCTACGCCGGAGGACGATAGTGTCCGCCGACCTCGTCACCTGCGCAATGCCTGGCCGGTAGCAGCCGGTTCCTGAATCTCTGCGCCCTGGTGCGGATCGCGTGCGACATGCGGGGTGCGGGCCAGACCCCCAAATGCATGAAGCTGCCCGCCCTAGCCATCGGGCGAGCAGCTTCGCCGTTCTTACTCGGTCACGACGCCGAGTTCACCGGCAAAGGCGAGCGGCTCCTCTTCATCGGGCGCATGCAGCGCATTGCGCGCGATCAGCGACACTGCGAACGCCGCAATCGCTCCGGGAATCGCAAAGAACAGGAAATTGAAGTGCAGCGGCATCGCCATGGCGAGCAGCGTGCCGCCGACGATGGGACCGAGAATCGCACCGCTGCGGCCCACGCCCGAGGCCCAGCCGATGCCGGTCGAGCGGATCGCCATCGGATAGAACTGCGCCGCATACGCGTACAGCAGGATCTGCGAACCGATGGTGGTCGCTCCGGCGAGCGCGACAAGCACGTACAGCACCGAGGTGGGGCTCTTGTAGCCGAGCAGGCTGATCGACACAGAGCCGATCACGAAGAAGATCATCAACACCGTCTTCAGGTGCAGACGATCCGCTACGACACCGCCTCCCACTGCGCCGAAGATGGCTCCGAGGTTCAGCACCAACAGGAAGGACAGGCTGGAGCCGAGACCATACCCCGCCTGCGTCATCAGCTTCGGCAGCCACGACGCTAGCGCGTAAACCATCAGCAGGCACATGAAGAAGGCCACCCAGAACATGATCGTACTTAGCGCGCGGCCGTGCTTGAACAGCGCCACCAAGGGCACATGGCCGGTCTTTCCGGTCGGGAAGTCGTAACGGTCTCCGGGCTGAGGAACGAAGCGCTCTTCGACGCGCGCGAGCAGGATGGCCGCCTCCCGGTCACGTTTGGCGTGCAGCAGGAAACCAATGGATTCGGGCAGCAGGTAGAAGATCACCGGCAGCAACAGCAGCGGGAGCCCCGCAACGAAGAACACGGATGACCAGCCGTACGCCGGGATTAGGTACATCCCCAGCCCCGCCGACAGCATGCCGCCCACGGAGTAGCCGCTGAACATGATCGCGACCAGCGTGGTGCGCAACTTCTTCGGTGAATACTCGGTCATCAGGGCGACGACGTTCGGCATCACGCCGCCAATTCCCAGTCCTGCGATGAAGCGACAGACCGCGAATTCGGTGGCGTCACGTGCGAAGCCGTTGATAAACGTGAACAGGCTGAAGAGGGTCACGCACAGCGCAATCACCCTCTTGCGTCCAAAGCGGTCGGACATCGGACCGAAGATCAGTGCGCCGAACATCATGCCGAACAAGGCGTAGCTGCCGAGCGTCCCGGCCTGGATCGGCGTCAGCCCCCATTCCTTCATCAGCACCGGCAGCACCACGCCGTAGATGACGAGGTCGTAGCCGTCGAAGATGATGATCAGGGCACACCAGAACAGGACCTGCCAGTGGAAGCGATTGAACTTCGCTTCGTCTATCAGCTTATGTACATCGATGTTTCTCATGCCGCCGTGTCTCCAGATATCGTTGTAATACCGCTGGGCTTCTCGCGGAGCCGCGCAGTTCTGTGATGGGCGGTCAGCTCACGCCCAGATGTTTGTGAAGCAGCTCCGGGTTCGCGCGCAGTTCGGCGCTGCTCGCCTCGTGGGCCACCTTGCCCTTCACGAGGATGACGTTGCGATCGGAGATTGAGGTAACCGCAGCGTGATTCTTGTCGATCACGATGGTGGCGATGCCGGTGGCACGGATCTGGCGAACGATGTACCAGATCTCCTTGGCGATCAGCGGCGCCAGCCCCTCGGTGGCCTCGTCGAGGATCAGGAGGTCCGGATTCGTCATCAGCGCGCGCCCGATCGTCAGCATCTGCTGCTCGCCGCCGGAAAGCTGGTTACCGCCGTTCGTGATCCGTTCGCCCAGCCGCGGGAAGGTATCCAGCACGCGCTCGTAGGTCCAGTCGCGCCGCCCATCGACGCCCGCTTTCGCCGCCATGATCAGGTTCTCGCGCACCGACAGGTTCGGGAAGATCCCCCTGCCCTCGGGCACGTAGGCGACGCCCTTGCGCGCGATGAGATAGGGCCGCGCGCCAGTCATCGTCTTGCCGCGCACCGCAACCCGACCGTGGCGCGGGCGCACGTGACCGAGCATGCTGCGGATGAGCGTGGTCTTGCCCATGCCGTTGCGCCCCATCAGGCCGACCGTCTCGCCGCGGCTGATACGGAAATCGATGCCGTGCAGGATGTGGCTGCTGCCGTAGAAGGTGTGCAGCCCTTCCGCCTCCAGAAGTACATCACTCATCGTCCGGCTCCCCTTCACCCAGGTAGGCTTCCTGAACGGCGACACTGTCGCGGATCTGGTCCGGGGGGCCGCTTTCGAGCACCTGCCCCGTCACCATCACCGTGATCACGTCGGCGACCGCAAAGACCGCATCCATGTCATGCTCGACGAGCAGGATGGCGTGATCCGGCGTGAGCTTCTTGAGCAGTGCGACCATCGACTGCGACTCCTCGGGGCCCATGCCTGCAAGGGGCTCGTCAAGCAGCAGCACCGATGGCGCGGTCGCGAGCACCATCGCGATTTCCAGCTGTCGCTGCTCGCCATGGCTGAGGGTCGCCGCGACCACGTCGCGCCGCGCGGCAAGGCCGGCCTGCTCGATGGCGCGGTCAGCAGCGTCGCACAGGTCGGCGAACGATACGGCTTTCGAGAAAACGCGCAGCGCGCGCGGTGCCCGCGACTGTGCGGCGAGGCGGCAGTTCTCGAATACCGTGAAGGCGGGAAAGATATTGGTGCGCTGGTAGCTGCGGCCGATCCCGGCACGCGAACGCTTGTCCGGACTCCAGCCCGAGATGTCCTGGCCGCGGTAGAGGATCTGCCCCGCCGTCGGGGGCAGGTCGCCGGACAGCAGGTTGATCAGCGTCGACTTGCCGGCGCCGTTCGGCCCGAGGACGGCGTGCAGCATGCCCTTGTGCATGTCCAGCGAGACATCCCGGTTGGCGTACAGACCGCCGAAGCGGCGCGACATGCCGCGCGCCGAGAGAACGAGCTCAGCCATTGCGGTTGCCTCCCCCGATCAGCAGGCCCTTGAGGCGCTTGGGAAGGCTCGACAGCCCCCCCGGCAGCACCATTACCACGGTCACGATGACGGCGCCCATCAGCAGTTGCCAGTGCTTCGTCAGCGCAGAGAACACCTCCTGCAGCACGACGAAGGCGAAGGCTCCGATCGCGGCGCCGTTGAGGGTGCCCATGCCTCCCAGGATCACCATCAGCAGCACGTTGCCCGACTGGTGCCAGGAGAGGATTTCCGGAGTGACGAAACCGTACTGGCAGGCGGAGAAGAAGCCGGCCAGCCCGGCGATTCCGCCCGCCGTCACGAAACCAGCGAGCTTGTACAGGAAAACCGGAAAGCCCAGCGACAGCATGCGGTGCTCGTTGCTGCGGATGCCCGCAAGCGCGTGCCCGAGCGGCGAACGCAGCAGCACGCGCAGGAACACGTAGGCCACGACCAGGAAGGCCAGCACGACGTAGTAGAACTGCATCGGCTCGTTGAGGTCGAGCAGCACCGTTTCGCCGATGCGCAGCTCCGGTTTCACGTTGAGGAAGGCGCCGTCCGAGCCCCCGCCCAGCGGCGTATCGTGAAACACGAAGTAGATCATCTGCGCGAAGGCGAGCGTGACCATGATGAAGTAGATCCCCTTCGTGCGTAGCACGAAGAGCCCTACGACAAAGGCGACCGCGGCACCGGTGAGGATGGCCGCGGGCAGCACCAGCCATAGATTTGCGGGATCGTACTTTGGCGACAGCAGCACCACGCTGTAGGCGGCCACCCCGAAAAACGCCGCGTGGCCGAAACTCACGAGCCCCGTGAAGCCGACCAACAGGTCCAGACTCATCGCGAAGATCGTCATGATCATGATCTTTGCGATCAACTCGTTGTAGTAGCCCGAGCCGAACATCGGGAACAGGGCCAGCACCAGCAGCACGAGCGGCAGGTAGTTGCGCTTCTTCCTTGCGGGCAGCGGCATGGTCAGATCCTCCGGAAGATGCCTTCGGGCCGCCACAGCAGCACCGCGGCCATCAGCACATAGACGGCGAGGCCCGCGTAATCGGGTGCGATCACCTTGCCGAAAGTGTCGGCCAGGCCGATTAGCAGCGCCGCCACCAGCGCCCCCCATACGGAACCCACGCCGCCGATCACGACGACCACGAAGCAAATGATCAGCACCTGGTTGCCCATGCCGGGATAAACCGATGACACCGGGGCAGCGAGCATCCCCGCGAATGCCGCGAGGGTGACGCCGAGTCCGAATACGATGCGGTAGATCAGGTCGATGTTGATGCCCAGCGCCTGCACCATCTCGCGGTTCGAACTGCCCGCGCGGATCATCATCCCGAGGCGGGTGTAGCGGATCAACCAGTACATGACGATCGCAAGCAGGATGCAGACGGCGGACATGAACAGGCGATACACCGGATAATTCAGCGTGTCGCTCAGCTGGATCGACGCCGACAGCAGCTCGGGGATCGGTACGCCATGCACGTCGTCGCCGACGAGCAGGCTGCGAAGTTCCTCGAAGATCAGGATCAAGCCATAGGTGAGGAGGACCTGATCGAGGTGGTCGCGTTTATACAATCTGCTGAACAGCGCCCATTCCAGAAGGAAGCCGATCAGCACGCTCAGCACGATTCCCACCAGAATTGCGACGAGGAGATTCCCCGAGAGGGACGTGAGCGAGAACGCCATGTAGGCGCCCATCATGTAGAAGCTGCCGTGGGCGAGGTTGATGATGCCCATGATGCCGAAGATCAGCGTCAGTCCGCTGGCCACCAGGAACAGCAGCAGCCCGTATTGAAGCGAGTTCAGCAGCTGGATCAGGAAGGTCGAGAAATCCATCGCCATATCCCTCCGGGTGCCTCTGGCACCCGAGTGAAGGTGAAGCGGAGCGGGCGTTCGCCACCACACGGGCGAACGCCTGACGAGGCAGTGGTGCCGCGCCGGCGAGGCTTATTCCGCGCGGGGGCGCCCCCTTTGTTGCACGCGCCCGCACAAGCCCCGCCGGGGCTGGCAACCGGGTTACATCCGGCAGCCGCGTGCCGGATCGGCCAGTGCCTTCGCAGCGACCGAAACAACCTTGTTCTGCTTCGCCTCCACCTTGCGGAGATAGATGTCCTGCACGGGGTTGTGCGCCTTCGACAATGTGAAGCGTCCGCGCGGGCTGTCGATGGTCGCCTTCTCCATCGCCGCGATCAGCGCCTCGCGCTTCGTGACGTCGCCGCCAGCGCCGGCCAGGCCCGCGGCGAAGAGCTGCGCCGCGTCATAGCCCTGCACGGAATACACATCGGGCTGCATCCTGTACGCCATCGCGTAGGCGGTACGGAAAGCCTTGTCCTTCGCGATGTCGAGCCCGTCCGCGTAATGCAGGGTGGTCAGGATGCCTTCGGCCGAATCGCCCTGCGCTTCCAGCGTCCCGTCGGTGAGGAAACCGGAGCCATACAGCGGAATGGTCTTCTTCAGACCCGCGGCGTCGTAGTCCTTCACGAACTTGACCGCTCCACCACCCGCGAAGAACACGAACACGGCGTCGGGCTTGAGCGCAGCGATTTCGGTCAGATAGGGCTGGAATTCGACGTTCGGGAAGGGCAGGTACATTTCCTTCACGACCTTGCCCCCCGCCTTCTCGAAGGCCTCCTTGAAGCCCGCGACCGACTGCTCCCCGAAGGAGTATTTCCAGCTCAGCGTGACGACGTTCTTGTGCTTTTTCTCGGCCATCACTTGCCCCATCGCGTAGGCAGGCTGCCAGGCGGAGAAGGACGTACGGAAGATGTTGGGCGAACACAGCGGACCGGTAATCTCGTCCGCGCCGGCGTTCGGCACGATCAGCAGCGTCTTGGTCTCGCGCGCCACGCGCGTCATCGCGAGCGCCACGCCCGAATGCACCGTGCCGATGAGGACGTCGACGTTGTCGCGCTTGATCAGCTTATTGGCGTTCTCGGGCGCCTTTGCCGCGTCGGATTCGTCATCGACGGTGAAGTACTCGATCTCACGCCCGCCGAGCTTGCCCCCGCCCTGCTCCACGGCGAGTTTGAACCCGTTGGTGATCGCATTTCCCAGTGCCGCGTAGGTTCCCGTGTACGGCAGCATCAGGCCGACGCGGATCTTGTTGGCGCTCTGGGCGAACAGTGGTGCCCCGGGCAGGGCGAGGCCCCCCGCGATACCGGCAGTGGACAGCAGGAAACGACGGCGATTGAATCCTTGCTCCATTTCACACTCCTCCTTTGGTGAGGCCGCTTGAGCGGCTCTGGTTATGTTTTTTTCGCGCGGGATCTACGCCCCTGACAGCGAACGCAGCTTGAATCGCTGGATCTTTCCGGTGGCCGTCTTGGGCAGCTCGTCGACGAATTCCAGCCAACGGGGGTACTTGTACGGCGCGAGCTTGCTCTTGACGTGGAGCTTCAGCTCGTCCGCCAGCTCGGATGCGGGCATGCGGCCGGGCTTGAGCACGACGAAAGCCAGCGGCTTGATCAGGCCGTCATCGTCCGCCTTCCCGACCACGGCCGCTTCGAGCACCGCGGCATGCGTGATGAGGGCAGACTCGACCTCGATCGGCGAGACGTAGATGCCGCCGACCTTGAGCATGTCGTCGTTGCGCCCGGCGTACACGTAGTTGCCTTCTGCGTCCTGGCTGTACTTGTCGCCGCTGCGCGTCCATTGGCCGACGAAGGTCTCGCGGCTCTTCGTACGGTTGTTCCAATAAAGAGCGGCGCTAGTCGGGCCGCGCACCTGGAGTTCGCCCGCTTCGCCCTGAGCCACGTCCTCCCCATCATCGCCGATCAGGCGCAGCTCATAGCCCGGCACCGGCCTGCCGCTGGTGCCGTAATGAACGTCCCCCGACCTGTTCGACAAGAAGATGTGCAGCATCTCGGTCGAACCCAGTCCGTCGAGGATCTCGACGCCGAAATGCTCAGTCCAGCGATTGCCCACTTCGGCGGGGAGGGCTTCGCCGGCGGAGGTACAGCGCCGGATCGACAGCTCCTCGCGTCCCGGCAGGATCGGGCTCGCCAACATCGATGCATATAGCGTCGGCACGCCGCAATAGATCGTCGGCTGGTGCTCGCGCAGCACGCGGAAAACCGCATCCGGCGTCGGACGTTCATCCATGAGCACGGCCGTGGCACCCACCGCGAACGGGAAGGTCAGGCCATTGCCCAGTCCGTAAGCGAAAAACAGCTTCGCAGCCGAGAATACGACATCGTTCTCGCACACGCCAAGGATCGGCTTCGCGTAAAGCTCGGCCGTCTGGATCAGGCTGGAATGTAGATGCACAGTGCCTTTGGGCGCACCGGTGGAACCCGACGAATACAGCCAGAAACAGGGATCGTCGCAACAGGTTTGTGCCGCCTCATACGGCGGCCGCGGGGCAGCGATGAGTTCGGCGAAGTCGACATGCCCGCCACGCGTGCCCGAATCGCCGCCGGAAACGACGACGTTCTTGATGAAGGGGCTCGCCTCGATCGCATTGGCAAAGGCCGGCAAGAGGGCCGACGAAACCACGAGGCCGCGCGCACGACTGTCGCGCAGCATGTAGGTGTAATCGGATGCCGTCAGCAGTGTGTTGACGGGAATCGGCACGACCCCGGCCTTGATACAGCCAAGGAAGGCCGTCGGAAAATCGATGGTGTCGAGCAGGCACAGCAGTACCCGCTCTTCCATGCGCATGCCCATTTCGCCCAAGGCGTGCGCAAAGCGATCGACGCGCTCGGCAAGTTGCGCATAGGTATAGCTTCCCGCGCGGTCGATCACTGCGGTCTTGCCGCCACGGCCCGCGCGCAGGTTGCGCTCGATGAGGTCGTGCGCGGCGTTGTACTCGCGCGGGATGGTGATGCGCGGAGGACTGACACTTTGATCCGCGACGCTGAGTTCTGCCATTTGCTCCTCCTCTGCTTGGTCTGGGTCGACAGACAACTGCCGTTCGGGCTGAGCATGTCGAAGCCCACCACCGCCCTTCGACAAGCTCAGGGCGAACGGATGTCTTAACAACCGGATCACTGACCCGGGCGGCGCTGCGGATATCTCAGTGAATCGTCAATCCACCGTCCGCTGCCAGGATCTGTCCTGTCACATAGCCCGACGCGTCGGATGCGAAGAACACGAACACCGGAGTGATTTCCTCCGGTTCGGCCCAGCGCCCGAGGGGAATTCGGTCGAGGTACTTTTCCTTGAATCGTTCGTCCGTGCGGATCGTCTCGGTCATCGGCGTGGCCGCTCCGGGCGCGATCGCATTCGCGGTGATGTTGTAGCGCGCGAGCTCCTTCGCGGTGCTCTTGGTCATGCCGAGCACGCCGGCCTTGGCCGCGCTGTAGTTGATTTGTCCGATCGTGCCGAGCACGCCGGCGGTGGAAGTCACGTAGATGATGCGTCCGTACTGGCGCTCGATCATGCCGCCGACCACGGCCTGCAGGCAGTTGAACGCCCCGGTAAGGTGAACCCCCAGCACCTGGTTCCACTGGTCCGGCGTCATCTTGTTGAGCATCGCCGTGCGCGTGATGCCGGCGTTATTGACGAGGATGTCGATGCGGCCCCATTCGGCATTGACCTTCGCGGCCATCGCTTCCACCTGCTCGCGATTCGAAACGTCGCAGGCTACGCCGATCGCCTGTCCGCCGGCTTCGACGATCTGTCCGGCCACGCGGTCTGCGGTCGCCTGATCGAGATCGATCACCGCAACCTTCGCACCTTCTTTTGCATAGGCCTTCGCAACGGCCGCCCCGATGCCCTGTCCCGCTCCGGTCACAACTGCGACCCTGTCCTTCAACTGCATGCGAGTCCCCTATCACTGCATGGCGGTCGTCAAACCGCCGGTGAACTGCAATGCTCCCCCGGTAGAGAAAAGGCCGGGGTGGGAAGAGGCAGCCGATGCTGCATCCACCACCCCGGGAAGGGAGAGACCTTATAAAACGTTTAGCTGCCCAGGCATCAGGCCTTGGGCTTTGCCAGGACCTGCTCGGCGAAGTTGTCGTCGAACATGGCGCCTTCGGCGACAAGCTGGCGGAACTTGATGAAATCGATGACGTCCTTGCCGGTCGCCTTCTTGTTGTTGAAGGCAGTGAAGCCGAGGTACGCCTCGTGGTTCATGTTCGCCGCGAGCCAATGCCGGTTGGCGAGCTTCAGCTGGTCCCAGAAGAACTTCTTCTTGCCGCGGATGCCGTCGATCGACTTGATCAGGCACTGCGGGAAGAGGTTCGTGAACTTCCACACGAGTGCATTGACTTCCGCGTCGAGGCGCGAGAAATCGGTCGTGCATTGGCCGATCAGCTCCTTTGCCGCCTGGACCTTGTCGGCCGCGACCGGCTCGCCGTAGACCAGCTCGCCGTCATCGACGTAGGCATCGGTGCGGACGAGCGGGTTGCGGACCCATTCGCCGTCCTTGTTCTTCAGCACCGGCACGACCTTGGTGATGAGGTTCTTCGACTTCATCTTGTACGCGCTCCACGGCTCGCACGAGATGCAGTTGTACATCGCGTCTTCCATGTTGAGCATCCACGGCAGGAAGTCCGTGGAGCCACCGTCCGGCGCGCTGCCGTGCTTCGGGCCGGCCTGGCCGAACACCGCCATGTCGGACGTGATCGTGATGTCGGTCGCCATGCCGATTTCCTGGCCGCCGCCGACGCGCATGCCATTGACGCGGCAGATCACCGGCTTCTTGCAGTTCAGGATGCCGTCGACCATGGCGTTGAACAGATCCATGTACTCGCCGTACTCGTTCGGGCGGCGGGCATAGTAGGACGCGTATTCCTCGGTGTTGCCGCCGGTGCAGAACGCCTTGTCGCCCATCGCGGTGAACACCACCGCCGTGACCGTGCGATCCCCGGAGGCACGCTGGAACCCGGCGATGACGCCCTTGACCATCTCGGTCGTGTAGGAGTTGTACTGCTTCGGGTTGTTGAGAATGATCCACGCGGCGTACAGGCCCGGAACCTGATTACCCTGGGGGTCCGTCACGGGACGCTTTTCGAAGATGACCGAGGGCGCCTCGGTGCCGAAATGCTCGTGACCGAGCAGGGCGTGATCCTTGGTTTCGTTGTCGCGGGGCAGCCAATCGAGTGCCATGTGATGTCTCCTGTTATATCCAGTGGTGTGCGTGATCAGAAATCGGGCGTCAGGATGACCCGGCGCTTGAGCTTGCCGTGGTGCGCCTCGTCGAACACTTGCTCGATCTGGCTCATCGGACGCGTTTCGACGAAAGGTCCGAGCTTGATGCGGCCGTCCAGGCACATGTCGCGCACCGCGGCGTAGCGGTCCGGCGGGCAGCCCCAGGTACCGATGATTTCCGCATCGAAAGCCATCAGCTTCGACAGCATGTAGGTGGTTTCGGCGGTGCCGTAACCAACGATCACGAGCTTGCCGGTGAAGGACAGCAACGACAGCGCGAGCTCCTGGCCGGGCTTGCTTCCGGTGACCTCGAAGATCTTCCAGCCGTAGTTCGACGGCAGGCCGCGCTCCTTGCAGAAGCCCTTGAACAGCTCCTTGACGTCCTTCGCGCTCTTGTCCTTCGGGTTGATGATGAAGTCGGCACCGAAGTCCTTCATCATCGTCAGCTTTTCTTCATTGATGTCGATGCCGATGACGGCCTTCGCACCCATGCCCTTGGCCGTCTGCACCATGAAGCTGCCGACGCCACCTGCTGCGCCGATGACGATCACGAGATCGTCCTTCTTCAGGTCCGCGCGCACCGCTGCCTGATAAGGCGTGGTGACTGCGTCCGCAACCACCGCAAGGTGCTCCAGCGGCGTGGTACCACGATTCTCGACCACGCACAGATACTTGGACTGCGCGACGATGTGGCTCGAATACCCGCCATAGATGCCCATCGAGTTGCCCGGCATCTTCTGCGAAAGGCAGCGGTTGCCGCGGCCGGTCTTGCACAGCTCGCACTCGCCGCACGGGATCACCGCGGGCACGATCACTTCCTTGCCGATCATCGACGGCTCGCCGCCGATCACGGTGCCGGAGATCTCGTGTCCCAGCGACAGCGGGGGCTTCTGCACCGTCGGCACGCCCATGTAGTAGTACGACAGGTCGGTGTGACACACGCCACAGCCTGCAATCTTCACCACCACATCGCCCGCTTGCAGCTCGGGCATCGGTACTCGGGTCTTCAGCAGCTTGCCGGGCTCGGTCATCTGCCAGGTATCGATGAATTCCGGAATCACGCTTGTCTCCGTTTGTGAATGTCGTTCGTGAGTGGGGAAATGATTGGGATTACCGGATCAGGAATTGCGCCATACCGGCTTGCGCTTCTCGAGGAAGGCCGCGAGCCCCTCCTTCGCGTCGTCGGTATTCATCAGTTCCTTCAGATAGATGTTCTCGGCGGTGTCCAGCGCAGCACCGAAGGGCTTGTCTGCAACAGCGCGGATCGTCTTGCGGGTGCTCGCCAGCGCGGCACGACTCAGTCCCATGAAGGGGGCAACAAAGGCCTGCACGTCGGCCGCAAACGTTTCCTTGGCGAACACGCGATTCACCAGGCCGATCGCCTTCGCCTCGTCGGCCCCGATGTTCTCGCCGCCCAGCAGCAGTTCGAGGGCACGGGCCGGCGGCACCAGGCGCGGCAGCAGCACCGCCGCGATCGGCGGGAACACCGCCAGTTTGATCTCGGGCTGGCCGAACTTCGCGTTGGACGCGGCGACGAGCATGTCGCACGCGATCGCCACTTCCATGCCGCCACCCAGTGCCACGCCGTTTACCGCCGCCAGCGTCGGGATCTGCAGTTGCTGCATGCGGCGGAAAATGCCATGGAAGACTTCGATCATGCGATCGACCTTGTCCGGCGTGTGGTCGGCCACTTCGACGCCGGCCGAGAAGGCCTTCTCACCCGCACCGGTGAGCATCAGCAGCTTCACGCTGTTGTCGGCCAGACACAGGTCCAGCGCGACGTTCATTTCCTCCATCGTCGGGATGTCGAGGACGTTGAACGGCGGACGGTTGATCGTCAGCGTCGCAAGGCCGTCGGCCACGCCGTAGGTGATGAACTGGAATTGCGCATTACTCATTGATGTGTCCCCTCGTTCTCGTTCGCTCAGCGCGTGTTCGCGTAACTTCAGTTCTCGTTCTTCATCTGCAGCCGGTACGGACACACCGCATCGCAGTCCGCACAGCACACCTCGCCGTCGCAGCGGATGTGCCACAGATCCGCGCCGCAGTTCGTGCACCGGCACTTGGCTTCCGGCTTGATGGCCGGGCGGACCTCCTCCGCCGACCAGAAATCGATGACCTGTCCCATGGCGGCCTCCGATCAGAACAGATCGTCGAGTTCGTCGGATCCTCCGCCCGGCATCTTCCCGTACTGCTGCAGGTAGGCCTGGATCATCTGGCTCTCGCGGGAAGTGAAGAGCGCTGCTTCCTCGAACACGAAGTTCGTCGCGTCACCGCCGCGTTCGAGCTGTTCCATCAGCCCGTCGCGCAGGTTCTCGACGCCCTTGATCATCAGCACATTCTTCTCGGCATCGAGGAGCTGGAACACACCCGACTCGGTCGGCACCGACGCAATCGTCGCCTCGTCGAACTTCAGCGAAGACTCGGGCGGCAGCACCGCCTCAGCGATCTTCGGCGCGAGGTTGCACTTGAAGCAGCGTGCTGCCTCTGCCCGGGCAGTCGCGTCGTCAAAGCCCAGCTCGACCTCGTCCCAGCCGGTGCGCTGCTCGGGCGCCAGCATGATCGGGTGGAACTTGCGGATCTTGTTGAAACCTTCCTTGCGACCGATGTACGGGCTGGTGTCCCAACCGTCGCGCAACAGCACTTCGGAGATGTCTCCGTCGCCACCGAGCACGATGTCCATCGCGGAAGCCGCGACACGCCCTTGGGCGACCGACTCGATCAGCGTCGACGGTCCGAGCACGCAGTCGCCACCGGCATAGACCTTGGGCCGGCTCGTCAGCATCGAATCCTCGCGCACCGTGATACGGCCCTTGCGGTCGGTCTCGACGCCGAAGCCTTCGAAGCGGTTCGGGAACTGTCCGATCGCGGCGATCACCAGATCCACGCCTTCGACCACCTCCTCGCCGGTCTCGACCGGCTTGCGGCGGCCCGACGCATCGGCCTCGCCGAGCGCCATCTTCGCGTAGGTGATCTGCAGCCGGAAGCCGTTGGTGCCCGGCTCGATCTTCTTCGGTGCGAGCAGGTAGCGGATATTCACGCCCTCCTCCACGCAGCCCTCGAATTCCTCCAGGCGCGCCGGCATCTCTTCGCGAGTGCGGCGATACACCATGTCCACATCGGCGCCGAAGCGGCGCGAGGAACGCGCGTTGTCGGTCGCGACGTTGCCGCCGCCGATCACCGCCACCTTCTTGCCGGTCTGGATGCCCTCGGGCGTATTCACGAGACCCATCGTCACGGCTTTCAGGTAGGTCGGGCTGTCGACCACGCCCGGCAGGTCATCGCCCGGGATACCGAGCCTGTCGCCGCCCTGTGCGCCGATACCGACAAACACCGCACCGTAGCCGTCATTGAACAGCGTATCGACGCTTTCCACTTTGGCGCCGTAGCGGAACTCGACGCCGAGCGCAGACACTTCCGCGACCTCGTTGTCGATCACTTCGGCCGGCACGCGGTACGACGGGATGCCATAGCGCGCCATGCCGCCCGCGGCCGGCTGTGCGTCGAAGATGGTCACGCCGTGCCCCTGCTTGGCGAGGTAATACGCCACCGTCAGGCCGGCAGGGCCAGCGCCGATCACCGCGGCCTTCTTGCCGGTCGCCGGCAGCTTCTTCGCATGCTCGCGCCAGATTCCCGTGTCGTTGTCGGCGGCGATGCGCTTCAGGTTGCGGATCGACAGCGGATCGTCCAGATCCTTGCGGCGGCAGGCCGATTCGCACATCGCGAAACAGGCGCGGCCGAGGATGCCCGGGAACGGGAGCTTCTCGCGAACGACCGCGATCGCCTCGCCGTACTTGCCTTCTGCGGCGAGCTGTACGTAGCGCGGCACGTCAATGCCGGCCGGACAGGCGCTCTTGCACGGCACCATCGACTCCTCGCGCTTCGCGGGGTCGAGGGTGCGGTCCATCAGTGCGCCGGTCGGACACACGGTCACACAGGCCTGGCAGAAGGTACAGCCGGATTCGATCAGCGTCGGTGCGATGGTGCCGACATAGGTGCGTTTGCCCTGCGGCGTCTCAACTTCCTTCACTTCCAGACAGCCCACGCCCCGCACGTCGTTACAAGCGACGAGGCAGCGGCGGCAGTCGATGCACAGGTTGTAGTCGCGGTCGAAGAAGGGCTCGTCCTTGATGATCGGCAGCTGAACGGGCTTGTATGGCGGGGTCGTGTTGGGAATACCGATGTAGTCGGAAACCTTGCGCAACTCACAGGACGAGAAGATCGTGCAGCAGCGCGTCTCCTGCGGGTTGCCGTAGGAGCACTGCGAGCGCGAACAGCCGTCGCGCTGCGGACAGGTCAGGCAGACATGGGGGTGCGGGCCGAGGATCTTCGCGAGGCTGGTCTGGCGCACTTCCTGGATTGCCTGCGACTTCGTGGTGACGACCATGCCGGCCGTGACAGCGGTCGAACAAGCTTTCACCACTCCGTCGACGCCTGCGATCTCGACCATACAGAGATTGCAGCCGCCGTCGCCGGCGCCACGTTGGCCGGCAGGCGGGAGGTCGGGGTGCGCGCACAGCGCAGGAATGTAGAGACCCGCGGCGGTCGCGGCGTTAAGGACCGACGCACCTGCCGGCGCCTCGACCTCGACGCCATCGATGCTCAGTTTCACCGGCGCGCCGAACTCGGCCATCTCGACCGGCTTGCTCGCCTTCCACCACCTGATTTCCGATGTCTGTACGGCTTCCATGTCTCTCTCGTCCTCTGTTTTGCTCCGGGCTTAGCGTTTGCCCG
The DNA here is from genome assembly GCF_017894385.1 of Aromatoleum petrolei. Classification (NCBI taxonomy): domain Bacteria; kingdom Pseudomonadati; phylum Pseudomonadota; class Betaproteobacteria; order Rhodocyclales; family Rhodocyclaceae; genus Aromatoleum; species Aromatoleum petrolei. Next base: position 5,241,026 of record NZ_CP059560.1, read on the forward strand.
GTCCGAGCTGTTTCTTACGCCGCCTGTGCAAGCTGCAGATAGCCCGGGTAGTAACTCCCCTGGCAGGCTCCCGCGCGTACAGCCGCGATGAAACTCGCCATGTCGGTGACGGGCTGCGAGAACTTCGTCGCGCACTTCCCGACCGCAATCGTCTTGTGGCAATCGCTGCCGCCCAGCGCTGGCAGGGTCATGTGGCGAGCGGCACTGATTGCCAGATCGTTGTCGCTGTCGAGATTGCCGCCGTTATGCGTTTCAACGGCCGCAATCCCGGTGATGTCGAGCAGCCCGTGGAGCAGGCTCGCGACCCCGACCTCGCGGAACGGATGGGCCGGCACGCAGATTCCGCCAATGCTGTTGATATGCTCGATGACTTCGTTGATCGGGAGGTAGTTGTCGCGCCCCCAGATGTTCCAGCCGTCATCCTGCATACCGTAAGCCAGCATGTGCCCGCGATCGGTCGCGATCTCCACGCCGCGCAACACCAGGAAACCCTCGTCGCGCCCCACCTGCTCGACAGGCAGCGACGCTTCATACGAGTAATGCTCGGTGATGCACACCCCGTCGAGTCCCAGCTCCTTCGCGCGGCGGATCAGATCCACCGGCTCCAGCCAGTTGTCGTAGGAGTACTTGGTATGGCAATGGCAATCGATCCACATGGGACGGACTCCGCGCGCCGGCCTGGCCGCTCAGGAAACGGTGTATTCGAGGTTGATGCGCTTGGACGGCGAGAAACGCTGACGGGAGAAGAATTTCTCCAGCGCGAAGTCGTCCCAGTTCACCAGCGTGTAGACCTTCTTCACGCCCGCCGCCTTCATGTTCATCATGAACTGGTCCAGCAGCTCGCTTGCCACGCCGCGGTTCTGGAAGCGCGGATCGACGCCGATGGTGTCGATGGTTGCGGTGGATTCGGGAATGCCGAATTCGCCGAAATACACGTCGCCCATCACGAAACCGGCGATCTTGCCGTCAATCTCGCACACGAGGGAGGAGTTGATGTTGTGCTGCGGGTTGAGAACCCCTTCCAGCTTCCGCTCGTAGTACTCGCGACGATTCTGCTTGGAGCCTGCAGCGTCGATCTCGACGATCGCATTCAGGTCTTCCTTCTTCAGCACCCGCATCACACGCTTCTGGTCAGACATTTACCTATCTCCTTTGGTTGGCAGTTCCGCGTCCGTTCGCGTCACCGCCTCTCAGAACAGTTCGTCTTCCTGCTGGGGCGCGGCCGAACGGCGGGTATATACCGTGCCGATGACCTTCCCCATTTCCTGGTCGGTGTCGAGGCAGGTCGTGCAACCGTCACCCTCGGTCTGGTAGCTCTCGACGTGCACCTCGAAGCCCATGCCCCGGTACGCTTCGGCGATTTCCGACAACCGCGGCTCGCCGATTGTCGTCAGGCGCTTCCAGCCTTCCCGCAACAGGCGCTCCTCGACATCCTCTTCGCGCGATGCGGCACCGGCCAGCTTGATCGGGATCGTCTTCTTCGTGCTCATCTTGGAACCCTCCGTCATCGCCGGGAACATGGCTTACTCCTTACCAGGAATGCTTGATCGCGCCCGGCGTGCAGGCGGTGGTACAGGGCAGGCTGGTGTAGCCGCCGGCCGGCTTGCACGCGGCACAGTCATAGGCGAGTGCCCGGGTCTTTTCCTTCTTCACCCACGCCACTTCATCGTCGTAGTCATCGGTGATGATTTCGAACATCTGCTGCGGACAGGCCTTCAGACAAGCCCGCTCGGCCGCACAGTCGATGCACTTGTCCGTGTCGATGCTGATGTAGTACTCGCCGGAACCGTCCTTGTAACCGTAGTTCGCGATCATTTCCCTCTCCTGGATTCAATGCGCCGCGGCGCCCTTGCGGATCGCCGCGGCCTTCGCGCCAATTACTTGGCGGCCTGCTTCTGCATCAGCGTGTAGCCGAACAGCGCGGCGCCCAGCGCGCCAGCGATCTGGCTGTCGATCTTGGTATCGATCTGCTTGATGCCCAGCAGACGCTCGATCCGCTTCACAACGCCGGGGTTCTTCGCGATACCGCCGGTGATGAAGAAGCCCTCTTCCACACCGATCCGCTCGAGCAGGCTCACGACGCGCTCGGCCATCGCCTGGCAGTAGGCGGCGATAACCATGTTCTTCGTGTAGCCGGCCTTGAGCAGACCCAGCGCTTCCGACTTCGCGAACACGACGCAGATCGACGACACGGCTTCCGGCTCGGTTTCGACGTCGAACGAACGCGGGCCCAGCTCGGCGATGGGGATCTGCATCAGGTCGGAGATGACTTCCATGCCGCGGCCGGTACCGGCTGCGCACTTGTCGTTCATCAGGAAGTTCGTGACCTTGCCCTTGTCATCGCAGTGGATGGCCTTGCAGTCCTGGCCGCCCATGTCGAGGATGGTGCGCACCTTGTTGCCGCCCATGTAGTTCGCGCCGCGGGCGTGGCACGCGATCTCGGTGATCGCCTTGTGGGCGAAGGGCACGTTCACCCGGCCGTAACCGGTGCCGACGACATAGTTGATGTCCTCAAGCTTCATGCCGATCTTGTCCATGATGCCCTGCAGCGCATTCTTGGCCGAGTCCGGCGAGTTGTTGCCGGTGCGCATGCTGTTGTAGCCGTACAGCTCGCCATCACAGACCAGCACCGCCTGCGAGGACACCGAACCCACGTCGATACCGCAGGTGATGATCTTGGCGTCCTTCCAGTTCTTCGACTCGTCGTACCAGGTGTTTTCCTGCCAGCGCCAGAATTCCTTCTTCTCGGGGGCGGCGGTGGCGGCAGCAACTTCTGCATTCATTTGATCGCTCCTTAATCCGTATCTGTTCGCGTTTCGGTTCAGTGCACTCGCTCGGCTGCAATCAGCGCGCAACCCAGGGCGCTGACGAACTCGGGCAGTTCGGGCAGAAGAACCTCATCGACGTCCATTGCGGTCTTCAGCGACTGGACGAAACCGGGGTTGTGGCCCATGCCGCCGATCAGCACCACGTTGCCTTCGATGCCGACGCGACGGACCATCGCGCAGACACGGCTCGCCACTGCATCCAGCACCGCCTTGGCGATGTCTTCCTTCGGCGTCGAGGAGTGGATCAGCGACACCACTTCCGACTCGGCGAACACCGTGCATTGCGCGTTCATCGGGATGCTCTTGTCGGACTTGAGGCTGGCCTCGCCGAACTCCTTGAGCGTGAGCTGCAGCGCGCGGCTCATCGCCTCGGCGAAGGAACCGGCACCCGCGGCGCACTTCTCGTTACCGGCGAAGTCGATCGCCTTGCCGTCCGGATCGGTCTTGATGCCGCGGCCTTCCTCGGCACCGACGTCAACCACCGTGCGAGCTTGCGGGTACATGTACACCGCACCGCGCGCTCCGGCCGTCATCTCGGTGATGCCTTCGGTAGCGAAGGCCACTTGGCCACGGCCGGCGCCGGTCGCAAAGATCGACTTCACCTGGTCACGCGTCACGCCAGCCTCGGCGAGAGCGGCATCGAAGGCCTTCTCGGCAGCCTGGTCGGCGTCGAGGTCACCCGGCAGCATCAGGTGAGCCTTCTTGACCGCGAAGCTCGGCTCCTTGGCGCCTTCAACCTTGATTTGCTCCAGCAGCACAACCTTCACGCTGCGGGACCCCATATCGATTCCAGCGGTAATCATTCTCGTCTCCTCTTGGCTCTGTTACCGATCAGGCTGCCTGGCGACGCACGCCAAGCTGCTCCATGAAGGCGTCGACACGTGCCTGGGTACGCACTTCGTCGAACTCGCGCTCGTCGCCCATGTTTCCTTCGAAGGTCATCACCGGGGTACCCGACTTCGCGATAGCGAGACGGTTTTCCATGATGCCGACCGACAGGCCTTCGCAGCCGCGGTTCAGGTGCAGCATCACGCCGTCGACCTGCCATTCCTTGATGATGCGCAGCATCATGTCGCTCTTGAGACGCGGATCGTAGAAGTGCTGCCACTGCGGCTTCGACAGGTTCCAGTCGGCATACAGACGCACGGCGGTGGCACGATCCTTGATCTCGACGCCCTTGTTCCACGGCAGGGTACGACCACCCCAGGTACCGTCAGCCTTCTCTTCCCAGATGCCTTCCAGCGCAAACGTATAGAGCGAGCCGATCGACACCGCACCGTAGGTCTCCAGGTAGCGGAAGATCTTCAGGAAGGACCAGGGCGGCTGCGTGTCCGTCATCAGGCGGATCGTCTCGTTCGGCACGGCTGCGATGCCACGGGCGACGCGATCCTTCACCTCCTCGTACAGCTCGTCCATGAAGTCAGCGCACCACTTCGACGACTTCGACAGCGTGCAGAGCACGTACAGCGAGTACATCGTCTTCTCGTCGAGCGGAGCGGGCTTCACCTTGTTCAGCGCGCAGATGTCCGCCCAGCGGGAGGTCGAACGCATCTCGTTCTTCACCGCCTCGATGAACAGCTCGTCGTTGAACTCGCGACCGCTTGCCTTCTGCACGAACTCGATGCCGTCATGCAGCTGGTTGGCGACGTAGTCGAGACGGGCGTCCGTCATGTCCTTATAGGGACCGACGCCGACGTCGAGGTAGAACTCGGGGATCTTCTCTTCCTTCGCGACGTGCTGGTACCACTTCGAGTGCGAGCAGCAGATCTGGGTCTGGAAGACGAAGTCGGGCTTCGGGAACTCGCCGCCGAAGGCGTACTTGTTCAGGTGCATGCCGCCCCAGTAAATCCGCATGTACGAGCACAGGTCACGGGCGAAACCGTAAGCTTCGGCCGCGTCCATGCACTCCTTGGCGAACTTGCGGTCGTGGGCGACGGCTGCGGCGTACGGCTCGCCGGTCAGCGAATAGACGTCCTCACCGAGGCCGGCGGGGATCGCATCCAGCGCCCAGGCCGAGCCGGACCAGCGGATGCCGCCCTTCTCCTTCGCACGGGCGTAGTTCATGTAGTACTGCTCGCGAAGCTCCTTCGCCTTCTTCCAGAGCTTCAGCGGCTCGGTCGGATACAGATTTGCCATGGCGTTTATCCCTCTTTCCCGTCAGTTCAGAACAGCTCTTCTTCGCTCAGCGTCTCGAGGAATGCCTCGATACGGATGCGGAAGGGCCCGATCGGATTGGTGATGTCGAATTCCAGGAACAGCGTCGGAATCCCGTTATCTTCCAGATGACGCTTCAGATCCGGGTAATCGCCCTCGTGCGGATCGCAGAACTTCTGCTGCAGGAAGATCGCGCCCTCGACGCCGTAGTCCTTGGCCAGACCGAGAACGTGGTCGAAACGGGTGTGCGCGGGGTAATCCTTCGTCGGACAGGCCGGACGATCGCAGTAACGATCGGCAATGGCCTTGATGACGTCGTCTTCGGGCTTCGAGGCGTTCCAGAAGTAGCGGCTGCCCGAGCACTGGTCATCAACGACGATGGTCGCACCGACCGACTCCACCATGCCCATGAACGCGATGTCGTCGTTCTCGGAACCGATGGTCATGAAGCGGGCACCGGTCTTGCGCTCGACCTTGCGGGTCGGCAGCGCAGCGAGCACCTTCTTCAGCATCTCGTTGTGCTCGCGCTTGTCGATGAACTGAGCGGTCAGCGATGCGTACAGAGCTTCGACGCCGGTCACCTTCGGGTCGGCTTCCTTGCGGAATTCATACAGCTCGCGCAGCAGGCGGCGGTTCTCGTCGCACACGGCCAACGCATCCTTCAGCATCGCATCGGTGATTTCCTTGCCGATCAGCGTCTGCAGGAACACGCGGAAGGACTGCACTTCTGCGTGGTGAGCCTTGCGCGAATGTTGCGACTGGACCTCGTTGGGCATCGGCACGTAGTAGTCCCACTTGACGGTGGGAACGTGCAGGCGCCAGGAGCCAAAGGTCTGGCGATACTGGATGCAGGACTGGGTCAGCGTGACGCCTTCCGCGTAGTCGAAGCGGCCCAGCAGACCCTGCGCGAGCGAGTCGCGGCAGAACGGGCAGAACATGCCGAAGATGTGCGGCTCGGTCACGTTCTGCGGCTCGTGCGCACCGAGGACGCGCACCGGCAACATGCCGGCCGCGATCAGCAGCTCTTCCGGCGTGTAGGTGCACATCGTTGCCACCACCTGGCCACCTGTCCGCGCCTTCCAGTCGCGTGCATAATCGTGGCGCTTCTCGTACCAGGTCTTGAACTGGTCGAACAAACCATCGCTCATCGAACTATCTCCTCTGATGTGTTGCGGATCCCGTCCCTGAGTCCGCCTTTGCTGCATTATCTTGCCGGTCCTGCATGATGTCGCATGTTACGCACTGCAGTGCAGGCGATGTTGACTTAAGTCAAACCCGAAGCAGGTTTGCATGCATTGGACTGCAGTTTTTATCGGCAAAATTCGAGGCTTTAATGCCGCAGTGCACCAATAAGTGCACTACGGTTCAATATAGAACTCGATTTATGGGAAAACAAACGTCGAATTCCGACCGATAGCCGGCCAAAAACCCAGTCCGGGCAAGATCTTCAGGAAAAATGGGGCGATAGGGGAAAGGACTGGAGACGGCTCATGCACGATGTTGCACTGCCGCACCGAGTTTTCCGGAGATTTGCAGGCACGCGGTGGTTCCGCGTCGTTGCGCCCTTCTTCCGACATCGTTCCGCACCCGGCAGGTGCGGAACGGCGAGGGCTTAGACAGAAGGCAATCAAGGAGCGCCGGTCGTTCGAATCGCGTCGAAGGACAACAACCGGAATACAGCGGGCTCGGCCCGAGCGGCGTCCGGCTACCGGATCATCGACGCACGCTCAGCGCGAAAGGACATCGATGATGTCCAGGAAAGATTGTTCGACCGTTCGGCCGGAGGTATCGATGATGGCGTCTGCCTTGCTGTACATGGCCGTCCGGCCCGCAAGGATGCGCTTCAGGTCGTCCATCGCCTCCTGGTTGCCGTGCATGGGGCGGTAATCCCCCTGCGCCATGACGCGGGCCATATGCTCCTCGGGGGACGCACACAGCCAGATCGTGAAACACGACGACAGCAGCAGGTCGAAGTTCGCGGGCTCGGAGACGATGCTGCCGCCAGCGATCAGCACGAAGGCTTCGTTGTTCGCAACCACCGACTCCAGCCCGCGGCGCTCATAGCGGCGGTAGGCCGATTGTCCATAGAGCGAAAAGATCTCCGACAGGTCGGCACCCGCCTCCTGCTCGATCACTTTTGCAAGTTCGAGGAAAGGCACGCCGAGATGCTCCGCGAGCATCGTGCCGAGCGTCGTCTTCCCGGCCCCGCGCAAGCCAATGAAGGCGATGCGCTGCCTGCGCGCACTGCGCCCGGACGATTCGAGCTCGTTCTGCAGCAGTCGGCGCGCCCATTCATGCGTCTTAGGCGGGAAACGGCTCAGGTACTGGATCAGCAGCGTCAGCTCGGGCGACTGCTCCGCCTCCTCCCGCACCAGATCCACGATCGAAAACCCGAGCCCCTGCGCGATCTGCCGCAATAGGATGATGGAGATGTTCCCGTGCCCCGTTTCGAGTTGGGCCAGGTAGCGCTCCGACACCCCTGATTGATGGGCCAGCATCTTGCGCGTCATGCCCCGTTGCGCACGCAGGTCGCGAATGCGGTCCCCGAGCATCAGCAGGTAATTGTTCTCTTCCAGCGACAGGTCCGGGCGTTTTAGCCGTGACGAGTTCTCATCGTTGGACATTGGCGCTACCCCTATTTGAGCGGCAATAAAGTGCCGGTGAATTATAGTGCTCAAGGTTGGGCGCGATTGCAACATGCAGTTGCATCAAGAGGCATTCGTATTATCCGCAAAAATTCCACAAACGCCTCCGTGATCGCGCGCACGCGACGTGGAAAAATGCTTATGGCATTATGTGCATTCTCGCCAATTCACTATCGTCATGAGCCGCGGAAAACTGCATGCCATTGCTGTCGTCGCGACGGCGTTCGCCCTTGTGCCCGCCGCGAGCCGGGCGCAAGTTTTCAAGTGCGTGTCGGCCAGCGGGCAGGCCAGCTATCAGGCGCTCCCGTGCGAAAACGATGGGGCGCGTGTCGATCTCCCCGCGCACGCCCCCACCGCACGGGAACGCGCCGCCGCCCAGGCTCGTGCACGCAAGGAGCAAGGTTTCGTCTCCGAAATCGAGTCCGGACGGGAAGCCGCGAAGCGCAGCGCACGTGTGGAACTCAAGCGGCGCGACGACGAGCGTCAGGCACACGCCGCGCGCTGTGCGAGCTATCAGGAACGCGCTGAGCGAGCCGATGCCGACGCGAGGATGCATCTGCGGCGAAACCGCTACAAACGCGACCATGAATCGCGTGCGCGCGCGCTGCGGGACCGCTACTTCAGCGAGTGTTTCGCGGCCGACTGAAGGCCGGCCGCCGACCGGGGCGACAGCATCACCGCCTTGCGGCGAACGAATCCCGCGGTCGATACTTAGGGCGGCGATTTGTCGCCGGCGGGCCTTATTTGGCGGTCCGTTCCTCGATGATGCGCCAACTGCCTGTCACCCTGCCGAATACGACGATCTTCTGGTCTACCGAATTCAGCGCCTCGCTGCGGTAATCCTGGCGGAATTGCGCGATCGCTCGCTTTCCGTCGAGCAGAATCTTCACTTCCGCCAGCTTCACGTCGATGGATGACGCACCACCGATGCGTTCGCGCCGCAGGGTGCGCCATTGCTCGAGCGGCCGTCCGTCGGCAGGTCGGAAGTCGGGTGCATAATGATTCAGATAGGAATCGATGTCGCGTGCGGACCACGCATGGGCCCATGCCTCCAGCGCCTCGCGTACGGCCGTTTCGGCCTGCAGCGGATCGTTGGCCCGCCCCTCGCCCGACGGCGACTCGTCACCCGCACTCGCAACCGGAGCGGAAACCTGCCCCTCGCCCGCCTGGCCCCCCTCGGGCTGCACGACCTTCACCGGCCCCTTGGCTTCCGCATCGTCGAGCATGCTCCCGATCTTCTCCACCCCGACGCGCAGGGGATCGATGCGGTATGCCGTGAAATTCAACAACTCGCCAAGTGCCGTACGCCCCTTCGCATTGCGCAGTCGGGCGTCGGTTCCGGCCTTGATGAGGGACTCGACGATCGCCACGTCGGAATCCATGCGCCGGCGCATCGCCACAAGATGCATCGGAGCATTCCCCGCAGCGTCTACGGCATCGGGACGCGCGCCGGCGGCCAGCAGTGCGTCAACCCCCTCCCGGTCGCCACGCTGGGCGGCGTGATGGAGTGCTGTCCGACCATGAAGCGGTTTGTGCGAATCCGTCGCGGCAAGGTCGGCGCCCTCGGCAATGCGGGCGCGCAGGCGGACCATGTCCCCGCAAGCCGCCGCGTCGATCAGGTTTCGCGGCAAGGGTCCCGATTGCGGGCAGGACACGCGGGCGACGGGATTGAACTCCGGCCGGAACGGTTTGACGAACGTGGCGTTGCCAGCGGTCGCGAGCGCCAGACCGTTGAATCCGAACAACGCGATGCCGGCGAACACCGCGATTGGACGCAGGTTTGCGCGACGATGCAAGGCTTTGGGTTGCATTTTGTTACCAATAGCGGGAGGGGCGGATTCTAACAAATGCCGAAACGCCTCTTGCACCTGCGAACGGCCCGATGTGCGGCGTGGAGACGGGGAAATTGCCGACATCTTGATCGTCGTCAACCGTGCCGGCCGCGGCCGGTCAATACAACGCGACAGGGGCGCCTTGGCGCCCCTGTCGGAGAGATGACGGTTCGCGGGGCAGCCTTTTTTGTCGACTGCCTCCGCAGGCTAGCGTCAGATGTAGCGTGCCATGCGCGCGAGCACGCGCTCGCGCCCGAGAACCTCGAGCACTGCGTCGATGGCCGGGGTCTGCGCAACACCCAGGGTCGCCACGCGGAGCGGAATTGCGACTTGCGGCATCTTCAGCCCATGCTCGGCCATCGTGTCCTTGATCGCCTGATTGAGCGCAGCCTTCTCCCATGCGGCGGCCTCGAGGCGCCCTTTCAGCGCGGCGAGCGCGGCACGCGCGCCCTCGCTCAAGTGCTGGGCAATGAGTTCGGGCGCCGGATGCACTTCGATGCAGTACAGCTCCGCCGAGTCGGTCAGTTCGTTCAGATTGGCGACGCGTTCCTTGTATAGCGCGACGATCGATTCCAGCGCGGGCCCGGCTTCGGGATCCACCCCGCGACGTGCGAGCCGGCGCGCGACCTCGGCCGCAAGACGCGTGTTGTCGGCCTGCTTGATGTAATGGGCGTTCAGCCAGTTGAGCTTCTCGGTGTTGAACTGCGCGGCCGAAGGCGTGATGTGGTCGAGATCGAACCACCCTACGAACTGTTCGCGCGAAAAGATCTCGTCGTCGCCATGGCTCCAGCCCAGACGGCCAAGGTAATTCACGACCGCCTCGGGCAGATAGCCGTCGTCGTCGTACTGCATCACGCTCACCGCGCCATGCCGCTTCGACAGTTTGGTGCCGTCGTCGCCGAGGATCATCGACAGGTGGGCGTACAACGGCACCTGGGCACCGAGCGCGCGCAGGATGTTGATTTGCCGCGGCGTGTTATTGACATGATCGTCGCCGCGGATGACGTGGGTGATGCCCATGTCGAGGTCATCGACCACGACGCAGAAGTTGTAGGTGGGGGTGCCGTCGGCACGTGCGATCACAAGATCGTCGAGTTCGGAATTGGCGATCTCGATGCGTCCCTTGACGAGATCGTCCCACGCTACGACGCCGTCCGCCGGGTTGCGGAAACGCACGACCGGACTCGCGCCTTCGGGCGGCGTTGGCAGCACCTTGCCCGGTTCGGGCCGCCAGCGGCCGTCGTACCGCGGTTTCTCGCCCCGTGTACGCTGCTCCTCGCGAATGCGGTCGAGTTCCTCTGGCAAGGTGTAGCAGTAGTATGCGGCGCCGGCAGCCAGCATCTGCTGGATGACTTCCTTGTAGCGTTCCATCCGCTGCATCTGGTAGAACGGGCCCTCGTCGGCATCGAGCCCCAACCACGCCATGCCGTCGAGAATCGCCTGCACCGCTTCGGGCGTCGAGCGCGCCACGTCGGTGTCCTCGATGCGGAGGATGAAGGTACCGCCATGGCGACGCGCAAAGGCCCACGAGAAGAGCGCGGTACGCGCGCCGCCGATATGGAGGTAGCCGGTGGGGCTGGGGGCGAAACGGGTGCGAACGTTGGAAGCCATCGATGAGGACTCTGGACCGGATCTAAAGACGCGGATTCTACGCCATCGGCCCTCCTTCACCACGCGAAGGCGGTGACGGCTGCAATCCGCACGCAAAATAACAAAGGCCCTGAAACGGGAGTTCCAGGGCCTTGCATGTGGTGGGCGGTACTGGGATCGAACCAGTGACCCCTGCCGTGTGAAGGCAGTGCTCTACCGCTGAGCTAACCGCCCGGAATTCCGTGCGTCTTCGTCATCGACTGGTGGGCGGTACTGGGATCGAACCAGTGACCCCTGCCGTGTGAAGGCAGTGCTCTACCGCTGAGCTAACCGCCCAGTGTGGCGAAGAGGCGCGATTGTAGAGGGACGCGAATTCCTTCGTCAAGCATGGCGGGAGACTTTTCTTATTGCCGGCGACCGGAGCCCTGCCTGCGGCATCCTGCCACCGGCAACTCTCGCTGCATGGACAGAAGTCATGCCAGAATCGCGTTGCGCCCCTCGACGGACGTTGCACACAGAATAAACAGGAGACATTGATGGGAGTGGTATTCGCCAAGACCGAGAAAGGGCAAGAGGAGATCGCCAGCCGAAGCGGGGAACTCTCGCCCCGGGTGCGCCGAGTCCTGATTCTCGTGGATGGTCGCAGGACGGTGTCCGAACTGCGCGACCTGGTCTCGGCCAACGATTTGACGCACACGCTTGGTACGCTCGAAGAGCTGGGCCTCATCGAGGTGAAGAAGCTCCGAGCGGCCGACGGCGCCGAGGCAGAGCCTTCCGGCCCGATGCCGTCCATCACGGCATTCCGGTCGCTGCCGACGCCCCCCAATCCAAAGGAACTGGAGATGGCGCGCAATTTCATGTTGAACACGCTGAAGACGTTCAGCAGCATCCATGCGCCGGTCTCGCTGATGACCAGCATCAACGGGGCACGAACGCATGAGGAGCTGCGCGCGCACTACCCCGCGTGGTTTCGCATGATCATGGAGAGCCGTTCCGGCCAGCGGCGTGCAGAAGACCTCCGCACCGACCTGCTGAAGGTGCTCTGAGCCGGCCGGTCAATCCACCCAGGACGATGGCAGGGCCGTGATCGCGGGCTTGGGCAGGCGCACGAGATCGGTCCACATCGGTAGTTCGGCGAGGGCATCCATTGCGAGCTTGCGCGTCTCTTCCGGCGTGAGGTCGAGGATCGCGGCGCGCAGGTAGATCGTCGCCACCGAATCCGGATCGGGCTGCGCGGCGAGGCAGGTGTCGGCGAGCTTGGTCGCCAACTGCAGGCCGCAAGCGAGACGATAGGAACGCGAATCGGGCTCGAAGCCGCCCCCTTCGGGATCGCATTGCCAGTAAACGACGTCGGCGAGCGAGGTCGGCAGCCCCCAGTCGGCCAGCAGGACTGCGGACAGTTCGTGACGATCGAAGCCGAAGGTGGCGATTTCCACTGTTTCGACCGGCTCGGCGCCGCGCGCAGCCTGCTCCAGCGTCAGGTCGTAGGTTGCCGGGGCCCCCGTGGCGAATGCGAGCGTTCCGATCTCGCTCAGCAGGCCCAGCGTGAATGCTTCCGCCGCCGGGAGGTCGCCGCGGTGGCGGGCCAGCGCTTCCATCACGGCCGCATTGAGCAGCGACGATGTCCAGAAGGCGTTGTAGTTGAAGCGCTTCGATGTGACCTTCGGGCGGTTCGTGACCAGCGACAACGCGACTGCATGCGCACGTACGATGTTCATGCCCAGCCTGATCACTGCCTGCTGCAGGTCGAGGGAGCGTTCCGTGCGCCCGAAGCGTGCTGCGGACGCAGCGCGCAGCACGAAACCCGACAATGCAGGATCGGATCGGATCACGCGCACGACGGCGTCGATGCGCACGTCGGGATCGCGCGCGAGCTCGATGAGCTGTAGCGCGGCGCCGCGCGGACTGGGCAGTTCGTCGGCAGCGAGCAGGAAGTCGCGGATGTTTCCGGTCACCTGGCGGCGGTCTCGCTGGTTGCTGGCTGAATTCATTCCCTTTACCTCTCATGCAGCGCAGTCGGGCGAGTGTTTCCGTGATGTCGCCGGCTTGATTGCCCGCCTGCTGGATTCTGTGTGATTTCGTCCCGGTTCGGACGCTCCCGGGATCAGCCCCGCAATTCGTCGAGTACGTCGTCCACGACACGATCCAGGAGGGGTTCCTGATCGGCGGTCGATGCTTCGCCGCTCGCGAAACGCCGCCCCAGTTCGGTGCGAGTCAGCGCGAGCGCGCGCTGCCCCTGCCGGTTGGCGAACAGGTACATCGTCCGAGCGGGACTGATCCAGGTCAGGCGCACGCGCCGCACCTCGCCGGATTCGTCCCGGAGTTCCAGCCAGCTGCCACGGGTGAGCAGATCGAGTTCGAGCATTTCCGGCGTGGGCTCCTCGCCGATCGGTTGCAGGCCGGGCAAGGGGCCGGAGGGTCGCGCGGGCGCATTGGGAGCGGGACGGGCCGGTGCCTGCGCGGCCCCGACCGGTGCCTTCAGGGCTGCCGCATGGCATTTCACGAGTTCCGAGAAAAAAGCCTTCTGGCTTGCTTCCTCGATCCCTGCGCCATTCATGCTCGCCTTCAGGTTGCGCAGAATCACCGGGAGCTGCTTCACCATGCGCTGGCGCTCTTCCATGCTCTCTTTTGGAAGGACGCTCCACACAAGCTCGTCGACAGCGGCCATCGCGTTGGACCAGCGCTCGCTCCTGACGGGGGCCGCCGTTGCGCCGACCTCGAGGGCTGCATGCCCCAGCACCCGTGTCCAGCTGTCGCGGATGAAGTCGCGCACGACATCGGGGATGTCTTCGTTGCCGAGGTGCGCGGACAGAGCGTCTTCGCCGAGCTTGCGCGCGAGATCGATGCGCTCGCGCTCGCGCAGGCGCTCCGTCAGGGTGGCCGCGCGTGCATCGGCATAGCGCTCCTGCTCGACGAGATAGTTCTCGAATTCCTGCAGGCAGCCGGCGAAGACGCTTGGGTCGTCGGCAAACTGGTTCTGGATGCGGACGACGATGCCTTCGGCAATTCGGTAAAGCGAGCTGTCCTCGGCCAGAGGGCCGTCCCAGGTGACGCTTGCCTGTGCCAGCAGGTTGATCAGGCGACGGGCCGGATGCGTGCGATTGGAGAAGAAGCCGTGATCCATCATCGCCAGCTTCAGGACAGGGATCTGCAGGCGCCCGATGAGCCCCTTCATCGCGTCGGGTACGCGCGAGTCGTCGAAGATGTAGTCGAACAAAGTCGCGACGACGTCGATGACGATGCCGTCGATGGAACTCGCCTGTTTGCTGAGTCCGGCTTCGATGAGGGCGTTGATGACATTGCCGGAGGGCTGGCCGTCGGGCGGGAGGGCAAAGTTTTGCCCGCCGAACTGCAAGTCTGCACGTCCTTGCTGCAGGCCATCGAGAAGCTGCATCAGGTCGACCGTACCTGCGCGTTGCCGCCAATCGGCCCTTTCGGCCGCTGCGGCGCGGGCCGTGAAGATCTCCTTCACGACATCGGACGGATCGGGCTCGCCGGGAAGTGCCGCGCTCTTGCGCATGGCCATGCGCTCCGAGGCCTTGCCGCGTCGCGCGCGCGGGCGGACATTGGGCATCACGCGCCGTGCGACGAGCAGCGCATTGACGTCGTGATAAACGTTGGAAAGCTCCCCCGCCAACCTGCCGATGAGCAATTCGAGGGCAGTGGCGCGCAGGCCGCCGGATGCCTCTTGCCCCCAGCAAATGTCCTTGAGCGCTTCGCAGATCGCAGTCGGGCCGATCGGGTTCGTGGCGTTGTCGACGTCGCTTTCGCCCAGAATGAAGGCGACGCGCGTCTGCAGATCCTGGTTTTCGGCCTCGCAGGCCCGTTCGAGCCGGGTTGCGAGGTTCTTCACGGCCAGCGTTTCGTCGATTTCCGTTTCATCGACGAGAGAGAGTTCCGGGAAGAAGCCGTTGTCACCCTCGTAGAACGAGCCGCTGACGTTCGAACTCTTGGCGCGCTCCTGGAATTGATCCTCGAAGCCGGCGCTGAAAGCCCGGTCGATGTCGGCGCCGATGCCGCGCAGGAGTGCCTGCAACTCGATCAGTTTCTGCGCTTCGTCGGCGGTCTTCGCGCCCAGGCGACGAGCCTGGAGTTCATCTCCGAGTTCGCCGACAGCCCGGGCGAGCGCTTCGCGTACGCGCTGGCTGACGAAGTCGCGGCATTCGAGCAGCACCCCCTGATGCGGACGGAATGCATCGGAAGCTCCGGTATGGCGCGATGGTTGTAGGGTGGTCACGAGACGCTCCGCTTCGATGGCGGTACGGGACAAGGGCGATCACCGTCGCCGGACTGAGGGCGAATCTCAAACAAGATCAGTTTGACACAATTCTTTCGCCGCTTGGATGCTTCAAACAACGCTGCGACGGGGGATTCCGACGATCGGCCCGCCTTGCGGCACGAATGGCGGACGCGTACCGGCGCATCGAAGCTTTCCTTATACTTACGGCTCTGCGAGCGATCTCTTTAGCTTTTTCCCCATGCCACGAATCAAAGTCGAACTGCCCGAACGCTTCATTTACCATGACCAGCTTCCCGTCCGGACTGAACACGTTAACCGCGCCGGTCACGTCGACAATGCGCAAATGGTGGTGCTGATTTCGAATGCGCGCGAGGCGTTCTTCGTCGACCTGGGTTACACGCATATCGAAGTGGAAGGGGTCGGCACCGTGATTACCGACGCAGCGTTCCAATACGTTTCCGAAGCCTTCGAGGGCGAGACGCTGGTGTTCCGGTTCGCGGCCAACGATTTCAACAAGTACGGCGGGGACATCGTCTGCCAGGTCAGCGAGCGCGAATCCGGGCGCGAGGTCGCGCGGGCGAAGCTGGGCTTCGTGTTCTTCGATTACACGACGCGCAAGGTTGCCCCGATTCCGCCGCGTTTCCTCGAGCGACTCGCTGCCGCGTGACGCGCCACCCCGGCATCAGCCCGGATCGAGCCGGAGGATACGGCCCTCGCTCTCGTCGAGGAGGTAGAGCCTCCCGTCGGGGCCCTGGCGAACGTCGCGGATGCGGCTGCCCAGCTCCGTGAGCAGGCGTTCCTCGCGAACAAATTTTTCGCCGTCCAGCTCGATCCGCACGAGAACCTGTCCGCGCAGGGCGCCGACGAAAAGGTTGCCCTTCCACTTGGGAAATGCGTCCCCGGTATAGAAGGCCATGCCGGAGGGCGCGATCGAAGGGACCCAATAGCGAACCGGGGCGATGACGTCGGCCCGCTGCGTTCCCTCGCCGATGCTGAAGCCGGTGACGTATTCCTTGCCGTACGCGATCACGGGCCAGCCGTAATTGGCGCCGGCACGCACGACATTGACCTCGTCGCCGCCCTGCGGCCCGTGCTCGTGCGCCCACAGTTTGCCGCTGACCGGATGCAGCGCCGCGCCCTGGACGTTGCGGTGACCGTAGGACCAGATTTCGGGCAAGGCGCCGCTCGTGCCGACGAACGGGTTATCGGCGGGAATGCTGCCGTCGGGTGCGATCCGCACGATCTTGCCGAGATGGCTGCCCACGTCCTGCGCGCTGTCGCGATAGGACTGGCGGTCGCCCAGGGTGACGAAGAGCCTACCCTCGCGGTCGAAAACGAGACGCGATCCCCAGTGATTGCGCCCGTCCGGATCTTCGCGTTGCGCAAAGACGATGTCTACGTTCTGCAGGCTCTCGGCGGATTCGTCCAGTCGCGCCCGGGCAACCGCGGTGCGGGCCCCCTTCTGTGTGGGTTGGGCGAAAGAGAGCCAGATGAGGCGGTCGCGTGCGAAATTCGATCCGACCACGACGTCGAGCAATCCGCCCTGTCCGGTCGCATGCACACGGGGCACGTTCTGGAGCGGTGGCGAGAGCCTGCCCTCCGGCGTCACGACGCGCAGGCGACCGGGCCTTTCGGTGACAAGCATGTTGCCGTCCGGGAGGAAGGCAAGCGACCACGGGGTATCGAGACCGCGCGCGACCTCGGTCACGCGGACCGGCCCCGCTTCGCTCCGAACCACCGTCTGCGCCGAGGCGGGCGACAGGCAGATGACGGACGCCATCAGCACCGCGACCATGATGCGTGCGATGTGCGGCTTGACGCGAGAAGCGGCTCCCTCGGCAAGACGCGACAGCGAAGACAAGAAGTGCGTCATGAAATCCCCCGATCCATTCGAACCACCCGCAAGCCCTCACTCGCCAACGGCCGGTTGATGGGCATCAATGAGACGAGTGCAGCCTTGCTGAGATCCTTGCGTGATACAGGAAGTTGCACCACTGCGCCCCATACGGTCAGGACACCGGACGGGGCTTTTCCCGAAACGCAAGGATAAGAGGTCTGAAATGAGGTTCCCCGACTTTTTTGCCGAAGTGCGTCGCATCGAGCTGCGCGACCCGCTCGCTGCCTTCCTCGGTGCGAGCGAGGGCGGCGTCATCGAGTATGGCTACGAGGATGCGGTGAAGCTCGCCGGCCATTCGTGCCCGACGGTGGCGTCGGCCTACTTGCTGTGCGTGCATGCGCTGCGCGCGCTCTACCCGGACCGCCTGCCCGAGCGCGGCGGCCTGCGGGTTGCGTTTCGCGGGCGCTTGGATGAGGGCGTGACGGGCGTGATCGCGAGCGTGATCACCTTGCTCACCGGGGCGGCGCAGGACGGCGGTTTCAAGGGCCTGGGCGGTCGCTTTGTGCGGCGTGGCCTGCTCGATTTTGCGGCCGATCAGCCCCTGGCGATGCGTTTCACCCGCCTCGACATCGGGGCGGCCGTCGACGCACAGGCCGACCTCTCGTCGGTCCCGGCCGATCCGCAAACGCCCGAGCTGCTCGCGCGGTGCCTGCAGGCGCCGGACGACCTGGAGCTGTCCGCCCGCTTCGGCCGGCTGTGGCAGGAGCGGGTGCGCAGGATCCTGATCGAGCACGGCGACGACCCGGCGGTCTTTCGCATCGAACCGGCGAGCTGAGGCGAACGCTCCCCCGCCGGCGGGCTGGAACCGGCCGGGCTCGACGTCCGGCCGACTCAGACTGCGGAATGCGCATGAGGTGTGCCGTCGTGCCGGATGTGCTAGCCTCGGGCCGCCCGCTTACGAATCTCTTCCGATGAACGCCCTGCCGCTTCCCGAACTTCTTGTCGTCTGCCTGTGCGCCGAATGGTGCGGCACGTGCCGCGAATACCGGGCCGGATTCGAGGGGCTCGCGGCGCAGTGGCCGCAGGCCGGCTTTCATTGGGTGGACGTCGAGGACGATGCGGAGGTCGTGGGCGACCTCGACATCGAGAACTTCCCCACGCTGCTGATCCAGCGCGGGGACCTGGTGCTCTTCTTCGGCACCATGCTGCCGCAGCATGTCTTCCTCCAGCGCACGCTGGAGACCCTCACGGCCCTCGACGATGACGAGGCGCGTGCGTATGCCTCCGCCAATGAGGAGCGGCGCTCCTGGCAACGGGAATGCAATCTCCGCCCTGCGCTGGCAGAGCATCTCGTGCGCAAGGCGGCCTGAGTCCGCGCCGCCCTCCTCCGCCTCACTTCAATGCCTGTCCAACCCGCCGACCGCAAGCGCTGCGTCTCCTGCAAGCGTTGGGGCGGCGCGCGCAAGCCTGGCGTCAATCCCGGCGAGGTGGAATACGAGGACGATGCACGCGGCCCATGCAACGAGGGACCATGGCACGGCACCCAGCGCAGCCCGCGCAACGCCTGCGGCCAGTGGGTCATGTGGGCCGAACTGAAGCTCCCCGAGGGCTGATCCGCCCGCTCGATATCTCGCGGGCACATCGGTAAATTTCGATATTGCAGTGCAGCTTGCATTCCGTTACGCGGGGAGGTATTTTCGCGCCTCTCCGTATAACGTATACGATCTTACACAAGACCATCCATGGCATTGTCACTCGATCAACTCGCAGTCCCGCGTGTCTTGCGTCTCTCGGCATCAGATCAGATTGCCGGTTCGCTGCGCGACGCGATTGTCGGGGGGCATCTCGCGACCGGCGTGGTGCTCCGCCAGGATGAGATCGCATCCCGCTTCCATGTCAGCAAGATTCCGGTGCGAGAGGCACTGAAGCGGCTGGAAGCGGAGGGCCTCGTACGCTTCACGAAAAACCGTGGTGCAGTGGTGGCCGGCCTGTCGCCGGCCGAGATCCTCGAATACATGGATATCCGCGCGATGCTCGAGGCACGCGCGGCTGGGCTGGCTGCAGCCCGCATCAGCGACGAACGCCTGAACGACGCCCGCCAGAAGCTGGCCGAATTCGGTGCGTCGCAGGACCCCGGACGCTGGGGCGAACTGAACTGGTTGTTCCATTCGACGCTTTACGCCGACGCCGACCGGCCCATACTGCTGGCCGAGATCCGCGCGCTCTACGACAAGCTGGAGCGCTATGTGCGCGCGCTGCTGGCGATGACGGCGCAGACCGAAATGCCCAAGACGCAGAGCGAGCACGCCGCCATTCTGGATGCGTTTGCCCGGCGCGACCCCGACGCTGCGGCGTCCCTGACGCGGGCCCATGTGCTCGACGCAGGGGCGTCGCTCGTGCAGTACCTGAAGGACCACAGACACCACGGAGGAAACACATGAAGAAGACCCTGATTGCGACCGCCTTCCTCGCGCTCGGCGCGCAGGCCCAGCTCGCCCACGCCGACCTGACGGTGGCGATCGCGGGCCCGATGACCGGCCAGTACGCCTCGGCCGGCGACCAGATCCGCCGCGGCGCGGAAATGGCAATCGCCGACATCAATGCCAAGGGTGGAGTGCTCGGGCAGAAGCTGAAGCTGGAAGTCGGCGATGACGCCTGCGACCCGAAGCAGGCCGTGTCGGTCGCGAACACCATGGTCAACAAGAAGATCGTGTTCATGCACGGACACTGGTGCTCGAGCTCGACCATCCCGGCGTCGGAAGTCTATGCGGAAGCCGACATCCCGATGGCGACGGTGTCGACCAACCCGCAGGTGACCGAGCGGGGCCTGAAGAACATCTTCCGCATCATGGGGCGCGACGACCAGCAGGGCATGGTCGCGGGCGGCTACATCGCCGACAAGTTCAAGGGCAAGAAGGTCGCCGTGCTCGACGACAAGAGCGCCTACGGCAAGGGGCTGGCCGACGAGATGGCCAAGGCGATGACCGCCAAGGGGCTGAAGCCGACGCTGCGCGAGTCGATCACCGCGGGCGAGAAGGACTATTCGGGCATCGTGACCAAGCTCAAGCAGGCCGGCGTCGAAGTGCTGGCCTACGGCGGCTATCACACCGAAGTCGCGCTGATCCTGCGCCAGGCGCAGCAGGCCGGCCTGAAGCTGACCGTGATGGGCGGCGACACCATGACCAACTCCGAGCTCGTCACCGCGGCCGGCGCCGCCGCCGACAACGTGATGTTCACGTTCTCGCCCGACCCGCGCAAGAACCCGGATGCCGCGCCGATCGTCAAGCGCTTCCGCGACGCCAAGGTCGAGCCGGAAGGCTACGTGATGTATGCCTACGCGGCGATGCAGCTCTTCGCCGACGCCGCGACCCAGGCCAAGAGCACCAAATACGCGGATCTCGAGAAGACGCTGCGCGGCGGCAACTTCAAGACCGTGATCGGCGATCTCGCCTTCGACGCCAAGGGCGACCAGAAGCAGCCGGGCTTCGTCGTGTATCAGTGGAAGGGCGGCCAGTACGACTACGCCGCCAAGTAATCCTCCGTTTCAAATGGCCGGGTAACCAGCCCGGCCTGCGCGCCGCCGGTCCATAAGGCCGGCGGCGCACTCTCGCCGAACGGTTCCCGGCACGGGCTGCCGCCCTGCCCGTCTGCGCCGCTCGCGCGACACACGCAAAACGACAAAGGAGACTGCTGTGGCATATGCATTGCAACAGCTCATCAACGGCCTGACGCTGGGGGCCGTGTACGGCCTGATCGCGATCGGCTACACGATGGTGTACGGCATCATCGGCATGATCAACTTCGCCCACGGCGACATCTTCATGGTGAGCGCGTTCATCGCGGTCACCGCCTTCACGCTGCTCGCGGCGTTCGACATCACGTCGCTGCCGCTGGCGCTCACCGCGGTGCTGATCACCGCAATCTTCTTCACCTCGGCCTACGGCTGGGCGGTCGAGCGCATGGCCTATCGGCCGCTGCGCGGTTCGACCCGCCTGGCGCCGCTGATCTCCGCAATCGGCATGTCGATCTTCCTGCAGAACATGGTCCAGCTCACGCAGGGGGCGCGAGTCAAACCGATCCCGCCGGTGCTCGAAGGCGGCATCGAGATCTGGCAATCCGGCGGATTCACGGTCCAGATTTCGTGGACACAGATCATGATCGTGGTGGTCACGATCGCGCTGATGGTGGGCTTCACCTGGCTGATCACCCAGACCGCCTTCGGGCGCCAGCAGCGCGCCTGCGAGCAGGACAGCACGATGACGGCGCTCCTGGGCATCAACGTCGACCGCACGATCTCGGCGACCTTCATGCTCGGCGCGGCGCTGGCCGCGGTCGCGGGCGTGATGGTGACGGTGTATTACGGCGTGGTCGACTTCTTCATCGGCTTCGTCGCCGGCATCAAGGCCTTCACCGCCGCGGTGCTGGGCGGGATCGGCTCGCTGCCGGGCGCGATGCTGGGCGGGTTGATCATCGGCCTGATCGAGGCCTTCTGGGCGGCCTACCTGTCGCCCGAGTACAAGGACGTCGCGACCTTCGCGATCCTGATCCTGGTACTGATGTTCCGCCCGAGCGGTCTCCTCGGCCGTCCTGAAGTGGAGAAGGTCTGATGAGCGCCGTGATCATCGCGCGCCATGCGCGCACGCCCGCAGAACGCTTCAAGGACGCTGCCTGGGTCGCCTTCATCGCCCTGCTGCTGGGCATCCCGATGGTCGGACTGACGACCGTGGACGAGGGGGGCGCACTGACCGTGCAGACCCGCTTCGGCATGCTCGGCGCCTTCGTCGGCGCGTCCTTCGTCGGCCGGTTCATCTTCCGCTGGATCATAGACATGGTCCGCAACCGTCGTGCGGCGAAGCCCGCGGTGGCGAAGGCCGACCGCACCCCGCAAGCGGTGAAAGTGATCGGCTGGGCCGTCCTCGGCGCGTCGATCGCCCTGCCGATCGTCTTTTCCGACAACCGCTACGTCATCGACACGGCGACGACGGTGCTGATCTACGTGATGCTCGGCTGGGGCCTGAACGTGGTGGTCGGCCTGGCAGGCCTGCTCGACCTCGGCTACGTCGCGTTCTACGCGGTCGGCGCCTACACCTACGCGCTGCTCTTCTCGCACTTCGGCTGGACCTTCTGGGAGGCGTTGCTGGTGGCCGGCGCAATGGCCGCCGCGTTCGGCATCCTGCTCGGCTATCCGATCCTGCGCCTGCGCGGCGATTATCTCGCGATCGTGACGCTGGGCTTCGGCGAGATCATCCGCGTGATCCTGGTGAACTGGACCGAGCTTTCCAACGGCCCCAACGGCATCGGCTCGATCCCGCGCCCGACTCTGTTCGGCCTCCCCTTCGAGCGCAACCCGGCAGAAGGCACGCAGAGTTTCGCGACCTTCTTCGGGCTCGAGTTCTCGGGGATGCACCGCATCGTCTTCCTCTACTACCTGATCCTGGTACTGGCGCTGCTGACCAACGTCTTCGTGGCGCGCTTGCGCAAGCTGCCGGTCGGTCGCGCCTGGGAAGCACTGCGCGAGGACGAGATCGCCTGCAAGGCGATGGGCATGAACGTCACCAACGTCAAGCTCTCGGCCTTCGCGATCGGCGCGATGCTGGGCGGCTTCGCAGGCGTGTTCTTCGCTGCGCGCCAGGGCTTCATCTCGCCCGAGAGCTTCACCTTTACGGAGTCGGCGACGATCCTCGCGATCGTCGTGCTGGGCGGGATGGGCAGCCAGCTCGGCGTCGTGCTCGCGGCGCTGGTGCTGGTGCTGCTGCCCGAACTGGGACGCAACTTCTCCGAGTACCGCATGCTGCTGTTCGGCACCGCGATGGTGCTGATCATGGTGTGGAAACCAGGCGGCCTGCTCGCCTCGCGCGAGCCGACGATCCGTCTAAAACAGGCTGCCATCAAGGGAGGTGAGGCATGAGCGCCGCGACCCTGCTCTCCGTCGAGAGCCTGACGATGCGCTTCGGCGGCCTGACGGCGATCGACGACCTGTCGGTGTCGGTGCCGGCGGGCAAGATCACCGCGATCATTGGCCCCAACGGCGCCGGCAAGACGACCTTCTTCAACTGCCTCACCGGCTTCTACAAACCGACCACGGGCAGCGTGCGCCTCGTGCATCCGAGGAAGGGCGAGATGCGTCTGGAGACGATGACCGGCCACCGCGTCGCGCGCGATGCGCAGGTCGTGCGCACCTTCCAGAACATCCGCCTGTTCCCGAAGATGACGGTGCTGGAGAACCTGATCGTCGCGCAGCACAACTTCCTGCAGAAGGCCTCCGGATTTTCGCTGGCGGGCATCTTCCGCCTGCCCTCCTACCGGACCGCCGAAGCGGCGGCGCTGAAGAAGGCGGCCCACTGGCTCGAACGCCTCGGGCTGACCGACATTGCCGACGTCGCCGCGGGCGACCTGCCCTACGGCACGCAGCGGCGCATCGAGATCGCGCGTGCGCTGTGCGTCGATCCGGTGCTGCTGTGCCTGGACGAGCCGGCGGCGGGTCTCAACCCGCGCGAATCGGCCGAGCTCAACACGCTGCTGCTGTCGCTGTGCCGCGAGGAAGGCATCGCCATCCTGCTGATCGAGCACGACATGAGCGTCGTGATGAACGTCTCGGACCACATCTGCGTGCTGAATTACGGCCGCAAGATCGCCGAGGGCACGCCGGAGGAAATCCGCAACGATCCGCAAGTCATCAAGGCCTATCTCGGCGAGGATGACGAGGAAACCGCATCCGGGGAGAAAGCCGCATGATGCTGCACATGGAGGGCGTGCACGCCCATTACGGCCATATTCACGCGCTGCGCGGCGTCGATGTCACGGTGCAGGTCGGCGAGATCGTCACCCTGATCGGCGCCAACGGTGCCGGCAAGTCGACCCTGATGATGAGCCTGTTCGGCAAGCCCGGGGCCTCCTCGGGGCGCATCGTGTTCGACGGCGAGGACATCACCCGCGTGCCGAGCCACCTGATCTCGCGCCGCGGCATCGCAATCGTACCGGAAGGCCGGCGCATCTTCCCGCGCATGACGGTGCTGGAGAACCTGCTCATGGGCACGGCCTTTGCCGACCCGGCGAACTTCAACGCCGACATCAAGCGCGTGTATGCGATGTTCCCCATCCTCGAGGAGCGGGCGTCGCAGCGCGCGGGCACCTTGTCCGGCGGCGAACAGCAGATGCTCGCGATCGGACGTGCGCTGATGAGCCGCCCCAAGCTGCTGCTGCTCGACGAACCATCGCTGGGCCTCGCGCCGATCTACATCAAGCGCATTTTTCAAATCGTCCGCGAACTCAACACCGAGCACGGCATGACGGTTTTGCTCGTCGAGCAGAACGCCCACCACGCGCTGCGCGTCGCCCATCGCGGCTACGTGCTGCAGCACGGCGAGATCGTGCTGGCGGGGACGGGTCAGGAGTTGCTCGCGAGCGAAGAAGTGCGCGCGGCCTATCTGGAGGGCGGGCATTGATTGAGCGCGCCGATGCCCCGCCACGCTGGTTACCCTTCGTCGTGCTGGGCATCGGGCTCATGGCGGTGTCCTTCGGTGCGATCTTCGCGCGCTTCGCGCAGGCTGAGGGGGTCCCCTCGCTCGCGGTGGCGTGCTGGCGGCTGGGGCTGGCGGCTCTGGTCGTCACGCCGATCGCGCTGTGGCAGTCCGGTCACGCGCTCGCGCGTATCAACTGCCGCCAGGGGCTTCTCGCCCTGGCGGCAGGCTTCTTCCTTGCGTTGCATTTCGGCACGTGGATCACCTCGCTAGAGTACACCTCGGTCGCCTCCAGCACTGCGCTGGTCACCACGAACCCCTTGTGGATCGGCTTGGCGTCCTTCGTGCTGTTCGGCGAGCGCCCGAGCCGGATGATGCTGGGCGGAATCGCCCTTTCCTTCGGCGGCAGCCTGCTGATTTTCTGGAGCGACAGCCAGAACACCGGCGCCGGCTCGAACCCGATGCTCGGCAACCTGCTCGCGCTGGTCGGCTCATGGTGCTTTTCCGCCTATCTGCTGATCGGGCGGCGGCTGCGCGCGGGACTACCGCTGCCTGCCTATGTATGGCTTGCCTACGGTGTCGCCGCACTGTTCCTCGCCGTGGTGAATGGCGGCAGCGGCTCCCCGCTTAGCGGCTTCAGCCTTACCGCGTGGGCGGTACTTGCCGGCATGGCGCTCGGGCCGCAGCTACTTGGGCACACCGCCTACAACTGGTCGCTGCGCCATGTCTCGGCGACTTTCGTTGCAGTCGTCACGCTCGGTGAACCCGTAGCCAGCGCGGCGATGGCCTTCGTCATCTTTGGCGAGGAATTCGCGCCGCTTCAGTTCGGCGGTTTTGCGTTGCTGCTTGCAGGCATCTATCTCGCGGCACGCGGCGAGAAGTCCTGAGTTTCATCCCCGCCGCTAGCCCCTGATCCAGCCGCGTTTCAGCGCGTAGCTGGCGAGACCTGCAGCCGTCTCGATTCCGAGTTTGCGGCGCAAGTTGAGGCGGTGCGTCTCGACGGTACGCACGCTGACGTCCAGCTTCTGCGCAATGCGCTTGTTGCTGTCGCCCTGGGCGACGAGGATAAGCACTTCCCTTTCGCGCTCCGTCAGAACTGCCGTGTCATCCGACTGTGTCGCGAGCGCGGCCGTCAGCGCACTGCTGAAGTAGGCGCCGCCGGCGGCGACCGCACGGATTGCCGCAATGATCTCGGCCGATGGCGCGTCCTTGAGCACGTATCCGCGTGCGCCGGCACGCATCGCCGATATCACGTAGCCCTGGCTGTCGTACATGCTCAGGATCAGCACGCGCAGCTCCGGACACCGCTGCGCGAGCGCCGTGGTCAGTTCGATGCCGTTGATGTCGGGCAGGCCGACATCGACCAATGCGAGGTCCGGGCGCAGGGTTTCCACGGCGGCCAGTGCCTGCGCGCCGTTGGCCGCTTCACCGACGATGTCGATCTCTGCGATGTCGCCCAGCCGTGCGCGCAGGCCATCGCGGACCAACTGATGATCATCGACCAACAGCAGACGAATCCGCGCGACGGAATCGGTCGTATCGCTCATGACATGCTTCCTTTCTTCGCATTCGGGCAAGGCAGCAGCGCACTGAGCTCGGTATGGCCGGGCACGGAACTGACCGCAAGCTGCCCGCCATGATGCTCGATGCGCTCACGCATATTGCGCAGGCCGATGCCACCGCTACGCGGGTGGTCTATCCGGGACGTGTCGAAGCCGCGCCCGTCGTCGGCGATCACGAGCCGGACGGCCCCGCCACCCGACGCAAGCGCGAGACGGACGTGATGGGCGTCGGCGTGACGCTCGATGTTCGTCAATGCCTCCTGCGCAATGCGATACAGGGTGGTCGCCCCCGCCTCGTCGGCGAGCAGATCGACCTTGCCGATGTCGGCCTCGACGACGATGCCGGTGCGCAGGTGAAACTCGTCGAGCAGCTGTCGCAGGGCAGCGGACAGACCGAGGTTGTCGAGCAGCGAGGGGCGGAGATTGTGCGAGATGCTGCGGATCTCGCCGATCGCCACCCCCAGCCCGTCCAGGCCCTTGGTGATGTGCTCCGCGACGTCGTCACGCCCTGCCAGCGCGCGCTCCCTGGCGAGTTCGAGGTGGAACTTGACCGATACCAGCAGTTGGCTGAGGCCGTCGTGCAGGTCGCGTGCGACGCGCGTGCGCTCCTCCTCGTGCGAGGTCACGATGCGCTGCGCGAGCGCCTTCAGCCGGCGGTCGGCGAGCTGGTGTTCACTGATGTTGAGCGCCATGCCGCCTGCAAACACGATGAGCGCCGCGACGATACCCACGACGGTGAAGCCGACGACAGTCGTCGCGATGCGCGACGACATCCGCTCGCGCAACTTGCTGCGGATGCTCTCGACGTCATCGAGGTAGATGCCGGTCCCGAGCACCCAGCCCCAGCGGTCGAGCTTGACGACATAGCCCAGCTTGGCGGTTTCCATGCCCGTCGATGGCTTGTTCCACTTGTACTGGAGAAACCCGTCGCCGGAGACGGTTGCGGCGATCAGGCGCTGGATGACGGGGAGCCCCTCGGAATCCTGCTTGTCCCAAAGGTTGCGGCCGACCAGTTCTGACTGGCGCGGATGCACGACGTTGAGACCGGTGATGTCATAGGCGAAGAAGTAGCCGTCGTCGCCGTAGTTCATCTCGCTGAGGATGCGCTTCGCCTCGGCCTTGGTTGCCTCGTCGTCCCGACCCGACGAATACAGGTGGTCGATCGAGGTCTGCGCGAGTTGGACGTAATGCTGCAACTCCGCGCGCTTTGCCGCGAGCATCGCCTCGTTCAGCACGCTTTCCTGTTGCCGCTCGAGGTCGCGCGCCTGCATCGCAACGAGGATCGCGATCGCCGCCACTGCCGCGATGAGCGGAAGCACGGCCAGGACGATCACTTTGTGCTTGAGCCGCAAGCCCATTCTCCCCTGCTTTTCACCCGTTTCCCGCCCGCGATTGTAGTGCTACGCAGCAGTCCCCCGACATGTCTGCGTAGTACTACGCAGACGCGGAAAGTAGTAGTGCGAATGGTTCCGCAGGCGCCGTTCCGCGACATTACCTAGTGATCCCCGGCACAGGTTTGCCGGGCCCCGGAACCAGATCCGGTAAGACCAGAGCCTGATTCAACGGCCTATCCGGAGAGAGGAGGAGTATAGATGGCCACGCTGTCGAGACACGCGCTGTGGGCGCTTGTCGGCATTTTCGGCGCTTTCGCGCTCGCATATATCGCACTCAATCGCGGTGAAACGATCAACGCCTTGTGGATCGTGGTCGCCGCGGTGTCCGTTTACCTCATCGCGTATCGCTATTACAGCCTGTTCATCGCGAAGCGGGTGATGTCGCTGGATCCCGATCGCATGACGCCCGCGACGCGCCACAACGACGGCCTCGACTACGTGCCGACCAACAAGTACGTGCTGTTCGGCCATCACTTTGCCGCCATTGCCGGCGCCGGCCCGCTCGTCGGCCCCGTGCTTGCGGCGCAGATGGGCTACCTGCCAGGCATGTTGTGGATCCTCGCGGGCGTCGTGCTCGCCGGGGCGGTGCAGGACTTCATGGTGCTGTTCGTATCCACGCGCCGCGACGGTCGCTCGCTCGGCGATCTGGTGAAATCCGAACTCGGCCCGATTCCTGGCGTGATCGCACTGTTCGGCACCTTCATGATCATGGTGATCATCCTCGCAGTGCTCGCGCTGATCGTCGTGAAGGCCCTGGCCGAAAGCCCGTGGGGCACCTTCACGGTGGCCGCGACCATCCCGATCGCGATCTTCATGGGCATCTACGCGCGCTACATCCGCCCCGGCCGCATCGGCGAGATCTCGGTGATCGGCTTCGTGCTGCTGATCTGGGCGATCGTGGGCGGCGGCAAGGTCGCTGCCGATCCCACGCTGGCGGCGCTATTCACCTTCTCGGGTACGCAACTCACCTGGATGCTGATCGGCTACGGCTTCGTTGCCTCCGTGCTCCCCGTGTGGCTGCTGCTCGCACCGCGTGACTACCTGTCGACCTTCCTCAAGATCGGCGCGATCCTCGCGCTCGCGGTCGGCATCCTGTTCGTCGCGCCCGACCTCGAGATGCCGGCGGTCACGCGCTTCATCGACGGCACCGGCCCCGCCTGGTCGGGCAGCCTGTTCCCCTTCCTCTTCATCACCATCGCCTGCGGCGCGGTATCCGGCTTCCATGCGCTGATCTCGTCCGGCACCACCCCGAAGATGATCGAGAACGAGTCGCACATGCCGCTGATCGGCTATGGCGGCATGCTGATGGAATCGTTCGTCGCGATCATGGCGCTCGTCGCCGCGTCGATCATCGACCCGGGCGTGTATTTCGCGATGAACAGCCCGCTCGCGGTGCTCGGGCCCACGGCCGAGAGTGCAGCACAGGTGATCTCGAACTGGGGCTTTGTGGTGACGCCGGAAACACTCACCGACACCGCCGCGGCGGTCGGCGAAAATTCGATCATCGCGCGAGCCGGCGGCGCGCCGACCTTGGCGGTGGGCATGGCACAGATCTTCTCGAAGATGTTCGGCGGAACCGCAATGATGGGCTTCTGGTACCACTTCGCGATCCTGTTCGAGGCGCTCTTCATCCTCACCGCGGTCGATGCGGGCACGCGTGCGGGTCGCTTCATGCTGCAGGATCTGCTCGGCACCTTCGTACCCGCGATGAAACGCACCGACTCCTGGGCCGGCAATGCGATCGCGACCGCACTGTGCGTCACCGCATGGGGCTACTTCCTCTACCAAGGCGTGGTCGATCCGCTGGGCGGCATCAATACCCTGTGGCCGCTGTTCGGCATTGCCAACCAGATGCTGGCCGCCGTCGCGCTGGTCCTCTGCACGGTCGTGCTGTTCAAGATGAAGCGCGAGCGCTTCGCGTGGGTAACGGTCCTGCCGATGGTGTGGTTGCTCGCCTGCACGCTCACGGCCGGATGGCAGAAGGTGTTCGACGCCAACCCCAAGATCGGCTTCCTCGCCCAATCGTCCCGCTATCAGGACGCCCTCGCCCGCGGCGAACTGCTCGCACCGGCCAAGACGCTGGACCAGATGCACCAGATCATTCTCAACAACCAAATCGATGCCGGCCTGACCGCGTTCTTCATGCTCGTCGTCCTCAGCATCCTGGTGTTCGGCGCACGCACCTGCCTCCACGCCTATCGCGCGGCGCACCCGACCACGCAGGAAGTCGGTGCGCCGGTCACGAGTTCGCAGGGCGCCGCAGCCTAAGCCCGTGTTCAACGATCTCTCCAAACTCGGCAAGTATCTCGGCCAGGCCGCACGTCTGATGGTAGGCCTGCCCGACTACGACACCTACGTCGCGCACATGAAGGCGACGCACCCGGACCGGCCGGTGATGAGCTACGAGGAATTCTTCCGCGAACGTCAGGAAGCACGTTACGGCGGCGGCGCTGGCCGCTGCTGCTGAGACACTACTAAAAGGTGCCGGACATGAGCGCCCCCAACCCCAGCCCTCGACTCCCGATCCCCGTCACCGTGCTCACCGGCTTCCTCGGTGCCGGCAAGACGACGCTGCTGAACCGCATCCTGACGACGGCCCACGGCCACCGCATCGCGGTGATCGAGAATGAGTTCGGGCCGGTCAATATCGACAGCGAACTGCTGGTCCAACAGAGCGCCGAGGTCGTCGAGATGACCAACGGCTGCCTGTGCTGCACCGTGCGCGGCGACCTGGCGAAAAACCTCCTCGATCTGAAGTCGCGACGCGATGCGGGCGAGCTCGCCTTCGACCGCATCGTCATCGAAACCACCGGCCTCGCCGATCCCGGGCCGGTGATCCAGACATTCTTCGCGGAGCCCGAACTCGCCGAAGCCTACCTGCTCGATGCGGTGCTCACGGTGGTGGATGCCGTGCATGCCCCGCGCCAGCTCGATGAGCATCCCGTACTGTTGAAGCAGATCGGTTTTGCCGACCGACTGCTCGTCTCCAAGAGCGAGGGCATCGCGGCCGATGCGCTCGGAGCACTGCTCAATCGGCTCACGCGCATCAATCCACGGGCGCCGATCCGCCCGCTGGTCGCCGGCGAGCTCGATTTCGGCTTCCTGCTCGACATTCGCGGCTTCAACCTGAACGAAAGTCTGCTCGCCGACGAAACCGCCGCGACGCCGCGTTTTCGCCCTGCCGCAAAGCCGGGAACGATATTCGGCGGGGCTGCACACAACGACGAGATCGGCTCGCTGCTGCTCGAACATTTGGGCGACGTCGACCTCGAGCGCATCGGCACCTTCGTGCAAGGGCTCCTCGACCGCCACGGCGACGATCTGCTCCGCTACAAGGGCGTGCTAGCGATTCCCGACCAGGAGAGCCGACTGGTGTTCCAAGGCGTGCACCGTCTCGCCGGTTTCGACTACGGTGCTGCATGGAACGACGACATCCGCCGCTCGCGCATCGTCGTGATCGGCCGCCGGCTGCAGGAAGACGAATTGCGCGCCGGCTTTGCGGAGTGTGTGATCAACGCCTAGCCAAAACCGCCTGTGTGGCAACCTGTGTCATTGACGACGCGGATGAGCGGCCGGGCAATGCTTGCGACTGGAACTCCGTTCAGGACCTGAATTCCACAACCGTCGGGCGCCGCACCTCCCAGTCGGCGATCCAGTCCGCGATTTGATCGTGCGGCAATGCCTTGGCGATGAACCAGCCTTGCGCCAGCTCGCAGCCGCTGTTGCGAAGGAAGTCCCAGTCCTCCCTGTCTTCCACCCCTTCCGCAACCGTTTTCATGCCGAGCTGGCGTGCCATCCCGAGGCTCGCCTCCAGGATCGCGCGCAGCGAGGCGTCGCGCCATGCACCATGAACAAAGCCGCGGTCGATTTTCAGTTCGCTGAACGGGATGTCGCGCAATTGCGCAAGCGACGAGTGTCCGGTGCCAAAATCATCAATCGACAATCCGACGCGTTTGAGCCGCAGGCGCGCCAGCACCTCCAGCGGCGTCAGCGGATCCTTCATCAGGCGGCTTTCCGTAACCTCCAGCAATAGGCCGCTTGCCGCGATCCCGGCCTCGCCCAGCGCGCGCTCGACGAAATCCGGGAAGTCCAGCGACACCAGGTTATCCATCGACACGTTGACCGCCACCTGAAGCGCGTAGCCGTCATCGCCCCACGCGCGCGCATGACGCAAGGCCGTGCGCAGCACGGAACGCGTGAGTTCGTTGATCAGTCCGCTCTCTTCGGCGAGGGGAATGAACTGGTCGGGGAGAATCAATCCGTCCTGCGGGTGCCGCCAACGCACCAGGGTCTCGAATCCGGCGACGGCGCCCGATGCAAACTCGACCTTGGGCTGGTAGTAATTGACCAGTTCGCCATCGGCAATCGCGCACCGCAAGCGCTCTGCAGAGTACGTCTTGCGCTCCTTGTGCCCTTGTGCAGGGCCCTGGGCCACGTCACCGGCAAGAATCTGCTTCAGTGTCTCGATCGACACCGGCTTGGTCAGCGCGCCCAACACCTTGAGATTGTGCGCCCGGGCAAGTTTCGCAGCGGTTTGCACGACCCGCTCGTCTTCGCCGCTGACCAGCACCAGCCCACCCTCATAGCCCACACGCACCAGATGGCGCACGAACTCGACTCCGTCCATCTCCGGCATCTGCAAGTCGCAGAAAATCAGCTCGGGTTTGGCTCCACCCCCTTCAAGCACCGACAAGGCCTCCTGAGCACTCGCGCAAGCTTGCACGCGCTCGAAACCCATGCGACCGAGCTGATGGATGAGGAGCTTGCGCACGAAGGGCTCGTCATCGATCACGAGTATGTTCATCCCGAGCCCCCGATCCGGGTCGCTTCATTCAACTGTCTGTCGAGTGCGGCTTGGACCGCGCCAACCACCTCGTCAAAGCGGCTCATTGCCTGCTCCAGTTCCCCCTGGTCCGCCGCCTGCACGGCCGCCTCGATGCGGTTGCACAACTCTCCGAGCTCGAGAGCACCCACCGTGCGCGAGGAAGACTTCAACTTGTGCGCACTACCGGCCACTGCACCCATGTCACCGGCGACGAACGTCCGCCGCACATCCGCGGTCAGGAGCGCGACCGAAGCGCGATAGTCACACAGGAATTCGTGAACCACCGCGGGATCATCACCCACCAGCCCGGTGAGGACCGACACGTTCAGGATCGGCAGTTCGGCCGCAGAGGCAGCCACCACGGTCGCGCACCCCTGCGGAGGCACCGTCCCCGGCACCGGCATTTCCTGCAAGGGCAGCCAGGTCGCGAGTTTCGCATCGAGCGCATCTAGCCTGACCGGTTTGGTAAGGTACGCGTCCATCCCTGCATCCAGTGCCCGGCGCGCTTCCCCCTGCAACACGTTTGCCGTGAGCGCGACGATGAGTGTGCGTGCCGTGGGCCCCTCCGCCTCGCGAACCGCTTTCGTCAGGCTGTATCCGTCCATGTTCGGCATGTGGAGGTCGGTCAGTATCAATGCGTAATTCCCCACTTGCCACATCCGCAGCGCCTCGGCCCCGTCGCTGGCAACCTCCGCCGCGTAACCGAGCAGCCGCAGTTGTTCGAGGATCACCTTCCTGTTGATCTCATCATCGTCCGCGACGAGGATCAGCCGCCCCTGCTTCCGCGCGTCTTCCACACTCGGTGCCGTTTTGCCACGCTGAATTGCGCCTTCCGTGAATCCGGCTTGGAAGATTTCAGGCGATGCCCGCCCCGCCGCGACCGCCACTGCCCGCAGCAAGGACTGGCGACGCAGCACATTGCCGTCGACCACTACAGTGTCAGGCGCAGCAATACGCGGCCGACGGCGCCTGCCATGAGTGATCCTGACGCGAGCGACAGCGTGCGCAGCCACACCTTCCGGACGGCCCGCCGGCGCCCTTTCGTTGCCGAACCCGATCAGGACCACCGGCGGCTCCAGGTCGGCGAGTAACGCCCCTGTCGCGTCCTCGTTGTCGGTCCGGAACACCCGCGCGCCGGCGTACTCCAGGTACGCGCACAAGTCGTCGATATCGAATTCGGCCCCCTCCGCCAGAACGCAACTCACGCCGCCGAGCTCGGTCAACGCCCGCGCAGGCTGTTCGGCGGAAACCACGAACGGAATCGTCACGGTAAACGTCGCACCCTCACCCGGTTCGCTGGAAACCTCGATCTGGCCTCCCATCATGTCCACCAAGCGACGGCAAATCGCCAATCCCAGCCCAGTGCCGCCATAACGGCGGGTGGTCGATGTCTCAGCCTGTGTGAAAGGATGGAACAACTCCTTGATCTGTGCCGGATCGATACCGATTCCGTTGTCCGCAATCGTAAAGGCGAGTCTCGTGGGCGCAGTGCCTGCAGCGACCACGCGGACGGAGACGCGGCCGCGGATTTGCGGACGGCCCGCAGAAAACTTGATCGCATTTCCCACGAGGTTGTACAGGATCTGCCGCAGACGGATTTCGTCACCCTGAAGACGACCGGGTATGTCCGGGGCGACGAACACAGACAGGTCGACATTGCGACGCGCCGCCACGGGAAGCAGCGAACCCGCGAGGCCCTCGACCAGCTCTTCGATCGACACCGGCCCGATATCGAGTTCCATCCGTCCTGCCTCGATCTTCGAGAAATCGAGGATATCGTCGATGATGCGCAGCAGCGTGTTCGACGACTCGCGAACGGTCGCCACCAGATCCGCCTGATGTTCGGACAAGTGAGTGCGCGCCAGCACCTCGACCAATCCGAGCACCCCGTTCATGGGAGTTCGAATCTCATGGCTCATCGCGGCCAGGAAGGCCGATTTCGCCACGTTTGCCTGCTCGGCGTCCTCACGCGCCTGCGTCAGTGCCTCGATCAAGGCCTTGCGCTCGCCGATGTCCCGAAGTGTGCCGATGAAGAACGGTTCGTCATGCACGCGGTACTCGGCCACGCTGAGTTCCAGCACGATGGGGTGGCCCAGCTTGTGCAGCCCCTCGACCACCCGCGTCGTGCCGATGATGTACCTCTGACCGCTCGCCAGGTAGCGCGAGAGGTAATCGTCGTGATGCTCGCGGTGCGGTGACGGCATCAGCATCGACACGTTCCGGCCGATGACCTCCTCGCTGCGATAGCCGAACACGGTCTCGACCGCCGGATTGGCTGCCTGCACGATCCCACGCGAATTGATCGTAACGACGCACTCGAGCAGGTTGTCCACGACCGCTCGAATTTCTTCCTTCTTTGCGTTGAGGGCATTCAACGCCGCCTCGCGCTCACCGACGCGACGGCTCAATTCTGCGTTCAGATCGCGCAGATGCTGGGCGCGCTCGTGCCGCGTCGTGCAGTCGTGCGCCGTCACGAGCATCAGTCCGTCCGGCAGCGGCAAGGCCTTCCACTCCAGCCAGCGCCATGTACCGTCCTTGCAGCGATAACGATTCTCGAAGCCCACCGTCGTTTGCCCGTGGGCAATGCGATCCACTTCGGCGAGCGTTGCCTCGACATCGTCCGGATGCACGAAATCGAGGAAGGGGCGCGACAAGAACTCCTCGTCGCTCCATCCGAGGGTCCGACCGAATGCCGGGTTCACTCGCCTGAAATAACCGTCCACGCCTGCGAGGCCGAGCAGGTCGAGCGACAAGTCGAAAATGCGGTCACGTTCATCCTCAGCGGCAAGCCGTGCATCCAGCGCGCGCCGGAGATCGGCAGTCCGTTGCGTTACCTCGGCCTCGATGGCCGCGGTATGGCCGGCATTGCTCAAGCCGACATAGGCCACGAGCAATGCCGCCAACACGGAAAATATCTGATAGATCTGCTCCTCTATCCGGTAACCGGAATAGCTCGTAGCATCTTCTGGCGCCATTTCCAGTCTCAGCGTCCGCCCGCCGAGTCCGATTTCCCTGCGCGCCAGCGGTGTTGCATCCGCAGGCATTTCATCGAGCAAGGTCTGCACGGGATCGCCAGTCGTCACATCGGAAATGCGGAAACCGATGTTCCGTGCGCGTGCCACTGCTGCCAAGGGCTCAAACAGCTGCTCGACGTCGAACACGCCGACCACATAGCCGAGCAGGTCACGAGTTCCAACCCGCCCGGGGCTGACCCATGATCCACGCACAATCCCATGCACAGGCTGGAACACGAGCAGCGATTGCCGCTCGGTGCGAAGCAGCGGCGTGGTTCGGACAAGGTGTGGCGCGCCGCTCTCCCGTGCGTGCCGCATCTCCACGCGCCGATGCGTATCGGATGCATGGTCGAGCCCGAGAATGTCGCGCCCAGCCTCCTGCGGCTCGCTAAACAGAATCGGGAAATACTCGGCTCGAAGGGCGGGCCTCTTACGACCACCATTGACACCGAGCTCAAACACATGGAAATCCCGGACACCTTCGGCTCGAACCTCACGCTCGAATCCTTCGCGCTCCCCGCTCAACACTCGCGGCGCCCAATCGATCGACATCAGCGCCGGATGCCGGGTGATCCAGCGCGTGAAGATCGCGAACTCCTCCCGGGTGAATTGCTCGCTGGCGTTGATAAAGCGCTCGACACCCTCGAGCGGCGCGATGACGCCGGGTACCGGAAGCAAGCCGTTCTCGAACACCTGGTCCATCGCTCCGGAGATCTCGATGTTCTTTCGGTAGCTGGCCAGCCGGTCGACGCCAAAACTGCCCGCCGAGAGCAGCACCACCACGACGAGCAGCAGAATGGAAATTCTCGCCTTGCCCCCCATGCGCGCCCACTCGGACCCAGCGCCCGGCCAGACGAGGAGCACAAGTGGCGTGAACAACAGCACGCCGAGCGTGTCGCCGGCCCACCATGCCAGCCAGACGCCTGCCGCCTCCGCCACCGATATCCGTCCAAAGGTCAGCAGAGTGGCCACAGCGATGCTAGACGCCACCAGGCATGCAGCCGGCCCCACAAGCAGGAGAAATCGCACCAGATCGCGAGCGCGCGCAACATCGATCGACATACGCAGGAAACGTCTGGCCAGCCGGCACGCGAACAATGCCTGTGCCGTCGCCCCCGTGGCGATCAGCGCTGCCACCACCGCGCCAACGGGCGTTCGGTCGAGCAGGAAGACGACGATGAACGCGCCCAGCCAGACACCGGGCCAGCAACGCCGCCCCCAGCCGATCAGACAGCCCAGTGCGACGCCCGCCGCTGGCCAAACCGGAGATGCATAGCCGGCAGAGGACGTCAGGACGCCGGCCAGCAGACCCGCAAGGATGTACATCGCGGCGAGCGCTGCGATGCGCGAAAAGAAAGCGGCAGGCCCGATTGAAACGGCCATTTGCACGCCAGCCGCAGGCTTTGCCGCTAGCGAAGCAGGACCAGGGTGATCGAGCTCGGCCCGCAGCCGGGGATCGGAATCGGCCATCAGGGTGCGCCTCGCGAACCGGAGAGCACAGGGACGAAAATGCTGCTGTAATTCAGTATTCGCGCAATGCTATCACCCATTCAACATCAGTGGGTGAAATTCCTCACACATCGAACGCTATCAGCGATCGCTACAATTTGCTGTGGGTCCCGTCACAGTACGGCTTGTTGCCCGTACGCTTGCATCCGCAGAGATAGGCTGTGCCGGTCGCAGCAGCCTGGAACTTTACCGGCACGAACGGCCCGCCCTTGTGCGAGCCGTCGCAGAAAGGCTGATGTTTGCTGTTGCCGCACGCACACCAGAAATAGTCCTTGCCGGCCTCGAGCTCAACGGCGTAAGGCCCCTTCTGCGCGATGTTCGGAACGGGATCGTTCATGGCATTCTCCTCGATATGCATGCGGACAACCTCGATGCGATCCGCACACTCCAATCTAGTCCAGTGCCCCAAAAACGGCTCAGTAGTGCGGCGGAATTTCCTCGCGCAGGTCACGCCGCTCGCCGGGCGGAGCGGATGCGATCTGGCGGTGCAGTTCGACGATCTGCTTCTGCAAGCGGTCGATGAGCTGCTGCTGGCGGAACACCGTCATGTTGAGCTCGTCGATCGCGTCCTCGGCGAGTGCGAGCTTGCTCTCGATGCGATCCAGGCGGTCTTCCGTCATGCCTCCTCCTCCACGACGGTCACGTCGCCCAAGACGGACTTGGCGACCGCTTCGGCAACGCGAATGCCATCGACGCCGGCCGAAAGAATGCCCCCAGCGTAGCCTGCTCCCTCGCCCGCGGGATAAAGTCCCTTCACGTTCAGGCTCTGGCAATCCACGTCACGCGTAATACGCAGCGGCGACGAGGTGCGTGTCTCGACCCCCGTTAGCACCGCATCGCGCATGGAGAAGCCCTTGATCTGGCGCTCGAAGGCGGGCAGCGCCTCGCGCACCGCGGCGATCGCGTAGTCCGGCAGACTCGTCGACAGGTCGCCGAGCTTCACGCCCGGCTTGTACGAGGGCTCAACCGAGCCGAGCACGCTGGACGGCTGACCCTTGATGAAGTCGCCGACGAGCTGGCCCGGCGCGATGTAGTCGCCGCCGCCCAGCTCGTAGGCGCGCGATTCCCAGTGGCGCTGGAACGCGATGCCGGCAAGCGGCCCACCCGGGTAATCGCCGGGCGTGATGCCGACGACGATGCCGGCGTTGGCATTGCGCTCGTTGCGCGAATACTGGCTCATGCCGTTCGTGACCACGCGGTTCGGCTCGGAGGTCGCCGCGACCACCGTCCCGCCCGGGCACATGCAGAAGCTGTAGACCGAGCGGCCGTTCTTCGCATGATGGACCAGCTTGTAGTCCGCGGCGCCCAGCACGGGATGCCCTGCATTGGGGCCGAAGCGCGCCTTGTCGATGAGCGATTGCGGATGCTCGACGCGGAACCCCACCGAGAACGGCTTGGCCTCCATAAACACGCCGCGCTCGTGCAGCATCTCGAAAGTGTCGCGCGCGCTGTGACCCAGCGCGAGGATGACGTGGTCCGAGCGGATCTCTTCTCCGTTCGCGAGCACGACGCCGCGCAAGTGCCCGTCCTCGATGCGCACGTCGGCCACGCGCTGCTGAAAGCGGATTTCGCCGCCCAGCGCGATGATCTCGGCGCGCATGGTCTCCACCATGCCGACGAGGCGGAAGGTGCCGATGTGCGGCTTGCTCACATACAGGATCTCTTCGGGAGCGCCCGCCTTCACGAACTCGGTGAGCACCTTCCTGCCGTAGTGCTTCGGGTCCTTGATCTGGCTGTAAAGCTTGCCGTCGGAAAAGGTGCCCGCCCCGCCCTCGCCGAACTGCACGTTCGACTCCGGATTCAGCACGCTCTTGCGCCACAGCCCCCAGGTATCCTTGGTGCGCTCGCGCACGGCCTTGCCGCGCTCCAGCACGAGGGGGCGGAAGCCCATCTGCGCCAGGATCAGGGCCGCGAAGATGCCGCAAGGGCCGAAGCCGACGACGACCGGCCGATGGGCGAGCTGCTCGGGAGCCTTGCCGACAAAGCGGTAATTCGTGTCGGGCGTGGGCCCGATGTGCCGGTCGCCCGCGAATCTGGCCAGCACTGCCGCCTCGTCCGCGAGCACCAGGTCGATCGTGTAGCTCAGCGTGATCGAGCTCGGCTTGCGTGCATCGTAGCTGCGCTTGAACACGGTGAACGCGCCCAGGTCGGCGGACGTGATGCCAAGACGGGCGACGATGGCGTCCCTCAGTGCGTCCTCGGGGTGGTCGAGGGGCAGCCTGAGTTCGTTGATTCGCAGCATGGTGATTCCGTTACAAGTTCGCGGGGACGTGCCGCGCACGTCGAAGGCCGCGATTTTAAACGGGATTGCCCGCCGTCACCGTGTTTTCGCGCCCGCGCGCGGCCATCACCCTGAGCACCAGGACGAGCACCGTCCCGACCGCCATCACGCCCGCGGCCATGTAGAGCCCGTCGGCGTAGCTGCCACCATGCGCGGCAATCGTGCCGGTGACCGCCGGCCCGGCAATCTGCGCGACCCCGTAGGCGATGGTCATCTTGCCCATCATCTTCGCCGGACGGGTCGGGTAGTAGCGGCCGGCCATCGTCAGGACGAGGCTCACCGCGCCGATGAAATTGCCGCCGAACAGGATCGCGCCGGCAAACGCCGGGATCAGCCCGCCCGCCAGCGGCAGCAGCATGCCGGCGATCTGCAGCACGAAGGACAGCAGCACCGAGTTCAGGTAGCCGACGCGGCGCGCGATGAAGTCCCACACGATGCAGGCCGGCGCCGCCGAGAGCCCGAGCACGAGGAACACGAGCGCCCCTCGGCCGCCCAGGCCGGGCAGCTTGTCGATGATTGCAACGATGAAGGTCGCGCTGACCACGTAGCCGATACCGGCGCAGAAGTAGGCCGCCATGAAGACGCGCAGAAAAGCGGCCCCGGGCGGGTGGTCCTCCATCTTCTGTCCGCCGACCGTGAGCGGCGTGGTGTCGGGCCGCGGCAGCCAGCGCCACGCGGGAATCAGCAGCAGCCCCCCCAGCGCGCTGAACACGAACCACTGCGTGCGCCAGTCCAGCCACTGCGTCATGAGCGCGACCGCGGCCGCGCAGCCCGCGATGCCGAGGCCGATGCCGGTGAAGTGGATGCCCAGTTCGGAGCGGTGCTGGTGGCGGATGAGCCAGTTGAGGATCAGCCCCGTGCCCAGCAGCATCCCGGAGGCGGTGCTCAGGCCCGCAAGGAAGCGCGACACCGACCACCAGAAGACGCTGGTCGTGAAGCCCATCATCACTGTGGTAAGCACCGCGACGACCAGCCCGATGCGGTACAGGCGGTCCTTCAGCACGAGATCGCTGATCATCGACGCGATCAGCGCGCCACTGAGGTATCCCGCGTAATTCCACGCCGCCAGCCAGCCGGCGTCGGCCACACCCAGACCGGCCTGCTGCTGCATCAGCGGCAGGAGCGGCGTGTAGGCGAAGCGCGCGACGCCCATCACCAGAATCAGGCTCAGGATGCCCGCCCCGAGGACCTTCATCCGCTGCATCTGCTCTCTCATCGCGGTTGTCCTTGTCGTTGGTCTCGATACGGTATGGTATGGACAGCGGCAGCGCAAGCTATCCTGATTCCGACATAAACACCCTTGATACGACACGAGCACGCACCGGACGGAATACGACTGCCGCGGTGTGACGCACGCCACGCGCTGCACGGATCGTCACACATCGGCGAGCGGGCAAGGCCGGAAGGCTTCTCTATACTGGGAGCGCTGCCCGTTCAATCCTCGAGGAGAACGCGATGTCCGCCCACACCTACAAGCTCGTCGAAATCGTCGGTTCGTCCCCGGACAGCGTCGATGCGGCGATCCGCAACGCGATCGAGACGGCAAGCAAGACGATCCGTCATCTCGACTGGTTCGAGGCGACCGAGATCCGCGGCCACATCGCCGACGGCAAGGTCGCGCACTTCCAGGTCAAGCTGAAGGTGGGGTTCCGGCTGGAGGAGTGAGGCCGCGGTCGGCCTCCAGCATCGCGCGGCGCGTTTCGGGCGTCTCGAGGCTGACGCGCCCGAGGACGCCGCTGCGGTAATCGGTGAGAAAGATCTGCGCGGCCTTTTCGAGGTCGAGAGCGCCCCCCTTGAGGCGGCAGCCGCGCCGCGCTGCGACGATCTCGACCACGCCGACGCCGTCGAGCGCCTCCATGCGCTCGGGCGCGATGCCGTAGCGCTTCGCGACGAGATCCGGATAGCGTTCCACCAGCACGTCGCCGAGAAAGGCCGCAACCTCCTCGTCGATCACCGCATTGCGGCCGATCGCGTGGCTCGCCGCGAGCATGAGGCCGTCCGAGTCGTGGTCGATCTTCGGCCACATCAGGCCCGGCGTATCGGTGATTGTCATGTGCGAGCCGAGATCGAAGGTCTGCTGCGATTTCGTGACCGCCGGCTCGTCGCCCACGGCCGCGACGCGGCGCTTGAGCAGCGCATTCATCAAGGTCGATTTGCCGACGTTGGGAATGCCCATGATCATGATGCGCAGCGGCTTCGTGCCGTCGGTGCGGTGCGGCGCAAGCGCCTGGCACAGCCCAGGGACGCGCGCGACGTCACCGGGCTTCTTGCACGACAGGGCCACCGCCTTCACGCCTGCCTGCGCGTTGAAGAAATCCAGCCAGGCGCGCGTCGCGACGGGATCCGCGAGGTCGGCCTTGTTG
The DNA here is from genome assembly GCF_017894385.1 of Aromatoleum petrolei. NCBI lineage: Bacteria > Pseudomonadati > Pseudomonadota > Betaproteobacteria > Rhodocyclales > Rhodocyclaceae > Aromatoleum > Aromatoleum petrolei. Next base: position 5,282,560 of record NZ_CP059560.1, read on the forward strand.
AGCAGCTTGAGGCACGGACGCTGCCGGAACAGGCGCAACTCGCGGATCATCGGGTTGCTGCTCGCCTCGGGGATGCGGGCGTCGAGCACCTCGATCACGACGTCGGTCATGGCCATGGTCTCGGCGGCCTTCTTGCGCGCCGAGGTCATGTGACCGGGAAACCACTGGATGGACATCTGGAGAGTAAGTATTGGACAAGGCGCGCATTATCGCCTCCTTCGTCCCGCGATTGGGGCAAAATGGCGGCCTTTCGAGGGGTGGTGCATGAATCGTGACGAAGTGATCGCAGCGACGCGGCAGTGGATCGAGAAGGCGGTGATCGGGCTCAACCTGTGCCCGTTCGCGAAGTCGGTGCATGTGAAGAACCAGGTGCGCATTGTCGTCAGCGAGGCGAAACATGTGGACGGCTTCCTCGAGGATCTCGATCGTGAGCTGGAATTCCTCGCCGCCGCCGATCCGCAGGACGTCGACACCACCCTGCTCGTGCATCCGACCCTGTTCCCCGATTTCCTCGACTTCAACGAAGTCGCCGGCATCGCCGAGGAGGCGGTCGAAGAGCACGAGCTCGAAGGCATCCTGCAGGTCGCCAGCTTCCACCCGCACTTCCAGTTCGAGGACACGCCCGAGGACGACATCACGAACTTCACCAATCGCTCGCCCTTCCCCACGCTGCACCTGCTGCGCGAGGACAGCATCGAGCGCGCGGTGGCAGCCTACCCGGAGGCCGACTCGATCTACGAGCGCAACATCGAGACGATGAAGAGGCTCGGCCTGGACGGTTGGAAGGCGCTCGGCATTCCGGGGACGGAGGTCGACAAAAAGTGAACCGCACGCGTAACAAGCCTGCAACGCCCGCGGCTCCCGCCGCCCCGGGCGGGATCCCTGACGTGCGGCCGGGGCAGTCGATCGAGCTCCTCAAGGAGCTGCACATCCTGACGCGCGACGGCAAGCTCAACCAGGACAGCCGCCGCAAGCTGAAGCAGGTGTATCACCTGTACAACTTCATCGAGCCGCTGCTCGAGGAAGTGATGGCGGCACGGGGCGACCTCACACTGGCGGACCACGGCGCGGGCAAGTCCTACCTCGGCTTCATTCTGTATGACCTGTTCCTGAAGGCGCGCGAGAGCGGCCACATCTACGGCATCGAAACCCGCGAGGAGCTGGTCACCCGTTCGCGCGAACTCGCCGGCCGGCTGGGTTTCGGGCGCATGAGCTTCCTGAACCTGTCGGTCGAGGAATCGACGCGCTCGACCGAGCTGCCCGAACACATCGATATTGTCACGGCCTTGCACGCCTGCAACACCGCGACCGACGACGCGATCCGCTTTGCGCTGGAAAAACACGCGCGCTTCATCGTGCTGGTGCCCTGCTGCCAGGCCGAAGTCGCAGCCACGCTGCGCAAGCACAAGAACGAATCTTTCGGCCGCACCCCGCTCTCCGAGCTGTGGCGCCACCCCATCCACACGCGCGAATTCGGCAGCCAGATCACCAACGTGCTGCGCTGCCTGCTGCTCGAGTCGCATGGCTACCAACTCACCGTCACGGAGCTCGTCGGCTGGGAGCATTCGATGAAGAACGAACTCATCATTGCGCGCGCCACCGGGCAGCGCCGCGGCAACGCGCGCGAGCGGCTGGAGAGCATCCTGGCCGAGCTGAACCTCCAAGACCTGCACGATCGCTTCGTTTACTGAACCGCACACGGGGCGTCAAACTTGATCCCGGTGAAGTACGCACCGGTTGTGCGCTGGTAGGCTGTGGGTTCACACACTGACCGCGGGAGCCCCCCATGTCCGATGTCCCGTTCCCCGTCCTGGTCGCCGCCGTCTTCCTGTTCGGCACCCTCGCCATCCTCCACATGTTCATGCGGCAGCAGGAGGCACAGCGCAGGCTGCCCGAACGCGATCAATACTTCGCCGCTCATGGCCTGGATTCGGTCGCGTGCGCGCACTGCCGCTCGATAGACACGCGCGAATTCGGCCTCAACGATTCGGGCGACGACCGTCGCGTCGTCGCCTGCGCGCAGTGCGACAAGCTTTTGTTCCGCTACACACGAGGAACGTCCGGCCCGCTCTAGAACGATTCCGCATCGGTGCGGGTCAACGCGGCATCATGGTCCCGGAGGCCGTTCATGGAACTCGCATCCCTGACATCCTCGCTGCTCGCCACGCTAGGCGTCGAGAAGGAACGTTTCGATGGCGGCGAGCTCGCCGTCCGTAGCCCGATCGACGGCAGCCTGATCGGCCGCGTCGGCGCCACGAAGCGCGTCGCAACCGACGCCGCAATTGCCCGAGCACATGATGCATTCCTCGCCTGGCGCAGCGTTCCTGCCCCTCGCCGTGGGGAGCTCGTACGGCGCTTCGGTAATCTGCTGCGCGATCACAAGACCGATCTCGGCACGCTCGTCACGATCGAAACGGGAAAGATCCGCCAGGAAGGGCTGGGCGAAGTGCAGGAGATGATCGACATCTGCGACTTCGCCTGCGGCCTCTCGCGGCAGCTGTACGGACTCACGATCGCCAGCGAGCGGCCGGGCCACCGCATGATGGAACAGTGGCATCCGGCCGGAGTGGTCGGCGTCGTCTCGGCCTTCAACTTCCCGGTCGCTGTATGGGCATGGAACGCGATGCTCGCATGGGTGTGCGGCGACAGCGTGGTATGGAAGCCCTCGGAACGCACGCCCCTCACCGCGCTCGCCTGCAGGGCGCTGTTCGAGCGCGCGTGCCGTGGCATGTCCGAGGCCCCGGCGGGCTTGCTCGAAGTCGTGACCGGCGGCCGTGAACATGCGGCAACGCTCGCGGACGACGAGCGCATCGCAGTCTTCTCGGCGACCGGCTCCTGCAGCATGGGACGCGCACTGGCGCCGCGCGTCGCGGCGCGGCTGGCACGCTCCATCCTCGAGCTGGGCGGGAACAACGCCGCCATCGTGTGCCCCAGCGCCGATCTCGCGCTCGCCGAGCGCGCCATCCTCTTTGCCGCGGCGGGCACGGCCGGACAGCGCTGCACGACGCTGCGTCGTCTCATCGTGCATGAATCGATCGCCGATACGCTGCTCGAACGGCTGCGCGCGGCCTGGCGACGCATTCCCGTAGGCAGCCCGCTCGACGCTTCGTCGCTGGTCGGCCCGCTCATCGATCCGACCGCCGGAGCGGCAATGGATGCCGCGCTCGCCGAAGCGAAGGCTGCGGGCGGCAAGGTATTCGGCGGCCAGGCGGTGATCGTGCGCGGCTGCGAGGACGCTTGCTACCGGCGCCCGGCGCTGGTTGAAATGCCCGCGCAGAGCGACATTGTCCGCCGCGAGACTTTTGCCCCGATTCTCTACGCGATGCGCTATGCCAGTCTCGACGAGGCGATCGCGCTGCACAACGACGTACCGCAGGGGTTGGCATCGTCGATCTTCACGCGCGACCTTGCCGAGGCGGAGCACTTCCTGTCCGCCTCCGGGAGCGATTGCGGGATCGCCAACGTGAATATCGGCCCCTCGGGTGCCGAAATCGGCGGGGCGTTCGGCGGTGAGAAGGATACCGGCGGCGGGCGCGAATCTGGCTCGGATGCGTGGAAAGGCTACATGCGCCGAGCGACCTGCACGATCAACTATTCCGGCACGCTGCCGCTCGCGCAGGGGATACGCTTCGGGCTCGATGAAAGCTGAGCCGGCAGGCCGCCCCTAGCCGTCGGCGCCCACGGCGGATTCGCGCGTCACCAGCAGTTGGTCGATGCGGTAATTGTCGATGTCGACCACCTCGAACTTGTAGCCGCCGTAGCTCACCGCATCGGTGCGCTTGGGCACCTTGCGCAACATGTACATCATGAAGCCGGCGAGCGTCTCGTAGTTCTCGCTGCCTTCGAAGCTGTCGATCTCCAGCGCGTGCATCACGTCCTCGATCGGCGCAATGCCGTCGATGAGCCACGAATCGGCGTCGCGCTTGACGATGAGTTCCTCCTGCAGCGTGCTGCCGAGCTCGCCCATCACGGTGTTCATGACGTCCTGCAGGCTCAGCAGGCCGACGATCAGGGCGTATTCGTTGACGATCAGCGCGAAGTCCTCGCGCGCCGCGCGGAAGCGGTCCAGCGCTTCGAAGAGCGTGAGCGTATCGGGAATGACGAGCACGCTGCGCACCATCGGGTCCGCGCGCAGCGAGAGTTTCTGCCCGGAAAGGATGCGCGCGAAGATGTCCTTGAGGTCCACGTAACCGACCACGCTGTCGATCGCGTTCTCGCACACCGGGAACTTGCCGTGCGGCTGCTCGGTGAGCTTCGTGCGGATGCTCTCTTCGGATTCGTTCAGCGTGAAGAAGACGATGTTCTCGCGGTTCGTCATCGCCGAGCCGACGGTCCGCGTATCGAGTTCGAACACGTTCGCGATCAGCTCGCGCTCCTGGTTCAGCAGCGTGCCGGTTTGCGCGCCGGCCTCGGCCATCGCGACGATGTCCTCCGACGTGATGTCCTCGGCGCGCACGTTGGGCAGCTTGAACAGCGCGAATAGGCGGTTCGCGAGCCCGTCGAAGAACCACACGGCCGGCGCGAACGCGACCAGGAACAGCTGGATCGGCTTCACCACTGCCACCGCGACCCGCTCCGGCGCGACCATCCCCAAGCGCCGCGGAATCAGGTCGGCGAAAAGGATGAACAATGAGGTGACGACGACGAAGGACAGTACGAAGCTCAGGGTGTCGAGCATCGGTCCGTCATAGGCAAGCGCGATCACGCCGGAAATCGCCGGCGAGAGCGCCGATTCGCCGACGATCCCGCCCAGGATGGCGATGGCGTTCAGACCGACCTGCACCACCGTGAAGAAATGCCCCGGATTTTCCTGCAGCGCCAACACCCGCGCTGCCGCAAGGTCTCCGCTGTCGGCCATCAGTCGCAGCTTGATCTTGCGCGCCGCGGCGAGGGAAATTTCGGAAATCGAAAAGAACGCGCTCAAGGCAATGAGCGCCGCAATGACCAGCAACTGATTCGACAGACTCACGATAAAACCCCGAACTCCTCCGCAGCGGACTGCCCTGCGCCGCACAAACCCAGCAACGGACCATTATTCCGGCACTCGACACCCTTCGGGCTGAAGCCAAGGTAGTTGGGCAAGCCGTTACTGAACGAAGCCGAGGGACCTTGGACGAACGCCGATATGCGATTGCCGCCTTGATCGCAGACTCAGAAAAGGATCTCGAAACCGACCCCCAGAGCCCAACCGCGCCGGTTCTCGTCCTTCGCGTCGCCCTGCGGCCAGAAATGCCCCAAGCTGACCTCGACGAGGGTCCAGTCGCGATACACCGGCTGCCTCCAAATCGTGCGCACTCCGGTTTCGGAGACATTGTCCGAACCCGCAGTCGTCCCGCCGATCAGGGCCTCCAACGACAGGCTGCGCTGGTCACCGAAGGTCTTGAAGATACCCATACTGTTCGACCATGCCAAGCCGTCGGTCTCGTCGGAGATGGTACCCGCGAGGCTCCAGCGGAACGCAAGGGAGCGCGAGAAGCCGTGGCCGAAGCTCAGCAAGGTCGTCGATCCGACGCCATCCTTGCGGTTCCAGAAAAGCGTCTCGCGGAAGTCGACGCGGTTGCGCTCGCCCAGCACCCAGCCCTTCCTGTAGCGCGCCTGGGCATAGGGTTTGATGCCGCTGCGCAGGCCTGCGCGGAAGTCTATGTTGTCACGGAGCGCGTAGCCGATGCCGGCGAAGAGGGTCTGGTCCTCCCTGCGGTCCTCTGGGAGCAGCAGTTCGCGCCGGGTGAAGGGCTCGGGCTGATCAGTGAGGAGTTCGCGCTCATTCTCCTGGCCGAAGAAGAGATAGGTCTTTTCCTTTACGTTCGGCATGTCGAGCTTCGCGCCGAAACGGAAGCTCGCATCGGGGCTTTCGTGTTGCCGGCCGAGAAACTTGAAGCCGATGGAGCCCGACACCATCCCCCCCTGCTCGAACGGTTTGTCACCGAACCAGCCGTCGACATGCCGCGCAACGCCTTCGGTGAAGTCATGCACCATCGCACGACTGCGATCGAGTATCGGAAATTCTGCCTCGGCCGGCGACGACGCCTCCGCTGCCCACCCGCTCGCCAGATACCCGAGAAGCATGCAACCCGCCAGACTGCGCCTCATGGCCAACCCTCCTGCAGCAATCGGAAAGCAGACACCTCTCTGTAATCTACGGCGTGCGAGCAAAAAAGGCGATCACGCAACGACGGACTGCGGGAATCCGGTCACGAATGCCGCATGGTTCCCTGCCGCCAGCGATCAGTCGCGCGGTCCCATCATGCGCTGCGGCTCGACGGACACGGTTTCGGTCCCGTCCGTGATCCACACCTGCCCATCCTGGATCGTGCATTGCAGACGCATGCTGCGCGCGGTCAGCGCAGCCAGCGCGGGGGCAACGTCCTCCGGGAGATTGAGCACTGTCAGATTCGTCAGGCGCGTGAGCTTGTCGCGGATACCGCTCCACCAGATGTCCGCAGCGCGCCCGTAGCTCATGACGACCACTTCGCGGGCGCGGCCGCAAGCCTTCCGGATCCACTTCTCGTCCGGCTGGCCCACGTCGATCCAGCGCTCGACGAGCCCGGTCAGGTCCTTCTGCCACAGATCCGGCTCGTCGTCGACACACAGTCCCTTGGCGAATGCGAGCGCGGGATCGGCATACAAGGCGTAAGCGAGGATGCGCACCATCATGCGTTCGTCGGTCTCCGACGGATGGCGTGCAATCGTCAGGTTGTGGTCGCCGTAGTAGTTGCGGTCCATGTCGGCGACCACGACCTCGGCCTTGAAGATGGTTGCCTTGAGGGCCATTTCGTTCACTTCTCGCTGCGGCCTCGGGCCGCTGTTGATTGGTTGGGCGTCGCGTCAATGCGTCGAATTGCCGGCTGCGCGGCGCGCCTGCTGCCACGCGAGCACCGCCTGCGTTGCGTGCGCCATCACACGGTCGCGGAACTGCACCGGCAGTTCCTTCGACAAGGCGCCGAACAACGCCTCGTTCATCTCGCGCGCGAGTCCCTCGGCCGCGAGGCCCTCGGCCAGGCACTGGATCTGGATGTGCGCGACCGCATCGGCCACCAGGCGCCAGCCCAGCACCGGCATCAGCTCGGTCAGAGCGAACATCATCCCTCCGAGCCGCGTCAGGATCGCCGTCGCCTGCTCGCGATCGTCGCTCGCGATCATGGCGTGCCACAGGGCGAGATGGATGCCGCGCCTGAGGTCGATCTTGAAGTCGATCGCGTTGCCCTCGCCGTCGGCGATCGCAGCAAACTGGCGCTGGAAGCGCGCATCCTGCTCGGGATCCAGCGCGGTGCGCAGGGCTCCGAGGAGTTCCGACAGGCCGGGAATGGCGACCAGCCCGAAAGCCTGGCTGTAGGCGAGCCCCCATTGATCCAGCCCGGATACGAGCATCGCCAGGCGCAGCGCACGAGCGTCGTGGTCGGCAGCTGCCCGACTCCAGTTCCCGATGGCCTCTGCCAGCCTTTCGACCCCGCGGGCACGACCGGCATCGTCTTCGTCCAGCGTCAGGCGGAACACCTGCGCAAATCCGTCCTGCGCCATGCGCGCAGCGAGCTTCTGCACATCAACCGCTGCCAGGGCGGCGAGCGAGTCGACCGGAATCGTTTCGGCGGATACGTCTTGCGTCATGTTGCGGTCCGGAAAAGAGGCACTGGAAAGGGGGCGTATTCTGAGCCCGGCGCGGGCGAACGGCAAATGTCGCAAGACGCCGTTGCAGCCAACCTTGTGCATTACGCCATTCCTGACAGAATGTGCCCCCCACCCGAACGCCGACAACCATGTCCGACCTCCCTTTCGAGTCCCTGACTCCCGACCTCATACTCGACGCGCTCGAGAGTGTCGGACTGCACCCCGACGGCCGCATGCTGGCGCTGAACAGCTATGAGAATCGCGTTTATCAGGTTGGCGTGGAGGACGCAGCGCCGCTGGTCGTGAAGTTCTATCGCCCCGCACGCTGGAGCGACGACGCCATCGCCGAGGAACATGCCTTCGTGACCGAGCTGGCCGCGCGCGAGATTCCCGTCATCGCGCCCCTCATGCTGGCGGGCGCCACGCTGCACCACTTTGCCGACCAGCGCTTCGCCGTCTTTCCGCGTGCCGGCGGGCGCGCGCCGGAGTTGTCCGACCCCGCGACGCTCGAATGGATGGGCCGTTTCATCGGCCGCATCCACGCCGTCGGCGCCCTGCAGCCCTACCGCGAACGGCCGACGCTGGATATTGCCTCCTTCGGCGTCGAACCAAGGCGCTACCTGCTCGATAACGATTTCATCCCCGTCGACCTGCTTGCGGCGTGGACGACCACCGTGGACCAGGCGCTGGACGGCGTGCGACGCTGCTTCGAGCGCGCCGGCACGGTCGCGCACCTCCGCCTGCACGGCGATTGCCACGCCGGCAACGTGCTATGGAGCGAGTCGGCCGCAGCGCCGGGCCCCCAGTTCGTCGACTTCGACGACAGCCGCATGGGGCCCGCGGTCCAGGATCTGTGGATGCTGCTCTCCGGCTCGCGCCAGGAAATGAGCCGTCAGCTCGGCGACGTGCTAGCCGGTTACGAAGATTTCCACGAGTTCGCGCCGCGTGAGCTGCATCTCCTGGAGGCGCTACGCACGCTGCGCCTGATCCACTACTCCGCTTGGATCGCCCGACGCTGGAACGACCCGGCCTTCCCACGCGCGTTCCCGTGGTTCAACACGCAGCGCTACTGGCAGGACCGCGTGCTGGAGTTGCGCGAACAGGTCGCTGCGATGGACGAACCGCCGCTCTGGTCAATCTAAGGGCGCCTTTCAGGCGCGCCGCAGGAACGAGGGCTCGCGCGACTTCGGCGGCAATGCGGAGCCGGAGCGGAAGCTGTCGAGCATGCGTCGCAATGCGGCCGCATCTTCTTCGCCGAAGCCGCGTTTGAAGTCGGTGAGGACGAGGCGCGAGCGCGTCATCCAGTTGCCCGGCGCGTCGTCCACCGCACACCACGACGCCGTCGCTATGTCCGGCACGTGCTGCCCGAGCCACAGCATGGCCTCGCGTTCGCGCAAACCGTGCAGTTCGGCGCCGTTCTTGGGAATCACATGCGGGGTTGCGCCGCACACCCGCGGGCGGATGTCCTCGGCAAAGCGCCCGACCAGCTTGGAGAGCGAAAACAGCATCCGCCAGTCGGAGGTGATGACGATGCGCGCCTCTTCATAGTCGCGCACGACCGCCTCGACGTGCGGCAGGCAGCGAAAATCCTCGACCTCGCCCCAAGGGTGGGTGACGCCGTCGAAATCCATGAAAATGTAGCTATGCCGAGTCATTGATTGATTGCCGATAGTAACGGCGCGAAGGCACGCCAGATGCTAGAATGCTGCATTGCGCAAAATCTCGCAAGTAGCCCGTATAAACAGCTAATTGCGGTTATCCCGTACTTTCAAAGATATATCCGCGGCATTTAAATGCTGCGCAGCATCATTTTTCAAGCATTCCCGAGGAAATTCCCATGAAGCCGCTCGTCAATCTCGAAGGCAAAGTCGGTCTGATCACCGGCATCGCCAACGAAAAGTCCATCTCCACCGGCGTCGCCGAGGCGTGCGCGGAGGCGGGCGCGAAGCTCATCATCACCTACCAGAACGACAAGACGCGCGCCTTCATCGAACCCGTCGTCAATCGCCTCGGCGTCGAGGACGTGTATCTGCTGGACGTGACGCGCCCCGAGACCCTTGCCGACGTGCAGGAGAAGATCGCAGCGCGCCACGGCAAGCTCGACTTCGCGATCCATAGCATGGCCTTCGCCAAGCGCGACGACCTGCACGGGCGTGTGGTCGACACCTCGCCGGACGGCTTCGCGATGGCAATGGACGTTTCCACGCACTCCTTCGTGCGCCTCGCCAAGATGGTCGAACCGCTGCTGGAGCGCGCCGGCGGCGGTTCGCTGGTGACGATGACCTACCTCGGCAGCGAGAAGGTGATCCCCAACTACGGCGTGATGGGCCTGTGCAAGGCCGCGCTGGAAGCCGCGACCCGCTACATGGCGTTCGAACTCGGCGGCAAGAACATCCGCGTCAATGCGGTCTCCCCCGGTCCGCTGATGACGCGCGCTGCCTCGGGCATCGCCGGCTTCGACGGCCTGATGGCGACCGCGGTCGAGCGCTCGCCGATGCACGCCCTTGTAACCCCCGAGGACATCGGCGCGCTGACGGCCTTCCTGGTCTCCGACGCGGGACGGCTGGTCACCGGCGGGGTCCATTTCGTGGACGCCGGTTACAACATCATGGCCTGACACGCGAGGCGGCGGTGATCGATCTCGCCGAAGCGCGCGCCCGACTCGGTCGTATCGGCCTCCGCCTGCCCGACCCGGTCCCCGCACACGCCCTGCTCGCGGGCCTGCGGGAGATCGGGCGGGGCGAATACAGCATCGTGCTGGAACATCCCGACCCCGAGCGCGTCTATAAAGTCGTCAGTTCGCCGGCCGACCTGTTCCTTTACACAGCAGACGACCGTCCGCGCGGTCCGCACTTCCCGGTGGTGTACGCACACCACGGCGTGATCGGGCGCGCGGCCTCAGGCTATCCCTTCCATCTGCTGGAGATGGAGCGGCTCTACCCGTTGCAGGATGGAACACCCGCCGCCGATCAGGCAGCCCTGCTGATCGACGCCTACTGGTCGGCCTGCGTCCAGCGCGCGCAACTGGGTGGGGACATGGGCCGGATCGCGCTATACCATGTGAGCCTGGCGCCCCCGGCGATCGGCGAATCGCTCAAGCTCGCGCTGAGGGCGCTGTCGGACTTCGTCGAGGAATACCAGGTGCTGCCGGACATCCTCAACGCGGACAACATCATGGTGCGCAGGGACGGCACGCTGGTATTCTCCGACCCGGTATTCATCGCCTGAGCGTTTTTCCCAAGGTACAAAGGGCCACGATGAGCGATTTCGACGAGCACCACCCGCCCCACGGCCCCTGCACCGGCGCCGGCATCCCGCGCCAGGGACAGTTTGACCCGGCCGCGTTCGAGCGCGCAGTCAACGATCTCGTGGCCGCCTGCGGCATCGCCCCCGACACCACACACATGGGTCGCACCGCGATGCGCGTGCGCGAACTGTGGCAGAAGCGCCTGCTCGGCGGATACGAGCTCGACCCCGCCGAAGCCCTGGGCGACGGCTTTCCCGACGAGCGCTCGGACATGGTCGTGATCCGCGGCATCGCGGTGCATGGCGTGTGCCCGCACCATCTCGTACCCTTCCGCGGCGTCGCCCACGTGGCCTACCTCCCCGGCGGGCGCTTGCACGGTTTCGGGCGGATCGCCCGCCTCGTCGATGCCATCGGGCACCGATTCACCTATCAGGAATGGATGACCCGCGACATCGCCGACGCGCTGCTCACGCACGGTCGTGCCCGGGGTGCCGCATGCATCATCGAAGCGGAACAACTGTGCCTGCTGCTGGGCGAGGATCGCCGCGGCGACGAGCGCGTCGTGACCCAGGCCTTTGCCGGCGAATTCGAGACGCGCGAGCATCTGCGCAGCGAGTTCCTGCACGCCGTCGGAGGGCGGGGCCCACGCTGAGGCCGACTCCCTGCGATCAGTGGACGGTGAAGGTCGGTGCCCCGCGGGGGCCGATCTCCAGCATCACGACATCCTTGCCGCGCAGCGTCACCGAACCGTGCACACGATCGTTGCCCGAAACCGAATACTCGAACTCGTAAACGCGCTGGGGACAGAGCCGGCCGTCCTCATCGCGGACGAAGCGCAACGAACGGCCGGACACGGTTTCGTCGAGGAACTGCACGCCTTCGCGACGGCATGCCGCCCTCGCCGCCTGCACGCCGATTTCCCGCGTCCGGGCGCTGTCCAGCCAGAACCAGCCGCACAGGCACAGCAGCATCAGGGCGAGCAACTCGGCGAATGTCATTGGCGGGAATTCCGCAAAACCGGATGCGCCGTCATTCAAGCTCCATGCCGCGCATCACGAAGAAAAACAAACCGCCGAGCAGCGCGGACAACGGCACCGTCAGCAGCCACGCCGCGAAGATGCGTTGCAGTTGCGTGCGCGTGACCAGTTCCTTCCGATAAACCTCGCGCAGCACCCTGCGCTCCCGCTTGGAGAAATTCGCGGGGTCTGTCTTCTGCTTCGAGCGCGCTTTCAGATCCGCGAGCATCGCCTTTTTCTCGGGCACGGCGGCGCGCTCGAAGCGGCCGAGAAACTGATCGATCGCCCCCTGCTCACCGGCCGGATGGTGCGCCTTCATCTCCGCCACCATGCGCGCGTAGTTGCCCTTGAGGTACTCGCGCAGGAAACCGACGCCGATCACCGCGCCGACCGCGATGTGCGTCGAACTGACCGGAAGCCCCAGCACGCTGGCGGCGATCACCGTCACGGTCGCCGACAGGGCCACGCTGAACGCGCGCATCTGGTCCAGTTCGGTGATCTCCTCGCCCAGCGTCCGGATCACCCGCGGCCCGAACAGCGCGAGCCCCAGCACCAGCCCCATCGCCCCGGTCAGCAGCACCCAGAACGGCACCGGGGTCAGGCGGGCGATCGGCCCGTCGAGGTGTGCGAGCGACTCCACGATCGACGCCAAGGGCCCCACCGCGTTCGCCACGTCATTCGAGCCGTGCGCGAAACACAGCAGCGCGGCGGCGAAGATCAGCGGCGAATTGAACAGGCGATTCACGCCCGACTTGGTATTCGCAATGATGTAGTTCGGGTTCGACAGCGCGCGCCGCACATACAGGTACGCGGCGACCGCGGGGACAAAGCCGCTGACCGCCGCCACGGTGAAATCGGCCGCCCACAAGCTCCCGAAGCCCTTCATCAGCAGGAAGGTCCAGAACGACCACGCCATGAACGCCACAAGCCCGGGGAGTGTGCGCCGCGCCGCCGCGACCATGTCGACCTGATAGGTGATGAGGCGCTTGATCAGGTAAAGAAACAGCGCGGCGAACAACCCCGCCAGCACCGGCGAGATCACCCAGCTCGCGGCGATCGCGCCGACGACCTTCCAGTTCACGATGTCCAGCCCCACCGCGGCGACGCCGGCGCCGAGCACCGCGCCGACGATCGAATGCGTCGTCGACACCGGCATGCCGAAAGCCGTCGCCACGTTGATCCAGAGGCCGCCGGCAAGAAGCGCCGCCATCATGACCCACACCATCGTCCACGCGTCGCCGATATTCGCGGGATCGATGATCCCGCTGCGTATCGTGCGGATGACGTCGCCCCCCGCGATCAGGGCGCCCGACGCCTCGAACACCACCGCGAGACCGAGCGCGCCGGTGAGCGTCAACGCCTGTGCGCCCACGGCAGGCCCGACGTTGTTCGCAACGTCGTTGGCGCCGATGTTCATCGCCATGTACGCACCGAGCACGGCGGCGACCACCACCAGGACCCCGCCCTCGGTACCGCCCTTCAGTGCCGCATACAGCATCACACCCACGACGAAGAGCATGGTCGCCCCCAGGCGCAGCAGCTCGCCGTGCCCCTGGCGCGTGGCCTTGTCGATTTCGTCGATATGCTTGAGTTCCAACTTTCAGCCGACCACTATGCGAACGCGGAATTGTTCATTCTCGCAGAATCCGGTGGCGCCTCAGAGGCGGTCGTATTTGTCCGACCGCCCGCGGGACTTGTCGACCGGATAGCGCTCGGCGTTGATGCGCATCTTCGTCCGCGCGGCGTCGGCCAGATCGACCCCGAGCACGTCAGCCAGACGCACAAGGTAGAGCAGTACGTCGGCCAGTTCGAGCGCCACTTCGGCGCGCGCAGCCTCGGGCAGCGCGACCGACTCTTCGCCGCTCAGCCACTGGAAATGCTCGATCACCTCGCCGGCCTCGCCGGACAGGGCCATTGCCAGGTTCTTGGGAGTATGGAAGCGCTCCCAGTCGCGCTCGGCGGCAAATGAGCGCAGCGCGTCGCGCAGCGCGTCAAGGCTGTCCTGCCCGTTCATTCGATGTGGTGCTCCAGGTCGAAACCCGCATCCTCGTCCTCGCCGAGCGCGCGTACCAGCCACGGCATCACCGATTCGAGGGTCTGTGGCAGCACCCACGGCGGATTGATGATGTAGAGCCCGCTGCCGAACATCCCGAAGCCGTCGCGCGCGGGCTTGTTCACCGCAAGCCGCACGTCGAGCCAGCTCTCCGCCCCCAGGCCGGCCAGACGCTCCGGAAGCTGCCGCGCCTCGGGACGCGCGAGCATCGGATACCACACCGCGTAAGTGCCGCCCGGAAAGCGTTTCATTGCGTCAGCAACGGTATCGACCACGCGCCGGTAGTCCTCCTTCACCTCGTACGGCGGGTCGATCAACACCACCGCACGGCGCGCGGCCGGCGGCAGGAGTCCGCGCAATCCGGCAAAACCGTCGGCCTTGCGGATCAGTACCCGGTCCGTGTCGCGTGCAAAGGTCTGTTCGAGCAGCGAGACGTCGGCCGGATGCAGCTCGAACAGGCGCATGCGGTCCTGTTCGCGCAATTGCGTCATCGCCAGCGCGGGCGAACCCGGATAGAAGGTCAGCCTGCCGTGCGGATTGAACTGGGCGACGGCGTCGATGTAGGCACGCAAGGCCTCGGGAAGGTCATCACGCCCCCACAGGCGTCCGATCCCGCCCGCAAACTCGGCGTTCTTGCCCGCCTGCTCGCTGTCGAGCGCGTAGCAGCCGGCACCGGCGTGCGTATCGATGTACCACCACGGCTTGTCCTTGCGGTTGAAGTACCGCAGGAGCTCGATCAGGACGAAGTGCTTGAGGACGTCGGCGTGGTTGCCGGCGTGGAAGGCATGGCGGTAGCTGAGCATGGAGGATGCGGAACGGAGTCAGGCGCCGAATGCTAACACTGCCTGCTATGATTGCGGGCTGCCGGCGCGCACCGCCGGCTCCAACGGAGACAGGAAATATGGCGATTTACGCCCTGGGCGAACATACCCCGAGCTTTGGCGACGGGTGCTGGGTTGCGGACAACGCCACGGTGATCGGGCGCGTGGAAGCCGGGTCCAACGTGAGCGTCTGGTACAACGTCGTGATCCGCGGCGACAATGACCCGATCACGATCGGCGACAACACCAACATCCAGGACGGCTCCGTCCTGCACAACGACGACGGCGTGCCGCTCAAGATCGGCTCCGGCGTCACCGTCGGCCACATGGTCATGCTTCATGGCTGCACGGTCGGCGACGACACGCTCATCGGCATCAACGCGGTCGTCCTCAACCACGCCGTGATCGGCAAGAACTGCATCATCGGCGCCAACGCCCTCATTCCCGAAGGCAAGGTCATCCCCGACCGTTCGCTGGTGGTCGGATCGCCGGGCCGCATCATCCGCGAACTCACCGACGAGGACATCGCCGACCTGCGCCAGAATGCCAAGAACTACGTGCAGAACGCGCGCATGTATGCGGCCGACCTGCGCCACATCACGCCCGACCTGCCGAAGCGCCACGACTGAACCGGGGCTGAAGCCGCCGGCCAGGCGCAGGGGGAACGTCATCCGCGCGCCCCTGCCACCGCCGCCGGCGGGTGACGCGCAAGCCAGATCACCGCGGCGAGGATCACTGCACCGCCGATCACCTGATTGAACTCGATCGCCTCGCCAAGGAAGATTGCCGCAAGCACGAAGGTTACGACCGGCTCCAGTGTTGACAGGCTCGCGGCATCCGCCGCGCCCAGTTTCTGCAGCCCGATGAAGAAGCTGACCATCGCAATGACTGTGGACACGATTGCGATCAGCAGCACCGCCACCCAGCCTGTCACCCCCTGCGGCCAGGTGGCGCCGGCAACCCCGACCAGCCCGCCATACACCGCTGCTGCCGCCATCATGACCACGGTCGCACTCGCCAGTGGCGCCTCCCGGGCCATGACACGATTGCCGACAAGAATGTAGATGGAATAGATCAGGGCTGCGGCCACCCCAAGGATGATCCCCAGCGGCCGTCCGCTCAATTCCCCTCCGATCGTCAGCGCCGTACCCGCCAGGGCAGTCAGCACTGCGACCACGCGCCCTCGCGTGAGACGTTGCCGCAGGAATACCGCGCCCAGGAGCGTCACGAGAATCGGGTAAAGGTATAGCAAGAGGGCAACCAGGCCTGCCGAGGCGAAATTCAAGGCCTCAAAAAAGGCGTACGACTGCGCCACATAGCCGATTCCCCCCATCGCGACGAGAACCGCCGCATTACCTGCGGAAGGCCAGCGGCGCCGGGTCGCCAGCATCACCGCTGACATGAGCACGGCCGAAATGAGGAAGCGCAGGAACAACACCGTCACGACGTCAGCACCGCTGCCGCTCGCAAATCGGGCAAAGATCGCCATCGCACCGAAGGCCGCTGCGGACACGGCCACGTATGCCGCGCCGACCAAGCGCTCGTTCTGCATTCACCCGCTCCGGAAAACCGCGAAGCTTGCCGAAGCCGCGCGACGCGGTCAATCCAGTCGGCCCATGCGCGTATCCGCGACGCTCGCGATGGTCGACGGATCTGTCCGCGCGCGTTATCGGGCTACCCGCTTCGCGCGTGAGAAGCGGCCCATCGCATTCGACTTGCTCTCCGCTCTTCGCCGAACCAGCGTGCGAAACCGCGAAAAACGTAAATCCCCCGCGGTTTTCTCCATGGGCAAATGTAATAATCGGCCATGACGATCCCCGCAATCCGGTCCGACATGACTGACAATGAGGCCTCCCCACTCGCCAGCCTCGTGGCGGGTTGCCGTACCCAGCTGGAACACGACCTGTGCGAATTGTTCGAGGAAATGGGGCCCTCGCTGATCCAGGCGGCGACCGAGAGCGGTAACGCCGGCCGCGACCGCGCCCGGAGCATCGCCGTCGCGTCGCTCATGCAAGACGTTCCAAAGCGTTGGGACAAGGTGACCGCTTCCCTGAAAGCCAATCTCACTTCGCGCGCCGTGCGTGTGGCGCGGTCTGAATTCGATTCGGTCGACCAGGCGAACCTGCGCCTCGTGAGTGCGGCGGAAGAATCTGTCCAGTTTGCAATGCGCGAGGTCCTCGACCGGGTGACCCTCGCCTGCCGCGACGAGACCAAGCCACTCGATCGACGAATCAACTACCTGGTGCTGCGCAGGGTGATTGAACCGGGCGACAAGACGTTCAATGTCGCGGCGCTGTGGTCCTGCATCGAAGCCGCCTGCGCCGAGCTGACGAGCGATACGGGCGCCCTTATCCTGCTGCTGCAACTGGTCGGCGAACAGATGGCCACGGAGATGCCGCAACTCTACCGGGTGGTCAATGAAACCATGATCGAGGCGAACATCCTGCCGTCGCTCAAACGCAGCTATCGCGACACAACCCCGGTCGATGCCAATGAGGTTGCGGAGGAATCGTCGAAATTGGCGAGCACCCTCGAGCGCCTCGTTCAGGCGCGCACAAAGGAAACCGCCACCAGAGACACGCCCAGGCCGGGAACCATCAGCCAGGAATTGTTCAGTTCCCTGAAGACCCTGCAGGCCGGCGCCACGCCGCAAACCCCCGGTACGCACACCAACGTCGTGCGCATGGTGCGCGACAGCGGTGCCGCGCGCAACGTCATGCCGCTCGAGGCCGTGACCCTCGACATCGTCGTCAAGCTGTTCGACCTCATCTTCAGCGACCCGAACGTCGCCGAGGGGATCAAGGCACTGGTCGCCCGCCTGCAGACGCCGGTGCTCCGCGCGGCCATGTTGAACCAGCGCTTCTTCGCCGACCGCGGCCACCCGGCACGGCGCTTTCTCGACAGCATCTCGATCGTCGCCGTGCGCTGGGGAAAGGTCATCAACGCCGAGGATCCGTTCTATCTCAAGCTGTCGGAACTCGTCGACAAGGTGCAAAGCACGTATGACGGCGATATGGCGGTGTTCGATGCCGCCAACGCAGAGCTCGACGCGTTCCTCACCGAGCGCGAGGAACGCGACGAGGAGCAGAACCGCGCCCTCGCCGACGCGGTGCTCGCTCGTGAGGAGGACATGCGCCTCAAGCGCGAAGCCCAGATCCGTGCGCAGCAGCTGGCCGACGCCTGCATCGCCCGCGTGCTGCAGCCGGAGACGCCACCCGAGATCGAGGAGTTCCTCCGCAGCTACTGGCGCGACGTTGTCCAGAACCGGATCTCGCAATCCGGTGAGGAGGGAGCCCCCACTGCCGAGGCCATGCAGGTCGCAACCGATCTGCTGTGGTCGGTCACCCCGAAGCACCTTGCGGAAGAACAGCAGCGGCAGGCCGCCGGGGTGCCGACACTGCTGAGCAGGATCAACGCCGGCTTCGACGAATTCGGAGCCGCAGCAACCGAGCGCAAGGCCTTCTTCGACAGCCTGCTCGACCTGCAACTTGCCGCCATGCGCGCGAAAAAACCCGGGGTGCGCAAGAGTTCCTCGCCCTCACGCACGCGCGGCGGCGGGCCGACCCTTCAGGTCAGCCACGCAACGGACCTCGGCATTCGCGTCCAGGACATCTCGCTACCGAAGAGCGAGGGGCTCGACCGGGAAAACACGCCCGACCGCGCTGACCTTCGCCGGGTACGGCAATTGGTGCGAGGCGACTGGGTGGACTTCACAACCGCGCGGCAAACCCGCCGTGAGCGCCTGACCTGGATCAACCGCAGCCGCACGCTCTTCCTGTTCAGCAACAGCGCCTCGCCCTGTGCGATCTCGATCACCCCGGAAGCGCTCGCGGTGCGCCTCAAGAACGGTACGGCGCAGATCGTGAAGATCGACCGGCCGATCTTCGAGCGTGCCATCCACGGCGCGATCAGGTCGCTCGACCAACGCGCCTGAGCGGGATCGGTTCCACCTTGGCGGAACTCTCGTCGCCATCTCCCGTCCATCTGCAAGCCACTCCACTAGCAGGAACCTGCATGCAACGCGATCCGAGACTCGATGCCCTCTTCAACAACCTGAAGCAAAACCCGCCCAAGCCTGTCGGTCCGCTGCAAAAGGTCGCGGCGATAGCCGCTGCCGTACTCGTGTTCGGCCTGGCATTGACCTTCTCCATCCTGTTCTTTGCCGTCGTCGTCGCAGCAGGAGGGCTGATCTGGGGATATGTTTGGTGGAAGACCCGCAATCTGCGCAAGGCAATGCAGAAAGCGCAGGCGGAAGGTTCGGCCCGGCGCGGCCCGCCGCCGGCCGACAATCTGGTGATTGAAGGGGAAGTGCTGCGCGAAATCCGCGAAGAGGATCGCGACGCCCCACGCCAATGACCTTGGCAGCACCATCTGCCGCTTTGCCTGCTCTGGCGTTCCGCCTCGTGAATCAAGGGCCTGGACGAAAGCGGCAGATTGCAGCCTGTGGCAAGGCGCGAGCCGCAACAATATGGGTGGCGGTTGCGAGGATCCGCAGCGCCGCCACGGATCGCAGGACGCGCTTGCGTGTCCCGAAGAAGGCCGGCATGGGCCGGCCTTTGCTGCATCTGCGCGACCCTGCAAAAGCTCACAGAGAGAGATTGAACACCGTCTCGGTGCCCTCGTCCCAGCCGTCCCACAGATAGTCGTCGGCCTTGCCGTCGGCGATCAGGCGCAGGGAGTAATTGACCTGCTCCTTGTAGAACTCGCAGAAGGCGCCGATCTTCTCCATCCCGCCGTTCATCTCATGCGCCTCGGCCGGGCACGGCGAGCCGCAGAAATGGCGGATCGCGCAGTCGCCACAGGGACTGAACTTGTCCACGTCACGCCCCGTCACCGTCCTGAAGGCGTCGGACGCCAGCGCCGCCTCCACGCCGCCATCGACCAGCAGCGAACCGCCGTTGAAGCGCGGCAGGCCGATGAACTCGCTGCAGGGGTAGAGGCTGCCGTCGGCCGCCAGGGCGAAGAATGCGCGACCACCGCCGCAGGGCGAAATGTCGCACATCAGCCGTCGCGCCGTCGGCGCCAGGATGCCGATCAGGATATTGGCGAAATTGGCCACCACCAGCTTGCGCCCCGTCTCGCGATACAACTCATGGCTGCGGTCGAGCGCGGCAAAGAACGCCTTGGCCATCTCCCCGTCCGCCGGCTTCACCCCCCGCGCCCCGGGCAGCGTGCAGCGCAAGGTGTTGAGCATGCAGGTCGGCACCTCGTTCGCATGGAACAGCTCGACCATCGACGTCAGATAAGGCAGGTTCTCGGTGGTGCAGGTCGTGATGACGCTCCACGAGCCATACCCCTTCAACTTCGCCATCGCGGCCAGCACCTTCTCGTGCACGCTCTTGCCGCCCCAGGTGCGGCGGGTGGCATCGGTAATGTCTGCCACCGGGCCGTCCAGGGAAAGGCCGATGCTCACATTGCGACGGGTCAGGAATTCGACCGCGGCATCGTCGAGCAGGGTGCCGTTGGTCTGTACCCCGAAGGCGAAATCGTCGGCGAATTCGCTGATGGCAGCGAACACGGCAGCCTGGTTCATCAGCGGCTCGGCGCCGTGGAAGATCGCGCGCGGCTTCCTGCCCTCGGGCATGACCGAGCGGAAATACTCCCGCAGCCGCCCCAGGGATGCGACCAGGGTTTCGACCGGCATGTGCTGCCCCGACTTGCGCTGGCTGCCCGGGAGATAGCAATAAGTGCAATTGAGATTGCAGCGCTCGGTCGGATTGAGATAGACGCCGGAAGGCTTCAATTCGAAGCGCAGCGCATGCAGTTCCCGCCCGAAGGCTTCCGCCTGTCCACGATAGGCCTCCAGCAACGGACCATCGGCCAGCGACTCGGCCAGGCGGCTCTTGTCCACCAAAGCCCAGAAGGCGGTCTGGGGGTCGGTCACCGCCGCATAGACTGCGTGGCCGATGTCCACCGGGATCAAGGCGGGGCCCGCCAGGGCCCGGCTCGGGAGGGCGGCCGTCACTTGGCGGCCTTCCTGTCCATCAGCACATAGTGCGACAGGCCGATGCCCTCCGGGTTGCAGCTCTTGCGGACGGCGATGGTCGGAGCGGCGTTCTGCGCCGGGGCTGCCTGTTGGCTTTGGGCTTGCGTTTGAACATTTTGGGTCATGATCCATTCCTCGAGATAGAAAAACAAAAAGGGCTCCGGCTCACGGCACGCTTTGAGCATGCAGTCAGCCGGAGCCCTTGCCTTGGCTCCAGATCGGTTCGACACGTCTTCTGGCTACCGGATCAGCCGGATCGCTGCGCCTTCCCGCCGGGGTTGTCCCCGTCAGTGGCTGGTTTCTTCAACCTGGCAGCGGCCGTCCCCGGATACAGCGGCGGGCCCGCCACGGATTCGCACCGTGTTCCGTTTCGTCGAACCGAAAGGAAGCCGAATTTTTGCCTAGTCGGGCTGCACCGGTCAACAGTCTTCGCGGATGCGATCGAAAGCCCCGATACGCACTGGCCGCGACGGCGGGCCTATTCCATCGAGATCAAGCCTGCCCGATGCCGTAGCGCTTGAGGCGCGCGGCGATCGCCGTGTGCGAGGTGCCCAGGCGTTTCGCGAGCCTGCGCGTCGAGGGAAACTCCAGGTACAGGCGCTGCAACAGCCTGCGCTCGAAATCGGCGACGGCCGACTCGAGCGTGTCCACGCCGATTTCAACGGGCATGTCCGGCGTGCGATCGGACTGCGCGAGCTCCAGGTCGTCGGCGGTGATGATGCTACGTTCCGCCATGGTCACGGCGCGGAAGATGACGTTCTGCAATTGCCGGATGTTGCCCGCCCACGCGTTGGCGAGGAGCGCCGCACAGGCGTCCTGCGCGAGTCGCATCGAAGGGCGACCGGCCTGGGCGCAGGCGCGGGCGAGAAAGAGTTGCGCGAGGGGCAGGATGTCGCCCGGGCGTTCGCGTAGCGCCGGCATGTGGAGGTTCAGGACGTTGAGACGGAAGAGCAGGTCCTGGCGGAAGTGGCCTGCGGCGACCATGTCTTCGAGCGGCCGATGGGTCGCGCTGATGACGCGCACGTCCACTTTCAGCTCGCGGTCGCCGCCCACGCGGCGGAAGCTGCCGTCGTTGAGGAAGCGCAGCAGCTTGGCCTGCAGGTAGGACGACATCTCGCCCACCTCGTCGAGAAACACGGTGCCGCCGTCGGCCAGTTCGAGCAGGCCGGGCTTGCCGCCGCGCAGGGCACCCGTGAACGCCCCCGGGGCGTAGCCGAACAGTTCACTCTCGGCGAGGCTCTCCGGCAGGGCTGCGCAGTTGAGCGCAAAGAAGGGCTGGGTGCTGCGATTGCTGCCCGCGTGGCAGGCATGTGCCAGCAACTCCTTGCCGGTGCCGGTTTCGCCGGTGATCAGCAGGGGCGCGTCGACCAGCGCCATGCGGGCGGCACGTTGCTTGAGCTGCTCGATCTCGGACGAGGTGCCGACGATGGTATCGAAGCCGCCGGCCCCGTAGTTCTGCAGGGCGCTCAGCCGTTCGCCCATGCGGCTCGGCGCGTGCAGCGTCAGCATCGCGCCGGCGGCCCGGCCGCTGCTCTCGTGCAGAGGGAGGGTTTCGAGCATGAAGGACTCGCCGTTCAGCTCGATCTCGCGCACCGGCAGGTGGTAGCCCTCGACGACGAGGCGCTTCCCGAAGTCCGCGTCGCCGAGCAGTTCGGCCATCGACGTCCCGAGCAGGGCCGATTCGCTGAGGCCGCTGGCGGCGACCGCCGCCCCGTTGGCGATGACGACTACCCCGACCGCGTCGATGGCGAAGACGGGATCGGCCTGGGACGCGAGCAAGGCTTCCAGGTAGAGGCGCCGCTGGACGCCGGGGAGCATGTCGACGACCTCGACCGACCTCACCCCCTGCACGCGACGCAGGCGCGAGAACGCCGCCTCGTCGAGCGTCGGTGCCTCGATGTAGATGTGCGGCGGTTCGACTTCCACGGCCGTGACGTTGACGTCGCGGCTCGACAGCACCGCGAGGAGTTCCTGTGCGATGCCGACCCGGTCATCGAAGAAAACGACGATACGCATGCGGAGTGTCACGAATAAGAAACGGCGTAACGTTAACGCTACACTCGCGGATACGCCTTGTAAATCAAGCTTCAAGGCGATTTCTTAAAGTGCGCGAGCCGTGCAGTGGAACGTAATCGTAACACCAACACATCCAGTCAGACGGAGAATCCGTATAACCAATTGTTTCATCGATACTTTTTTTGCTGGCATTACCTTTGCTATCTGGCGGTGGCCGGCCCGGTTCGCAGCGGCGACCGATCGGCGTTCCACTCGCGAGGAGACCAAAACAATGACTGAAATCATCAACACGCTTAACGGCTACATCTGGAGCCCGGCGCTGATCTATCTGTGCCTGGGTGTCGGCCTTTATTTCTCCATCCGCACACGTTTCATGCAGGTACGCGGCTTCAAGGAGATGATCCGCCTGATGTTCGAGAGCAAGGGCTCCGACGCTGGCGTTTCGTCCTTTCAGGCCCTGACGATGTCGCTCTCGGGCCGCGTCGGCACCGGCAACATCGCGGGAGTCGCCACCGCAATCACCTTCGGCGGCCCCGGCGCGGTGTTCTGGATGTGGATGGTCGCTTTCCTCGGCGCCTCCACCGCATACGTGGAATCGACCCTGGGCCAGATCTACAAGGAAAAGGATGACCAGGGCCTCTATCGCGGCGGCCCGGCCTATTACATCGAGAAGGCGATGGGGCAGAAGTGGTACGCGTGGATCTTCGCCGTTTCCACCATCATCGCGACCGGCCTGCTGCTGCCCGGCGTCCAGGCCAACAGCATCGCCGCGGGCCTGAACAACGCCTGGGGCATCGACACCGCGGTCAGCGCCGCCGGCATCGCGATCCTGCTGGGCTTCATCATCTTCGGCGGCGTCAAGCGCATCGCGCAGTTCGCCGAGATCGTGGTCCCCTTCATGGCGCTCGCCTATATCCTGGTTGCGATGGTCATCGTCTTCCTGAACATCGACCAGTTGCCCTCGATGATCGCGCTGATCTTCAAGAGCGCCTTCGGTTTCGAGGCCGGCTTCGGCGCGGTACTCGGCATGGCAGTGCAATGGGGCGTGAAGCGCGGCGTGTATTCGAACGAAGCCGGCCAGGGCACGGGGCCGCATCCGGCCGCCGCGGCCGAAGTCTCGCACCCGGCCAAGCAGGGCTACGTGCAGGCGTTCTCGGTGTATATCGACACCCTGTTCGTGTGCTCGGCGACCGCCTTCATGCTGCTGTCGACGGGCATGTACAACGTCAAGGCGCCTGACGGCACGATGATCGTGAATGGACTGCCGGGTGTCGAAACCGGCCCCGCCTACACGCAGGCGGCCGTCGAGACCGTGATGCCGGGCTTCGGTTCGAGCTTCGTCGCACTGGCGCTGTTCTTCTTCGCCTTCACGACCATCGTGGCCTACTACTACATGGCCGAAACCAACATCGCCTACATCAACCGCAAGGTCCATCGTCCCTGGCTGTCATTCGTCCTCAAGCTGGGCATCATCGCGACCGTCACCTACGGCTGCGTGAATGGCGCGGGCGCGGCGTGGGACCTCGGCGACGTCGGCGTGGGCCTGATGGCGTGGCTGAACATCGTTGCGATCCTAATCGTGCAGAAACCGGCTCTCGTCGCGCTGAAGGATTATGAGACGCAAAAGGCCGCCGGCCTGGAACCGGTCTTCGATCCGGAAAAGCTCGGAATCCGCAATGCGGACCACTGGAAGCGCCCCGCCGGCAACGTCGCCGATGCGCGCCGGCCGCATGCGCAACCCGCGAACCATGTGCCTGTGGGTCTCGAAGTGAGTCCCGCCGCGGCGCGCGACTGAGCGCCCCACCCTCTCGTTCTCTCAACCCGTCGCAAAAGCGGGTACTTCCCCGGGGCCGCCGTCTGCGGCCCCGTTTTTTTGGCCATGCCGGCGCGGCGCCGATCATGTAACCGCCTCGCCAGGACAAGAATGGCGTTACCCTTCGGGCTCCCTGCCGCACGCACCGCGCCAACGAACGAGGAACACCCTGCAATGAGCTCCACCGCCAAACCCCTCGCCGGAATCAAGGTCGTCGAACTTGGTACGCTGATCGCCGGGCCCTTTGCGGCACGGATCCTCGGTGAATTCGGGGCGGAGGTGATCAAGATCGAATCGCCCGACGGCGGCGATCCGCTGCGCAAGTGGCGCAAGCTTTATGAAGGCACCTCGCTGTGGTGGTACCTGCAGTCGCGCAACAAGCAGTCGGTGACGGTGAACCTCAAGCAACCGGATGGCGTCGAGGTGGTTCGCAGGCTCGTCGCCGAGGCCGACATCGTGATCGAGAACTTCCGTCCGGGGGTGCTGGAAAAGCTGGGCTTGGGGTGGGAGTCGCTGTCGGCGATCAACCCCGGCCTCGTGATGCTGCGCCTGTCCGGCTTCGGGCAGACGGGCCCTCTGGCGCAACAGCCTGGCTTCGGCGCGATCGGCGAGTCCATGGGCGGGCTGCGCTACGTGACCGGCTTCCCGGACCGACCGCCGGTGAAGACCGGCATCTCGATCGGTGATTCGATCGCGGCACTGTGGGGGGCACTCGGCGCGCTGATGGCGCTACGCCACAAGGAGGTGAATGGCGGTCGCGGGCAGGTCGTGGACGTGGCGTTGTACGAAGCGGTGTTCGCGATGATGGAGTCGCTGGTACCGGAATTCGACGTGTTCGGTTTCGTGCGCGAACGCACCGGGAACATCATGCCGGGCATCACGCCGTC
The DNA here is from genome assembly GCF_017894385.1 of Aromatoleum petrolei. NCBI lineage: Bacteria > Pseudomonadati > Pseudomonadota > Betaproteobacteria > Rhodocyclales > Rhodocyclaceae > Aromatoleum > Aromatoleum petrolei. Next base: position 5,308,004 of record NZ_CP059560.1, read on the forward strand.
GAACACGCACACGACGCGCGACGGCAAGCACGTGGCGATCGGCGCCAACGGCGACGCGATCTTCCGCAGGCTGATGCTGGCGATGGACCGCGCCGATCTGGCCGACGATCGGACGCTGGCAGACAACGCCGGGCGCGACGCACGGCGGGACGAGATCTACGCACTGATCGACGCCTGGGTCGCGGAACACGACGAAGCCACCGTGCTGGCCGCACTCGCCGCCGCGGAGGTTCCCGCGTCGCGCATTTACTCGGTCGCCGATATGTTCGCTGACCCGCAATTCCTTGCGCGGGACATGCTGCAGTTGGTGACCCTGCCCGGCGGGCGCGATTGCCGCATGCCGGGCGTGGTGCCCAAGCTCTCGCTCACGCCCGGCGGCGCTGAAACGATCGGACCGGCGCTGGGCGAGCACACCGACAGCGTGCTTGGCGAGCTCGGTTACGACGCAACGGCCATCGCCGCACTACGCGCAGCCGGGGCGATCTGAGGCGCCCCGGCATTTGCGAAGCAGGCCACCGAGGGCGTACCGAAGAAGGCGAAAGATGAAGCCCTGAAAATCAGGGCTTTATCAGGTGCTCTAGCGGAGAGATCGGGACTCTCCGCAAAACTCCGCAAGCAACTGTTTTACAACCATTTTTCCGCAAGAAGCCCCACTTAACATGCCCATAAGTGGAACAGTTGATTGGTACAGCATTTCTATCGAAACACCTTACCCGTCAGCGAGGAAGGATCTCACGGCGTGCCGCCGTGCCAATTCGGGGCGAATTCGCGTGAGGACCTCCGGTCGGCATCGTGCAGGATGCGCCGGAGGAAGCCGGCTTCGACCGGATCGTGAGTATCGTGGGCTATCCGGACTTCGTGATCGTGCCGAAATTTGCGCGCTTGCCGAAGAGTTCGCGCGGGCGGTGGGCGAAGCGCTCAACAATCCTGGCGACTGAATTCCTCTACTGCACAGTGCTTCCCGTTGGGCAACCCTGAGTCGTTTCGGACGCGTCGCCTGCGAGCACTCCCCGCTTTGCGAGAAGCGCGATGAATGCGGTCGGCAGGGCGATCGCCAGGACGACGAGTCCCTGTCCGGCGATGATCTGCTGGTCTAGCAGATAGCCGTTGCACAGGCGCGTGCTCATGTCCTGATAGAGGAGTCCGACCACCGCGGTCATCCAGGCCCAGTTTCCGATGAAGAAGATCTGGACGACGATGCCGGCCGGGCGCCACGATAGTTGCAGCGCGCCGCCGGCCGCGAGTAGCGTCGCAATCTTGGCGATTTCCATCGGGGGCGACAACAGGGCCTGATCAAGAGCGCGCGGGATCATCCAGAAGGCCGATACCAGCAGGCACAACAGCAGGCCTGCGAGACCGTGCGCGTTGATGGTCGCGACCGCGGCGCGCACACGTGGTGGCAACGTCGAAGCGAATGCGGCGCCGGCGACGATCAGCAGCGGAAACTGCACGAGCATGTGACGCGCCATGTCGGCTTCGAGCCAGAGGCGCAGCGACGGCGCAGTGCCTGTTGCCAGGAGCGTCGCGCCGAGGAATGCATATCGGGGCGGCCTCATCGTGGTGCGACCTGCGCGCGGGCCAGCGCCGAGCGCAACGCGATGCGGGCCTCGCCGACGTCGTCGATGCGGATCAGTCGGCCGTCGGGCGCCAGCGTGTGGATCGCGGCGTTATGCACGAAGCCGCCCATACCGTCCGGCACGACGACGATGCCGAAGGCGTCGAGCAGCCGGCGCAGGGCCTGAGGGTCGGCGACCCTTTCGAAGCGCCAGACCAAGGCATCGGCGTGCACGCGGCTTGCGTAGCGCGCCAAGGCGTTCGCGTCGTCCGCGGGATCGAAGCTGATGCTGATGAGGCGTACGCGGTCCTGCAGGCCCCGCCTTTTGAGCTCCTGCTGCAGTTGCTGGAATTCCGTGCCGAGCACGCTGCACACCGTTTCGCAGCGCGTGTAGATGAAGTCGACGAGCGCAATGCGGCCGTCCCGCGCGAGATCGTCGTGCAGCGAGTGGGCGGTCGCGCCGGCAAGCATCGCATCCGGGATCTGTGGCGCGTGTTCGCGCACGGCGAGGCGGCGCGCGGCCTCGCTCGTGACGACCCGGAAGCCGGCGCTGACTTCCGAGAACGCCGCGAGGCCCGACAGCACGATCAGCGCGCAGGTGACGGCAGTACGCATGGCTCGTGCGCCCCCCCCCCTACTTCAGCGTCGCGAGTTCGGCGCCGCCGTTCCACGGGGCGCTGCGGTCGGCGGTGCGCTTGCGCTGCTCCGCGACCGATTCCGGCGTCACCGGCGCGCCCTGGTTGCCCCATTGGCTGCGGATGTGGCTCGCGACCGCCGCAATCTCCGCATCGTCCAGCTTGTCGCCGAAGGCCGGCATCACGCCGTCGTAGGTGTTGCCAGCGACTTCGATGCTGCCGTTGATCCCATGCAGCAGGATCTGGATCAGGACCTGTTCGCCGCCATTGACCCAGGCCGACCCCGCCAGCGGCGGGAAGACCTGGGGAATGCCGGTGCCTGTCGCCTGATGGCAAGCGGCGCAACTGGCGCCGAAGATCTGGCCGCCATCCACGGCCTTGGAAGGCACGGCCGCGAGCACTTCCACGTTGCGACGGTCGCCAAGGGCGGGACGGGTGGTGGGATGCGCCGTGTAGATGTAGTAGACGGCCCAAATCAGCAACAGGCCGATCAGGCCCAGCATCAGGCGAGGCACAGGGTTGAAGGATTCATGCGGATCGAGGTTTTCGCGCCGCTGGGGTTCGTCGTTGCGGGTCTTGGCGTGCATATCGGGTACGTGGCTGCGGATCATTTGGAGGCCGGGCCTGCGTCGGCGAGCGGCGCCAGCGCGGGGAAGGTCCGGTCGAGCGAGAGGAGATAGGCCACGAGGTCCTGCGCCTCCTGGGTGGCGACGACGACCCCGCCGGCCGGGGCGAACTGCGGCGGCAGTGCGACGACCTTGTCACCCGGCGCGGCCTCCTTCTTGATCTCGAACAGGAAGGGATAGGCCGGCATGATGCTGCCCGGCGTGTAGGCACGCGGCTGATAGAGGTGGCCGAGCTGCCAGTCCGCGCTCGGCTGGCGTGCCCCGATGTTGAGGAGATCCGGGCCGGTGCGCATCGTGCCGAGCAGATGCGGGCTGTCGTAGTAGTAGTCGCCCGCGACCGAGGGCCGACCCCAGCCGCGCTTGTCGTCCGGCGCCTGCGAGGGATCGCGCGGCTGCTGCGAATGGCAGTAGACGCAGCCTTGGCGGATGTACTCCTGGCGTCCGCGCAACTGCACCTCGGTATAGGGCTTCAGGCCCGGCGTCGGAGGTTCGTGCCGCAATTGCAGGTAGGGCAGCACCACCAGCGAGGCGGTGGCGATGGCGAGCGTCACCATCGCGCCCGAAATCAGTTTGACGTGGTTTTCCATGGTTCAGGCGGTCGGGGCAAGAGGACGGAGAATGGCGGCACCGCTGCGCTGCGGCCCGCGGGCCAGCGCCATCAGCAGGAAGTGGGCGGCGAAGGCAAGATGACCGAGCGTCATCAACGCGCCGCCGATCGAGCGCCCCTGCAGCCAGGGCAGCGTCACGCGCACCGATTCCATGAAGGGCTTGCTTGCATCGACCATCGCGAAGCCTTGCAGCAGCCCGGCGGTCGTCAGCGACACGAAATAGATCGCAAAGCCGATCGCTACAAGCCAGAAATGCACGGCGATGAGCTTCGGATACGGCCATTCGCGCGACAGGATGCGCGGCATCGCGAAGTAGATCGCGCCGAACATCACCAGCGTGACGAAACCGTACAGCCCGAGGTGCGCGTGCGCGACGGTGAAGTGCGTGAAGTGGGTGACGGTGTTGACGCTGCGCAGCGCTTCGAACGAACCCTGGATCGAGCTCACCGTGTACATCATCCCGCCCAGCACGACGAAGCGCAGCGTCGGCGAGTGCTTCAGGGCGGCGAAGTGCCCGCGCATCGTCAGGTGCTGGTTCAGCGAGAACGCGACGACGGGCACGATCATCATGATGCTCTGCACGATCGACAGCGTGACCAGCCATTCCGGAACGGGGCCGCCGACGAGATGGTGACCGCCGACCTGGCCATAGAAGAAGGCGAGACACCAGAAACCGATCAGCGACAGGTTGTAGGACTGGATCGGCCGGCCGATGACCTTGGGCAGGAAGTAATAGACGGCGGCGAGCGACAGCGGCGTGTAGAAAAGCCCGAGCACGTTGTGGCCGAACCACCAGTTCATCGTCGCCTGCTCGACGCCGAAATGCAGGTTGGGCAGTTTCGCAACAATGTAGAGCACGGGGAACCAGAAGAGCGCCGCGCCCATGTACCAGACGGACACGTAGAGGTGTTCGACCTTGCGCCGGCGCAGCGTGAACACCAGCGGCAGGCCGATCATCGCGCCGCCGACCGCGAACAGGATGCCCACCTGCCCCGGGATCTCCAGCCACTCCATGCCGTCGTTGAGGCCAACCGCGATGCAGCCGATGCCGATCGCGAGGCCGATGTTCCACAGAACTGCGCCCCATACCGCGAAGCGCGCGCCTTCCAGCCGGGTCTTTAGCAACCGCGGCATCATCCACAGTGCAACGCCGAGCGCTGCCATTGGCGCCCATCCGTAGGCGACCGCGTTCAGGTGGATCGTGCGGATGCGCCCGAAGCTGAGCCAGGCGTATTGCGTCAACCAGTCGGGCTCATGGAGCTTGATCGAGCTCGTCAGGCCAGCGAGCGAGGCCACCAGCAGCCAGAAGACCGCGAAACCCAGCAGCACGAAGGCCGGGCGCGCCGACGAGGCATCCGCCGCGAGGCGCGCCTGCAGCTCAGTGGCATCCGGTTCGCAGTGCGAAGCCGTCATCGCCCGCTGAAGGTCCCGTTGCTTCGCCGCTGTTGCGGCCGGCTCCTCGACCCGGCCGATCTCGCCAGATGAAAAGATGACCTTCGCCGCGGCGGCATGCGGGTCGAGAAGCCCCTTCCGCAGGGACCAGATGAAAAAGAACAAGCCTGTGACGGCAATGATGAACGACGAAAGCAACAGCAACGGGATGTCCATGACGAACAGTCACCTCTGTGGGGTCAGAATATTTTTTGAGAATTATGTTTGTGCAAAGATATGTTATTGCCCCGCCCCGTCAAAAGCAATATTTTTGATTCATCTTATGGACAAACCGCTCGCTCGTCCGGCCGATCGCCGACGCGGCGTGCTGCCCTCGGGGCACTTGGACCGTCAGGCCAGGGTCGAAGCGGGCGTTTTCGGCGACGCCCTCGAGCACATAACTACGCCGGTTGGCGAGCATGCGCGTGGCACCGACGCGATAGTCGAAGCTGTCGTGGGTGTGGCCGTGCATCCACGGCGCTGCACCGCTGCCCGTGACGAGGGCCTCGAGGTCGGAAACGAATCAGGCATTAAGGGGGGAACCGGCGAAGCGTTCGGCGATGCTGCTGCGAGCCGGCGCAAAACGGTTAACGACCACGGTGACGCCAGCGAACCGATCCGCAAGCCGGGCCTTCAGCGAGCTTGCATGGCGCTCGAACGGCGCCGCGCAATGCGACGGTCTGAAGACCTCTTTCGGGTCTTCATCGATCGCGATGCGGCTGAAGTCGCGGCTGAAGCGCACAGCTTCGTCCATGGCCTGCTCGCGCGACGCGCCTTCTCCCGCAAGACGCAAGTCCGTCCACTGCGTCACACTGAGGATGAGTACAGCGCCGAGGTGCTAGTCCTCACAGTCGAGCACGGTCACCTGGGTCTCGCGCGACAGTTCGTGCAGCAAGCGATTCGTCGTGCGGATGCTGGACCCGTAATACGCCTGATTGCCCGCCCCATTGATCGCCGGCTGCTTCAGCGCGGACGCCCACTCGATCGCTTCCCGCGGACGGGGATGTCTCCGGTCAAGATCGACAGGTCTGCGCCGCTGTCGGGAATCTCGCACGACGTCAACTCGAGATGAATGCCCGATACGATTTGCAGATTCACGCGCAACTCCTCGTTCTCCAACGTTCACGTCGATTGGAATGTCAGTCCAGGGAGACGGTAACGATCGCGCCGGTTGCTGCGTAAACTGACAGCAGGCTGGACTCGGCGACGGAGACCCCATGGAGCAATGGTTCGCGGCAATTCTGGGCGACGCGATCCTGGCCGGCGAAGCGCTGGATCGCGCGTGCGCGATGCCCTGTTTCGGTAACCAACTGGGCCCGAAGTACTATGCTGCTACTGGGAGGAGCGAGAAATGAAGTGCCCGAAGCAGTGGGGAAGTTTAAGTGTGCTGAATATTCAGCTTCTTCTGGGTGCCTTGTTGTTCTGCGTGGCTGGATGTGCGAGTTTGTCCGGCATTGAGGTTTCATCTTCGCCCACTGTCGCTGTCCTGATCAACCGGACATGGCTGGAGGATGACCCGCGCGGGTTCGCGTGGGAAGTGCGCAAAGAGGAGCGCGACACCGAGGAGCAGTTCGCTGCCTGCTTAAGGACTGCAGCCTCTTCGCAGGGTGTTTCTGTAAGGGTAATTACCGGTACCGAGTTTCGCGCGGCAGTTTTCCCTGATCTTGATCCTCGATCGGCACCCCGCAAGCTTGAGACGCTGCACGCACTGATTCCTGAACCAAGATTCCGGGAGCGCATCGAGGCTGCAAAAATCGACTACCTGGCAATAGTTGGAGGTGAAACCCGCACATCCGAAACGAAAGGAGGAGTCGGATGCGTGGGGGGCGGACCAGCTGCTCTGTGTCTTGGGCTCTTGTGGTGGGATCACGAATCACGCCTTTCTGCCTTGATTCTGGACCTAAGAAGAGGTGACGAGCAGCAAACCCAAGCATTCGATGCGGCTGGGCGGTCATGGTTCGCTCTATTTCAAGTGCTTCCTCTCGCGGCCCAATCATTGCATGAGGGAAGAGGTTGTGAGCGGTTCGGCCTCGCTGCCGCTAACGCGTTAGCGGAAATGCATCGAAAAGGGGACTAGACGTTGGAAGAATTCCAGAAGGAAGCGTGTGATATCGGCATTCGGCATCGAGGGGCCAATTCTATTCGCGGATGGAAGTTCAGATCATTGCTGATACTCGCGATAGCACTCGTCGTTCCAGCTTGTGGAAGCGATCAAAAAAAATTCGCGACGGTTGAAGCATTCCGTGATACGAAACGCCTTGAGACCGAACTCAACAAAGGACGTTCTACCAAGGAGGACGTAAAGCGAATCTTGGGCGAGCCGACGGGAACCGGAGCGGTCTTCATGGCTAGTGTGCAGGAAAGCCCACAGGAGATGTGGTTTTACCAGGATATCGAGCTGACGGACATTAAGGGATCTAAAGGGCAATTGGATCTAAAGGTACGACAGCAAGTTCTGCTAGTAATACTTCGTGATGGGTTTTTTGATGGGTTCATGTGGTTCTCGAATGACGAGACGGCAACAGGGTGGGTCAAGGACAGCTTACAAGGAAAGGTAGGGCGATGAAATCGAGCTCGATTTGTTCTGTGTTCTTGACCGCGTGCTTGATGGTAACAGGGCTTCAGGGCTGTGCCTCGCGGTTAGAAATTGGTGCACCGCCCCGGGTGGACCGCCTAGCTCAGCTTACACCGCGAATTTCGACAAAGAATGATGTGCTGCTCACGCTTGGCGAGCCTCGCGGTTATGGTGCTGCCCGCCTTGACCCCACTTTCAATCCACAGAGCGTTTGGCTTTATGAACACACCGTGGCCGAAGGCAAGGACATCAAGTTGACAATGCTCTTGATCTTTTTCGCTAACGACATCTATGACGGACATATGTGGTTCGCTGATTCAAGCAACCTGAAAGAGTATTCAGGGGGTAAGGCAGAATGAAGATGCGCAGTTCCTTCAGAGCAGGTCTGCTTGCCCTATCCCTAACGACTATGCTGCTTTCGGGTTGCGGAGAGATCAAGGTTCGCGCTGGAGCTCCAGTCGCCCCGTCATTGCTCGAGTCCAGCTTAGTCTTGGGACGCTCAACCGAGAAAGATGTCCGTGAGGTAATGGGCGAACCACTTGGCGTAGGACGGGAGTGGCTGCCATTTCATGCCCGGGCTCGGACCGTGTGGTCATACTATCTTGAAGAAAGCCAGGCATCTTTATCGGGCGTAGGAGATGCTCATCGTATTTTTCTCTGGGTATTTCTAGTCGATGGGCGCTACGACGGATTCCTGTGGGTTTCCAGTTTTCCATCAGATCACACGCCACCCACGGGGCATCAGTAGCGTACCTTTCACCCGATCCCCAACGGCATCAATTGAATCAATGGAATGGACGCCCCCACCCGAGTAGGCATCGATGTGCCAGAGTGGAAGCGCTGATCAACCACTCGAAACGAAGGAGGCGTCCAGCATGGAGATTACGACGATCGGAGTTGACCTGGCCAAGAGCGTATTCCAGGTGCACGGGGTCGATCGGTACGGCAAGACGGTCCTGCGCAAACAGCTCAAGCGCGACCAAGTCGCTAATTTCATGGCCAGACAGCGGCTTTGCCGCAGCGAAAGTCCGAATGTACGGCTGCAAGCTTGCCCTCTAACCATCATCACGTGAATGCTGGGCAAATCGGGGGCGTCCATGTACGCCCCGATGGCTTCACGGCACGCCCTCATGCGCGCCCCTCGCCGATGAGCACTTCGAGATCAGTTCTAGCCGTTCGCGAATGAGGCCACTGCTCAAATCACGTGATGCTGCGCCGAGGCGAGTACCGTCTCAAGCCTGCCCCATGAATCCTCGGAGGCAGGCAACCCGAAACGTATCAAGGCGCCATCGTCGAAATACCGGGTCAGGATGCCGGCTCGGGCGAGAAAATCATGAATCATGCTCGCTCGTGCAGGAGCGACCGTCGTGAACATAGGCGTCGCGCCTACCACGCCCATCGGCTCAAGCAATCGCGTCAGGCGCAACCCGGCGCTGCGCAAGCATGGGCGCATGTCGCGCTGCCACGCCAAATCCGACAATGCCATTTGAGCGACCTCGCGCGAGGGTCCTGCAATCCCCCACGGGCCGAGGCGTGATGCAATGCGGTGGCGCAACTCGGTTGAAGCAAAGAGAAACCCGACCCGCGCGCCCGCCAGACCGAAAAATTTGCCAAGGGAACGCAGGACGATAAGGTTCGGTGCAGCCTCAGACCCTGCAATCGGGGCAAGGCTCACTTCAGGGCTCACGTCGATGAAGGCCTCGTCGACAACGAGAACGCCATTCCGCGCCCGGAGCGATGCGGCCGTCTCGAGCAATTCGCCCCCTCCATAGCGATGACCGGTCGGATTGTTCGGATTGCACAGGACGATGTGTTGCGATCCGAAGGCCAACGCACCGCGCAGGTCGCCGGACGGGTGCAGACGGACAGCGTGTCCGTGTGCCCTCCATGCATGCGGGTGTTCATTGTAGAGGGGGGACAGGCAGACCACCGAACTACGCGGAAAGAAGGCGGGAAGCGTCTGTATCGCGGCTTGCGAGCCGGCCACCGCAAGCCCGTTCGAACTTCCGTAGTAGGCTGCGACCGCATCTTCAAGGCCGTCGTCCTCTTCCGGCAATCGTGCCCATGCGCGTGCGGAGAGCATGGGCACCGGCCAGCCGAAGGGACTTACCCCGGTTGACAAGTCGAGCCATTCTGAAAGTGGAATGCCATAGCGGACAGCCGCGGCCCGCAGCCTGCCTCCATGCTCCGGGGCTTTGTGACTCGGGCTCGGAATCATCTCTTCGATCTGCATGAGCGAATTGCCTTGCTCACAACGACGAGAAACAACGCGCGCCGTCAAGCTGACGGCTCAGCAGCGCCAGTCGAGCATGAATGCGCGGATCACTGATCCCCAGCGCAAGATCTGCACAGCGGTGCAGGTCCTCCGCGTCGAGCACGGCCCCGAAACTGACCGCGGCCTCCAGGCGCTTCAACGATAGCCGGCGGTGCCCCAAATCGAGACTGTGCCTCAGCAATGCCAGGACCGCGGCATTGCGTTGCGCCTCGTCCTGCGCGGCGCTGAAAGCCTGCTTCAGTTTCTTGGCTACATCCCTGGGCACAGTGTTCTCCTGGGGCTATTGCTGTCGTGAATAAAAAGGAAAGACGCCACACGCGAGGGAGCATAGGGGGGAGAGGGAGAACTGCCTTCGTGTGCTCGTCGGCGTCTTTCCATAAACCGGATTTACCTCATGTGCTGGAAACGAAGTCCTGCACCACCAGACATTTGGCGAGGACTTCGTCGTATTCGTTGCAGGCGATCGAATCGGCGGTGATGCCGCTGCCGACACCGTATTGGCCGGTGCCGGAAACGACATCCACGGCGAGCGTACGGATCGCGACGTTGAAAACCGCATCGCCGCCCGGGCGCAACATTCCGATTGCGCCGCAATAGATTCCGCGTGGCCCCGTTTCGAGTTCCGCGATGATCTTCATCGCTTCGATTTTCGGCGCGCCGGTGATCGATCCGCAGGGAAAGGTCGCCGCGAAGATCTCTTCCAGGCCGGTATCGGGCGCAATGTCGGCCGTCACGGTCGAGGTCATCTGCCATACCGTCGGATATTCCTCGACGGAGAACATCGATGGCACCGACACGGAATACGGCTGCGCGATTCGTGACAGGTCGTTGCGGATGAGATCGACGATCATCAGGTTCTCGGCCCGCTCCTTTTCCGCGGTCACGAGCGAATCCCGCAGCGCGCGGTCCAGCTCCTCCGACGCGCCGCGGCGGGCCGTGCCTTTCATCGGTTTGAAGGTCAGGCGCTGCTTCTCGCGGGAGAAGAACAATTCGGGCGAAACGCTCAGGATGCGGTGCCGACCCAGCTCGATACAGGCGCAATACCCTGTCGCCTGTCTCTCTCGCAGCCCCTCGTAAAGGCACTGCCAATCGCCGACGTAGTGTCCAGCCAGGCGCAGCGTGTGGTTGACCTGATACACATCGCCCGCGCGGATGTGCTCGAGGATCGTCGCGATATCCTGCTCGTATCGTGGGCGCCCGGCCGACAAGTCCCAGTCGAAGGCTGGCGTCGACGCCTGCGTTCGGGCATGCGCGCCGACCGGCGTGTCGAAGACGCCGAACCACACGAGCGGCAGTTCGGCCCGGCCCCGGAAACGAAACGCCGGGTCGAAGGCCGCACCGGCCTCATAGCAGACGAAACCCGCGACCCACTTCCCTTCTCGGGCAGCACGATCCGCACGGGCAACCGCCTCGCGGACCTGCGACACCTCGCAGGCTTCGATGGTCTCGGACGGCTGCTCGAAGACCAGCGGCCCTTCGTGCCCATCCAGGTTCGGAAAGTCGAAACGCACGCGCGTCACGGCTTCGTCACTCGGCACGGCATCTTCCCGGCGTCCCATGGTCGTTCTCAGGCGAACTCGATCAGGAGGTCTTTGGCATTTCGAAATGCGGATCAGGCCGCCTGCTGCAGCGGGATAGGAACCTGCGCCACGTATTCGTCGTACCTGCGTTCGATCATGACGCCGACGCGGCCGACGCCTTCGAGCACCCGGGGCTTATGCACGGACAGGCTTATCGAGCTCGGACGGAACTCGTCGAAGATCACACCGGCCAGCGAATCGGCGAGGTGTTCGAGCAACGCAAAACGGCGCTCGGCGAGGTACTTGCGCAGGCGCGCGACCAGCTCCGCATAGTCGATCGTGTCCTCGATTCGGTCGCTGCGCGCCGCGCGGCCACCGATGCCGAGGCGCAGGGTGATCGACACCGGCTGCGAACCGACCAGCTCATGCGGGTAGATACCGACCTGCGCGTCTGCGCAGATGTCGTCGATGAAGATCTGGTTCATGTTCGTTCCCGTTTGATGTTGCGAAAACCCAAGATAAATCAGCGACCGGACCTTGACATGCCGTCTTGCGACAGCCGCGAGCAATCCCGCGACGAGGCGTTTCGGCAGGCTTCACGTGAAAACGGAGTCGGTGGTGCTCACCGACTCCGTTTCCGCGTGCGCGCCGAGACGGACGTTCAGCCGTGCAGCACTGCCGCGCGCACCGGGCTACGCTCGCTGGTGCCGACGGGTTCGCCCGGCGCGACGCAGACCCCGAACTCCTCGGCCGCATCGAGGATCCAGGCGTACAGGTAGTCCGCGAAGCTGCGCCGGATCACCAGTTCCCAGCGCTCGTCGCCGACACGCCGGATCACCGCCGAAGCCTTCGCCAAGACGCTCGTGACACCCTTCCCCACCGGGAAGGCGCGCGGATGCACGTCGTAGGGCGTGCACTTCATCAAGAGCTCGCGCACGCCGGGACCGGCCAGTTCCAGCACCGTCTGCCCGCCGCTCGTGTTCATCACCGCGTAGTGGCCGGTGAGCTCGCGGCGCAGGGCGGCTTCCGCCTCGAACTCCAGACCGGCCGGCACGATCACCAGCCACTCGTCGGGCGACATCCACTGCAGGCTCACGCCGCGCGCCTCGTCGAGCGAGATCGGCCCCAGCTCGAGCGGCAGCGCGAGCCCCAGCGCACGCTCGACACCGCTGCGGAACGCCTCGTCGCCGGCGTTGCCGCGCAGCACGAGGTGGCCGAGGAAGGCCTTCTCCGACACGACCACGCGGGCGTCCTGCGGCGAGGCCGCCTGCACCACCGCGGGACGCACCCTCGCCAGCGGCGACTCCGACTTCACCGCGCCGCGCGGATTGAGTTCCATTTGTGCGTAATCAGACATGATGACGTGCTCCTTCTGCGTCATAGAAGACCGGGCTCACGACCTCGGCCGCATGCACCCGGCCGTCGGCCATCGGCAGATAAACGGTTTGACCCAGGCGCTGGCTGCCGCCCTTGACGACCGCGAGCGCGAACGAGTGGCCCAGCGTGGGACTGAAGTAACTGGAGGTGACGTGCCCGACCATCGGCATCGGGATCCTGATCTCCTTCTCCAGCACGATCTGCGCGCCTTCATCCAGCACGAGCTGCGGGTCGAGCGGCTTGAGGCCGACGAGCTGCTTGCGATCCTCGCGTTTCGTGTCCGGGCGCGTGAGCGCGCGCCGCCCGATCCATGAGAAGGGCTTCTTGTAGCCCACGCACCACTGCATCCCGAGGTCCTCCGGCGTCATCGAGCCGTCGGTCTCCTGGCCGACGATGATGAAGCCCTTCTCCGCGCGCAGCACGTGCATGGTCTCGGTGCCGTAGGGGGTCAGACCGTACTTCGCGCCCTTGTCGAAGAGCGCCTTCCACACGTGCACCGCGTGGTTGGCCTGCACGTTGATCTCGAACGACAGCTCGCCGGTGAAGGAGATGCGGAAGACGCGCGCCGGCACCCCTGCCACCGTACCGGCACGCCAGTCCATGAACTTGAAGTTGTCCTTGGAGAGGTCGATGTCGTCGGTGAGCTCGGCCAGCAGCTTGCGCGCGTTGGGGCCGTTGATCGCCATCGCCGCCCAGTGGTCGGTCACCGAGTTGAAGTACACCTCCAGCTCCGGCCACTCGGTCTGGTGCCACAGCTCCATCCAGTCGAGCACCGCGGCGGCGCCGCCGGTGGTGGTGGTCATGTGGAAGTGGTTCTCGGCGATGCAGGCGGTGACGCCGTCGTCCATCACCATGCCGTCGTCCTTGCACATGAGGCCGTAGCGGCACTTGCCGACGTCGAGCTTGGTCCACGCGTTAGTGTAGATGCGGTTGAGGAACTCGCGCGCGTCCTTGCCCTGGATCTCGATCTTGCCCAGCGTCGAGGCGTCGAGGATGCCGACGCCTTCGCGCACGGCGCGGCACTCGCGCTGCACCGCCTGGTGCATGGTCTCGTTGCCCTGCGGGAAGTACCACGGGCGCATCCACTGGCCCACTTCCTCGAACTTCGCACCATGCTCGACGTGCCAGGCGTGCAGCGCGGTGAACCGGCGCGGGTCGAAGAACTCGCGGCAGTGGCGGCCGGCGATGGCGCCGAAGGTGATCGGCGTGTAGTTCGGGCGGAACACCGTGGTGCCGGTCTGCGGGATGGTCTGCTTGAGGCAGCGCGCCGCGATGGCCATGCCGTTGATGTTGCCGAGCTTGCCCTGGTCGGTGCCGAAGCCCATGCCGGTGTAGCGCTTGACGTGCTCGATCGACTCGAAACCCTCACGCGTGGCGAGTTCGATGCCGGCCGCGGTGACGTCGTTCTGCGGATCGACGAACTGCTTCGGGGCGCGCATCGCGGGTTTCACGTGCGGCACCTGGTAGAGCGCCGCGGCCTTGCCTTCGCGCACCTTGGCGACCTTGGGCAGTGCGGGGGTTTCGATCTGGAAGCCGGTGCGCTGGGCGGCAGCCGTGCCGGCCGCGGCGCCGTCGGCGAGCGCGTCGCCGAGCGCACCCTTGCCGTGCACGCCGCCCACCGGGGTCATGCCGGGCACCTTGCCGGGCACGAAGCCGAGGAGATCGTCGCGCCACTCGGGGCGGGCGCCGGTGTGCGCCGCCAGATGCACGACCGGGCTGTAGCCGCCGGAACTGGCGAGGGTGTCGCACGACAGCGTCTCGACGCGGCCCGTGACGCGGAATGAACCGATGTCGATGCGGGCGACGAGCGCGCCGGAGACGCGCTTCTTGCCCTGCGCCTCGATCACCGCGCTGCCGGGGATGATGCGGATGTTGCGCGACCGCGCCTCGGTGACGAGGTCGCCGTCCGGGTGCTCGCGCGCATCGACGATCGCGACCACTTCGCGGCCGGCATCAATCCAGTCGAGCGCGGCGCGGTAGGCGTGGTCGTTCGCGGTCGACAGCACCAGACGGCGGCCCGGCGCGACGGCGTAGCGGCGGATGTAGGTCGACACGGCGCCCGCCACCATGCAGCCCGGCACGTCGTTGTTGGCGAAGACGAGCGGACGCTCGTGGGTCCCGGTGGCGAGGATCACTTCACCGGCGCGCACGCGGTGCATGCGCGCGCGCACCTGGCGGCGGCCGTTCACGCTCGGCGCGAGGTCGGCGAGGTGTTCGGTGCGGCGCTCGTGCAGGGTCACGAAGTTGTGATCGTGGTAGCCGTTGGCGGTGGTGCGCGGCAGGATCAGCACGTCGGGCAGGGTCGCCAGTTCCGCGAGCACGGAGGCGACCCAGGCGGAAGCCGGACGGCCGTCGATGAGCTCGCGCGAATCGAGGAGCGAGCCGCCCATCTCTTCCTGCTCGTCGCACAGGATCACGCGCGCGCCGGAACGGCCGGCTGCCAGCGCGGCCGCCAGACCCGCGGGACCGGCGCCGATCACCAGCACGTCGCAGTGACGGTTGATGTGGTCGTAGATGTCCGGATCCTTCTCCTTGGGCACGCGTCCGAGGCCCGCGGCCTTGCGGATGTACTTCTCGTACTTCGGCCACATCGAGGCGGGCGCCATGAAGGTCTTGTAGTAGAAGCCCGGCGGCATGAACTTGCCGCCCACGCTGCCGATCACGCCCATGAGATCGCGCTCGACGTTCGGCCAGCCGTTGGTGCTCGCGGCGACCAGCCCGCCGTAGAGCGCCTGTTGCGTGGCGCGCACGTTGGGCACCTGGCCGGCTTCGGTCGCGCCCAGTTGCATGATCGCATTCGGCTCCTCGGCGCCGGCGGCGACGATGCCGCGCGGGCGGGAGTACTTGAAACTGCGGCCCACGACATCGACGCCGTTGGCGAGCAGGGCCGAGGCGAGCGTGTCGCCGGCGAAGCCCTGGTAGTCGACGCCGTTGAAGGTGAAGCGCAGCGGGCGGCTGCGGTCGATGCGCCCGCCGGTGCCGAGACGATTCTGCTGGCTCATTTGGCCGCTCCTTTGTCAGCGGTGACCGAGGGCTTCTGGCCGACCTTGTAGGTTTCGAGGATCTGGTAGCTCACGGTGTCGCGCGTGACGTTGAAGAACTTGCGGCAACCGGCGGCGTGGTACCACAGCTCGTGGTGCAGGCCGCGCGGGTTCTTGCGGAAGAAGAGGTAGTTGCCCCAGTCCTCGTCGCTCGTCGCTTCCGGTTCCACCGGGCGGGCGATGTGGGCCTCGCCCTTGGGGCGGAATTCTTCTTCCTCGCGGGTTTCCGCGCAGTGCGGGCAGTAGATGTGCAGCATGGTGTCCTGCTCCTCCTCAGTGCGCGACGCCCGCGGCGCCGTGTTCGTCGATGAGTTTGCCGCTGATGAAGCGGTCGATGGAGAACGGCGCGGCGAGCGGATGCGCCTTGCCCGCGGCGAGCGTCGCCGCAAAGACGTTCCCGGAACCGGGGGTGGCCTTGAAGCCGCCCGTGCCCCAGCCGCAGTTGAAGAACAGGCCGCCGACGGGCGTGGCCGAGATGATCGGACAGGCGTCCGGGCAGGTATCGACGATGCCGCCCCACTGGCGGTTCATGCGCACGCGCGAGAACATCGGGAACATCTCGACGATGGCCTGCAGCGTGTGCTCGATGGTCGCGTAGCTGCCGCGCTGGCCGTAGCCGTTGTAGCCGTCGATGCCGGCGCCGATGACGAGGTCGCCCTTGTCCGACTGGCTGACGTAGCCGTGCACCTTGTTCGACATCACGACGGTGTCGAGGATGGGCTTCATCGGCTCGGACACCAGCGCCTGCAGCGGGTGCGATTCGATCGGCAGCTGGAAACCCGCCATCTTGGCGAGCACGCCGGAGTTGCCGGCAGTCACGACCCCCACCGTGTCGGCGGCGATGAAGCCGCGGGTCGTCTCGACGCCCAGCACCTTGTTGCCGTTCTTGCGGATGCCGGTGACTTCGGTCTGCTGCAGGAGATCCACGCCCAGCGCATCGGCGCCGCGCGCAAAGCCCCAGGCCACCGCGTCATGGCGGGCGACGCCGCCGCGCGGCTGCCACGAGGCGCCCATGATCGGGTAACGCGTGTTCTTCGAGCAGTCCATGATCGGCACGATCTCCTGGATCTGCTTCACGTCCAGCACCTCACCGTCGATGCCGTTGAGGCGGTTGGCGTTCACGCGCCGGTGGATGTCGCGCATGTCCTGCAGCGTGTGGCCGAGGTTCATCACGCCGCGCTGGGAGTACATGACGTTGTAGTTGAGATCCTGCGACAGGCCTTCCCACAGCTTCATCGCGTGCTCGTACAGCCACGCGGCCTCGTCCCACAGGTAGTTCGAGCGCACGATGGTGGTGTTGCGCGCGGTGTTGCCGCCGCCGAGCCAGCCCTTCTCGACCACCGCGACGTTGGTGATGCCGTGTTCCTTGGCGAGGTAGTAGGCGGTCGCGAGCCCATGGCCGCCGCCGCCGACGACGATCACGTCGTACTTCTTCTTCGGCGTCGGATTGCGCCAGGCGCGCTGCCAGTTCTCATGGTAGCTGAGCGCGTGCTTGACGAGCCCGAATCCTGAGTAATGCTGCATGATGTTATCTCCTCGTCTTCAGCATTCGATGACGTTCACGGCGAGTCCCCCGCGCGACGTCTCCTTGTATTTGTCCTTCATGTCGCGCCCGGTCTCGCGCATGGTCTTGATCACCTTGTCGAGCGACACGAAGTGCTTGCCGTCACCGCGCAGCGCCATGCGCGCAGCGTTGATCGCCTTGATCGAGCCCATCGCGTTGCGCTCGATGCACGGCACCTGCACCAGTCCCCCGACCGGATCGCAGGTGAGCCCGAGGTTGTGCTCCATGCCGATCTCGGCGGCGTTCTCGACCTGCTCGGGGGTGCCGCCCATCACTTCGGCCAAGGCGCCCGCCGCCATCGAGCACGCCACCCCGACCTCGCCCTGGCAGCCGACCTCGGCGCCGGAGATGGAGGCGTTCTCCTTGAAGAGGATGCCGATCGCGGCGGCGGTCGCAAGAAAGCGCACGACGCCGTCCTCGGTCGCGCCGGGGATGAAGCGGTAGTAGTAGTGCAGCACCGCCGGGATGATGCCGGCCGCGCCGTTGGTGGGCGCGGTGACGATGCGCCCGCCCGCGGCGTTCTCTTCATTGACGGCGAGCGCGTAGAGGTTCACCCAGTCCATCGTCGTGAGCGGATCGCGCAGGCTCGCCTCGGGCGTGCCGGAGAGCTTGCGGTGCATCTCCGCCGCACGGCGCTTGACCTTCATGCCACCGGGGAGCGTCCCTTCGACCTCGCAGCCGCGGCGCACGCAGGCCTGCATCACCTTCCAGATGTGCAGCAGGCCGTTCCTCGTCTCGGCTTCGCTCCTCCACGCCTTCTCGTTCTCCAGCATCAGCTGGCTGATGGAGAGTTCATTGACCGCGCACTGGGTCAGGAGCTGGTCGGCGCTGTGAAAGGGGTACGGCAGCTCGGTCGCGTCCTCGACGATGCGGTCCGCACCCGCGGCCTCCTCGTTGACGACGAAGCCGCCGCCCACCGAGTAGTACACCTTGCTCGCGAGCTCCGCCTCGCCCTCGCCGAAGGCCATCAGGCGCAGGCCGTTGGGGTGGTAGGGGAGCGTCTGGCGGCGCAGGAAGACGAGATCGGTCTTCTCGCAGTAGTCCACCGGGTGGAGGCCCAGCACCGTCAGGCGCTTGCCCTCGCGGATGCGCGCGAGCCGGGCATCGATGGTGTCGGGGTCGACCAGATCGGGCGCCTCCCCTTCCAGGCCCAGCAGCACCGCCTTGTCGCTGCCGTGGCCCTTGCCGGTCGCCCCCAGCGAGCCGTAGAGCTCGGCGCGGATGCGGCGCACGCGCGGCAGCAGCCCCTCGTCCTTGAGGCCGGACGCAAAGGTCAGAGCGGCACGCATGGGCCCCACGGTGTGGGAACTGGACGGGCCGATCCCGACCTTGAACATCTCGAATACGCTGATCGCCATGGCGTGTCGCTCCGGGGGCCGATCAGCGGGTGGCCGGATAGACCGGGAAGCGCGCACACAAGGCCTTCGCCTTCTCGCGCACGGCGGCGATCACGGACTGGTCGTCAATGTGGTCGAGCACGTCGCAGATCCAGTGCGTGAGTTCCTTGGCCTCGGCTTCCTGCAGGCCGCGCGTGGTGATCGCCGGCGTGCCGATGCGGATGCCGCTGGTGACGAAGGGCGATTGCGGGTCGTTGGGCACGGCGTTCTTGTTCACGGTGATGTGCGCCGCACCGAGGGCCGCGTCGGCCTGCTTGCCGGTGAGGCCCTTGTCGACGAGATCGACGAGGAAGAGGTGGTCGTCGGTGCCGCCCGAGACGATCTTGTAGCCGCGCTCCATGAAGACGCCCGCCATCGTCCGCGCGTTCTTCAGCACCTGCTGCTGGTAGGCGCGAAACTCGGGCTGCAGCGCTTCCTTGAGCGCGACCGCCTTCCCCGCGATGACGTGCATCAGCGGGCCGCCCTGGATGCCGGGGAAGACGACCGCGTTGAGCTTCTTCTCGAGATCCGGGTTGGACCGCGCGAGGATCAGGCCGCCGCGCGGGCCGCGCAGGGTCTTGTGGGTGGTGGTGGTGACGACGTCGGCGAAGGGGATGGGGTTGGGATACAGGCCGGCGGCGACGAGGCCCGCGACGTGGGCCATGTCGACGAAGAGGTACGCACCGACCTGGTCGGCGATCTCGCGGAAGCGCTGCCAGTCGACCACGCGCGAGTACGCGGAGAAGCCTGCGACGATCATCTTCGGCTTGTGCTCCTTCGCCAGCGCCTCGACCTGGGCGTAGTCGATCTCGCCGGTTGCCTCATCGAGGCCATACTGGATGGCGTTGTAGAGCTTGCCGGAGAAGTTCACCTTGGCGCCGTGCGTGAGGTGCCCGCCGTGCGCGAGGCTCATGCCGAGCACGGTGTCGTGCGGCTCCAGGAGCGCCATGTACACCGCGGCGTTGGCCTGCGAGCCCGAGTGCGGCTGCACATTGGCGTAGTCCGCACCGAAGAGGAGCTTGGCGCGGTCGATCGCCAGCTGCTCGACCACATCGACGTGCTCGCAGCCGCCGTAGTAGCGCTTGGCCGGATAGCCCTCGGCGTACTTGTTGGTGAGCACGCTGCCCTGCGCTTCCAGCACGCGCGGGCTGGTGTAGTTCTCGGAAGCGATCAGCTCGATGTGCGATTCCTGGCGCTCGAACTCGCCCTCCATCGCCGCCTGCAGCTCGTCGTCGAAATCGGCAATGCGGTCGGTCAGTGCAAACATGGGTCCTGTCTCCTCGGGTATGTCGCCACCGTTTCCGGTGGCAGCCGCAACGGATGGCGGCTTCATGGGAGGAGATGTTAGGAATTCCGTCGATGGGACTTTTGCCTGTATCCGTCACGCGTTTGCTTGTTACGGACCGACACGACTAAACGCCTGCATGCGCCAGGCAATAGCACTTGCGAAGTGCGCCGCGGCTTACGATCCTGTCGGGGCGATCAGACGTGCGGTGTTACGCGCGAGGAATTCGGCGAACTCGTCGGGCGGCACTGGCCTCCCGAAAAAATAGCCTTGAGCCTCCTCGCAACCAAGGGCGACGAGTTGCTCGACGAGAAGAGCGCGCTCTACACCTTCCGCAATCGTGCGCAGGCCGAGCCCATGGGCCATCTGCACGATCGCACGCACCAGCGCGCAGCTGTCGGCATTCGAGTCCATGTCGCGCACGAAGGATTGGTCGATCTTGAGTTTATCGAACGCAAAACGCTTCAAATAGGCGAGATTGGAATAGCCGGTTCCGAAATCGTCGATCGACAGCTTCAATCCCAGTGACTTGAGCTGGGTCACCGTGCGCGATACGGTTTCGGCATCGCCGATCAGGATGGACTCGGTCACTTCCAATTCGAGAAAGCGCGCATCGAGGCCGCTCTCGCGCAGCGCATCCGTCACCGTTTCGACGAGATCACCGTGTCGGAACTGCACCACCGACAGATTCACCGCAACCACGATGGGCGGGAGCCCATCTCGCTGCCACGCGGCGGCCTGGCGGCAGGCTTCGCGCAATACCCATGTGCCGATCGGCACGATGAGACCGCTATCCTCGGCAAGCGGGATGAAGCGCGCAGGCAAGACGAGACCAAGCTCAGGATGCTCCCAGCGGACAAGGGCCTCTGCTCCGATCACCGCGCCGGTCAGCAGGTCGAGTTGCGGCTGGAAATGGAGCCGGAGTTCCCCGCGTCCGATCGCCGTGCGCAGCCTGGCGAGTAGGCGCATGCGCTCGAGCGCATCGGCCTGCATGCTGGATTCGAAGAAACGGTAGGTATTGCGGCCGGCGGCCTTCGCGACGTAGGTCGCCGTGTCCGCATTCTTGAACAATGTGTCGAAATCCGCCCCATCACGCGGAAACATCGACACGCCGATCGACACGGTACTCACGAGCTCGTGCATCTCGACCACCACCGGTCGAGCGAACTCGACGAGCACCTGCTGCACGAACTGCGCGGGTGCTGAATCGTCGGCAACGTCTTCGACGAGGATCAGGAATTCGTCGCCGCCGAATCGGCAGGAGCAACATTCGTCCATGCCCAGTTTCCGGACCCGCGCGCCGATCTCCCGCAGCAGGCCGTCTCCGACGACGTGCCCGAGTGTGTCGTTGATGACCTTGAAATTGTCCAGATCCAGATGCACGAGCGCACACGCACGCTGCGCCTGTTGCGCACGCTGCAGCGCGGCGCGGGCGTACTCTTCGAACAGCAGCCTGTTGGGCAGGCCGGTGAGTTGGTCGTAGTGGGCGAGATGCTCGATCCGCGCGACGGCGGCCTTGCGTTCCGTGATGTCACGCACGAAGCTGAAGTAGCACGGCGCAACCGGGTGGTTCACATAGTTGACACTGACCTCGATATCCCGCACCGAGCCATCGGCGCGGCGCCAGCGGCTGTCGAAACGCGCCGAGCCGGCACGCGCGATCCGCTCCAGTTCCACGCGTAGCGCCCGCTCGTCGTAGACCGCCTCCACGTCCGCCAGACGCATCGCAAGCAGTTGCTCGCGCGTGTAACCGCTCAGTGCGCAGGTCGCATCGTTCACCTCGATGAAGCGCCCCTCGGGGTCGAGCACGACGAGCGCATCCATCGAGGTTCGCAGCATCATGGCGTGACGCGCCTCCGCGAGGCGCAGTTCGGTTACATCGGTGAGGATGGCCCCTGTGCCATTGAGGTGCCCGTCGTCGTCGAAGACCGGAAAGCGCACGGTCTCGAAGATCCGGTCGACCTGACCGGCAACAATCGACTCGACCATCACGAGCGGCTCGACACGGTCGCGGACCTGCGCATCATGGTTGTCGAGCTTTCGGGCAACCGCCTCCGGAAGCAGTTCGTAGACGGTACGGCCAATCATCTCGTCGCGCGACCGCCCGGCGAAACGTTCGAAGGCACGATTGACGAGGGTGTAACGCCCCGAGGCATCCTTCAACACCGAGATCGCCGGCGAGTTCTCGAGAAATGCGCGATTGAGCGCCTGACTCGCGCGCAGGCTCGCCGTGCGTTCGGCGACCTCGGATTCGAGATTCAATTCGCGCTGCCGCAGTTCGCGGAACAGCAGGTCAAAAGGCCGGATCAGCCCCGTGACGAGGACCGCGCGGTACAGGATCCACGCCGAAATGCCCAACAGGTAATGACCGATTTCGTTGGCGAAGCCGAATACGCTCACATAGCGCGTGAAGGCGAATTCCGTGATCCCGCCCGTCATCAGGGCACACAGCAGCAGGCGCATAACTCCGCGATCGAAATCCCTGCGCCGCCGATACATTGCGACTGCGGCGGCAGCGAAAACCCCCACGATGATGAACTCGCTCACGACCTTGAACCGGGTCAGCCCCTGCCCCTCGATGAAACTGTCGGGGAAATGGCCCGTGAAGATCACCCCGCTCAGCGCCAGGCCGATCGCTCCGTAGCCGGTGAGCAGCAGGGACGACGGAATCGGTGCGCGCATCGCCAGAACGGCGAATAGAAAGGAGACGCTCTCGATGTAGCGGAAGGCGATCCAGAGCTGAGTCGGGAGGTTCGCGTCGTAGCCGGGGAACAAGGCCAGCCCGCGATAGCTCAGGGCGTGCAGGAGCTCCAGGCCGGCGACCGCGAGCGACGAGATCCCGATCACGCGCAGGAAGGTATTCCTGCTCCAGAACCGGCTGTGCCAGGCGAGGATAAAGATCCCGCCGAGAACCACGACACGCAGGATCTCGATCGCGGTGTGGAACAACACATAGTCGTAACGCGCGACCGCGTGAAACAGGAATAATGCGACCGCCACGCCGAGCAGATGCGCCGGGCTGGGCATGCCGGTCCGTTCGTGCGAATAGGAAGCGTCCTGCGTGTGGGCCATCGCCGACCTACTCTCGCCGTTTTAGATGCGGTATATCGGATGCCAGTGAGATAGTGCCATCTTACCAGCCTGATGCCCCACGGCGGCCGAGTTCGACGATCGTCGTCGCCAAGATGCACCCGCTCGACGCCGTCACAATTGACAGACAATCACTCGCTCTCGGCCGGACGCCGGCGGGCGGACGTTAGAATGTATCGGCAAGCTGTTCGCGAATCGCCCTTTGGCGATGCGATCCGGATGGCACCGGCGGTTTTGTTTTAACGACCCGGGCATCGACCGACGTCGGCCAGGGGCGCAATGAGAGGGGATGAGGATGACCGATCACATGCCTGACGACCTGTCAGCCGTGGGCAGGGACATGAGGGCCTACACCGACGAATTGCGTCCCCGGCACGGTGTGGTGCGCAATGTGCAAGGCGAGTGGGTGCTGCTGAGGCACGAGCTGGTCGTGGAGGCGGCGCTGAGCGATGATCGGTTTTCCAACGCAGTATCGAGCCATCTCCAGATTCCGAACGGCATGGACTCGGACGAGCACACGGCATACCGGGACGCTTTGGATCGCTTCCTCACGCCCGATGCGCTCGCCCCCTTCCATGAGCGCTTCCGTCGGGTGGCGGCCGACTTGGTCGCATCGCTGCCCAGGGACGTCGCCGTCGACGCGGTGTCCCAGGTGGGCGTCCGGTTCGCCGTTCGGGCGCAAAGCGCATGGCTGGGCTGGCCGGCTGATCTCGAAGATCGCCTCGTGGCCTGGGTGGCCGAAAACCACGCCGCGACACGCTCGGGCGACAAGGCTTGGACACAGAAAGTGGCGGAGTCATTCGACGACCTGATCCTCTCGGTGCTCGAGCCGCGCCGCGCGGCGCGCGGGGATGACACTGACGATCTTACCGCGCGGCTCATGCAGACCGAAGTGAGCGGCCGCCGCCTGACCGATGCGGAGATCGTGTCGGTTCTTCGGAACTGGACGGGTGGAGACCTGGGCTCCATCGCGCAGTGTGTCGGCGTGCTGATTCATTATCTGGCGACACATCCCGCAGTGCAGGATCACCTACGCGCCGGCGTACCCGACGCCGAGATCGATGCCATCATCGACGAGATCCTGCGGATCGACGACCCGTTCCTGTCCAATCGCCGTGTGACGACGTGTCCTGTTGCGATCGGGGGCGTGCAACTGCCGCAAGGGGCACGTGTGAAGTTGAACTGGACCTCCGCAAACCGGGACGAGGCGACCTTCGGCAACCCGGATTCCATGGATCCGGAACGCAACGCCGATCGAAATTTGGTGTACGGCATCGGAAAGCACGCATGCCCCGGGCGATGGCTCGCGACGCTGGAAATGCGCATCGCATTGCAGGAACTCCTCGCCGCAACGTCGTCGATCGCTCTTGATCCACAGCAATCCACCGAACGGGCGGCATCCCCGGTCGGCGGATGGGCCAAGGTGGCGGTCGTGCTGGCCTAGCCTCGCCGCGAAGATCACCTGCCGGGCGCCCCCTGCTCCCGTAAGCCCGCCGCAATCACCGCCCCCATCGTCAGGAGTGCGGCGATCAGGTAGAGGCCGCTGTTCAGGCTCCCCGTCGTGCTCTTCACCCAGCCGAGCATGGTCGGGCTGGCGAAACCGCCGATCAGGCCCAGGCTGTTGATGAAGGCGATGGTGCCCGCCGCCGCCTTCGTGCCGCCGAGGAAATCCGTCGCGATGGCCCAGAAGAGCGGTTGCAGCGTGAAGATGCCGGCCGTGGCGATGCTCATCACCAGCAGCGACAGCGGCAGGTTTCCGGCGGTCTGCGAGATGGTCGCGAGCGCGGCGGCGCCGATCAGCGCGCAGGCGACGGTGTGGCGACGGCGCTCGCCACTGCGGTCGGAGTGACGGCACACAAGGATCATCGTCAGCACCGCGATGCCGTAGGGGATCGCCGAGTACAGGCCGATCGAGAGCACGTCGGTGACGCCTGCGCCCTTGATCAGGGTCGGCAACCAGAAGCTGATCGCATACACGCCGCAGATGAAGGTGAACCACGCGAGCGCCATCGCATACACGCGCTGCGACTTTACGGCGTCGCCGAAGGAGTGGTTGTGGAAGAAGGGGCGCGCGGCGTGGTCGCGCTTCAGTTCGGCGACGACGACGGCCTTCTCGTCGGCGCTGAGCCACTTCGCTTGCTGCGGCCGATCGTCGAGGTAGAAGTACGCGATCACGCCGAGTAGGCAGGACGGCAGCCCCTCGATGAGGAACATCCACTGCCAGCCACCCAGCCCGTTGAACCCGTCGAATGTCCGCATGACCCAGCCCGACAGCGGGCCGCCAACCACGCCCGCCGTCGCGACCGCGGTGAGGAACAGCGCCATGACGCGCGCGCGGCGGTTCGCCGGGTACCAGCAGGTGAGGTAGAAGATCATGCCGGGGAAGAAGCCGGCCTCGAACACGCCGAGCAGGAAGCGCAGCACGTAGAAGACGGTCGGCGAGGTGATGAACATCATCGCCGCGGACGTGAGCCCCCACAGCACCATGATGCGCACGAGCGTCTTGCGCGCGCCGATCTTCTCCAGGATCAGGTTGCTCGGGACCTCGAACAGGAAGTAGCCGGCGAAGAAGATGCCGGCGCCCAGGCCGTACACCGCGTCGCTGAAGCCCAGCGCGTCCTTCATCTGCAGCTGGGCGAAGCCGACGTTGATGCGGTCGAGGTAGGCGGCGACGTAGCAGATGAACAGGAAGGGCATCAGGCGCCAGGTTATCTTGCGATAGGTCGCATCCACCGTCTGCTCCAGCACGCCCTCACGAGACCCCGCGGCGCAGGGCATCTCCAGCACCGTTGTAGTCATTCGTGTCTCCTCGTTCGAATATTTTTTCGAATCGGTGTGGATCGACGACGCGCCGGTGATGGCCGGCACATCCGCCCATGCTGCGGTTCAATTCAGCTCCGCCCTCCCTTCAGTCCTTAACGGCGCCGAAGAGCAGCGCCGCGTTGGTACCGCCGAAGCCGAAGGAGTTCGACAGCGCGGTGCGCACCGTGCGGCGCTTCGCGACGCCGGGAACGAAGTCCATGCCGTCGAACTCCGCCGGGGGTTCGGCGAGGTTGAGCGTCGGCGGCACGATCTGGTCGCGGAGCGCGAGCATGCACACGATGGCCTCGACGGCGCCCGCGGCACCGAGCAGATGCCCCATCGCCGACTTGGTCGAGGACACCGACAACCCGCCCTCCCCGCCGCGCGTGGCATGTTCGCCGAAGACCTCGCGCAGCGCGCGCAGCTCGACGAGATCGCCGAGCGGGGTCGAGGTCGCGTGGGCGTTCACGTAGTCCACTTCCTCCGGCGCAACACCCGCCCACGCGAGCGCGGCGCGCATCGCACGCAGGGCCCCGCTGCCGTCCTCGGGCGGCGCGGCGATGTGGTAGCCATCGCCCGACAGGCCGTAGCCGAGGACCTCGGCGTGGATGCGCGCGCCGCGCGCCCGTGCGTGCTCGTAGTCCTCGAGCACGACGATGCCGCTACCCTCGCCGATCACGAAGCCGTCGCGCGCGGCGTCCCACGGGCGCGAGGCGGCCTGCGGGGTGTCGTTGAAGCCGGTCGACAGCGCGCGGGCGGCGCAGAAGCCGGCGATGCCCAGGCGCGACACGGCGGCCTCCGTGCCGCCCGCGACCATCACGTCGGCATCGCCCAGCATCACCATGCGCGCGGCGTCGCCAATCGCGTGCGCGCCGCTCGCGCAGGCGGTCGCGACGCCGTGCGTGGGCCCCTGCAGGCCGTGACGGATCCCGACCTGGCCGGCGGCGAGATTCACCAGCGCGGACGGAATGAAGAAGGGAGAGATGCGCCGCGCGCCCTGACGTTCCAGCGTCAGGGCGCCCTCGGCGAGCGCCGGCAGCCCGCCGATGCCCGAGCCGATCAGCACGCCGGTGCGCTCGCGCGCCTGCTGCGATGACGGATGCCAGCCTGCGTCCTGCAGCGCCTGCTCCGCGGCGCACAGCGCGTACATCGCGAAGCGGTCCATCTTGCGCTGATCCTTCGGGGGCACCCATTCGTCCGCGTCGAAGCCGCCGTCCGCATAGGCGCCTTCGGGCAGCAGGCCGGCGATGCGCGACGGCAGGTCGGCGACCTCGAAACGGTCGATCGCGCGGATGCCCGACTCGCCGGCGAGGAGCCGCGCCCACGTGCGCTCCACGCCGACGCCGAGCGGGGTTGCGAGCCCCCACCCCGTCACGACCACGCGCCGCAGCGCCCTACCCCCCTCACCTGTTACCGCCATCCCGCCTCCTCGAATGAACCTGCTGCGCGACCGCGCGTGCGACCGCCCCTGATGTGTGAATCCTAGTCGACACTATTTCCAATATTATTTACAGTTGATTCCAGATTATTGCTTCCAGCAATTACTATCCACTCACCCGAGCCCCCGCCCATGCGCTTCGAAATCCGCCACATGCGCGCCTTCATCGCCGTCGCCGAGGAGCTGCAATTCCGCCCCGCCGCCGAACGCCTGCACATGACGCAATCGGCGCTCACGCGCACGATCCAGCACCTAGAGGAGGCCGTCGGCGCGGAGCTGCTGTCGCGCACGACGCGCGTGGTGCAGCTCACCGAAGCCGGGCGCACCTTCCTGTACGAATGCCGCCTCGCGCTCGGGCACATCGAGAAGGCATCGCTGCTCGCGCAGGCGGCTGCCGACGGCAAGGTCGGCTACCTGCGCATCGCGTACATGGACTTCGCGATCAACGGCAAGCTGCCGATGATCATCGAGAAGTTCCTGCACACCCATCCGGGCATCAAGGTCGAGCTGTTTCACATCCCGAGTTCGAAGCAGAAGGACGCGCTGCTCGAATCGCGCATCGACATCGGCTTCCTGATCGGCCCGTTCGAGTCGCCCACCGTGAGCCAGCTGCTGGTCGCGCGCGAGGAGCTGGTCGTGCTGCTGCCGGCCGCGCATCCGCTCGCCGACAAGCCGTCGATCTCAATCCGCGACTTGGCCAACGAGAAGTTCATCCTCGGCTCGAAGGATTCGTGGGAAGCCTTCCGCGCGCACTTCTTTGCGCTGTGCCACGCGGCCAATTTCTCGCCCCTCGTCGCGCAGGAAGCCTCGACCAGCGACGGCATCTTCGGGCTGGTCGCCGCGAACATCGGCGTCGCGCTGTACGCGCGCTGTGTCGAGAACATCCAGCGCAAGGGACTGGTGATCCGGCCGCTGGCGGGCCGCAATCCGCCGATGGAGACGCTCGTGTGCTGGCGCAAGGACATTCCGACTCCCACCGTGGACCGATTCGCGCAGTTCCTGAACGACAACGCCGAGGAATTCGGCATCGCGCAGGAGGGATGAGGATAGCGGCGCACCGCACAGCGACTGTTGCCGCTTGTGTCGCTATTGTTATTCCAGGACGCAATAGTCGTCTCGCGCCGCCCCTGCACGAAAAAAGCGACCCACGGGCCTGGAGAACCCGCGGATCGCCAAGGGGGGAGAAAGATGTCCGGACTCAGAAGAACCGGTTGGGCACGAAGGTGACGATCTCCGGGAAGGCCGTGAACAGCCCGATCACGCCGAGCATGATCAGCCAGTAGGGCACGGTCGCCCACGACGCCTCGCCGAGGCTCACCTTGCGCTTGGAGATCGTCACCAGCACGAAGAGGTTGAGCCCCACCGGTGGCGTGATCATGCCGACCTCCATCAGGATTGTGACGACGATGCCGAACCAGATCGGGTCGAACTGCATCGACATCATCAGCGGGAAGGCGATCGGCAGCGT
Organism: Aromatoleum petrolei; assembly: GCF_017894385.1. NCBI lineage: Bacteria > Pseudomonadati > Pseudomonadota > Betaproteobacteria > Rhodocyclales > Rhodocyclaceae > Aromatoleum > Aromatoleum petrolei. The sequence continues at coordinate 5,336,670 of NZ_CP059560.1, forward strand.
CATCAGCAGCAGCGAGATGCCGTCGAAGAAGCAGCCCAGCACCAGATACACGCACACGATCGCCAGCAGCACCTCGTAGCGGCTCAGGCCCATCTTCGCGACCCAGTCGACGAGCTCCTTCGGCAGGCCCAGGACGCTGATCGCCTGCGCGAGGATCAGCGTACCGAGCAGCACCATCGCGATCGTGCCGAACATCAGCACCGAGGTCTTGAACGACTGCCACAGTTTCGGCAGCGTCAGGTCGCCCCACAGGAAACCCAGCACCGTGGCCGCGACCACGCCGAGCCCGGCCGCCTCGGTCGTCGTCGCGAGCCCCATGTAGATCGTGCCGAGCACGAAGAAGATGAGGATGGGCAGCGGCCAGATCGCCTTCAGGCCATGCAGGATCTCGCCCCAGCCCGGACGTTCGTCGGTACGCGGCGCGAGGTCCTTGCGGAAGTAGCACAGACCCGCGATGTAGGCCGAGAACAGGCCGGCAATGAGCAGGCCCGGAACGATGCCGGCGAGGAAGAGCTTGCCGATCGACACGTCCTGCGTGGCGCCATAGATCAGCAGCGACAGGCTGGGCGGGATCAGCAGGCCGAGCGTGCCGCCGGCCGCGAGCGAGGCGATGACGGTCGCCGGGTCGTAGCCGCGCTTCACCAGCTCGGGGTAGCCGACGGAGCCGATCGCCGCCGCCGTCGACGAACTCGAACCGCTGACCGCGCCGAACACCGTGCACACCGCGATGTTGGTGTGCAGCAGCTTGCCCGAGAAGCGATGGAACAACGGCGTGAGGCCGTTGTAGATGCGCCCCGAGATGCCGCTCGCCATCAGGATGTCGCCGAGGAAAATGAACAGCGGCACGGCGCTCAGCGTGAAGTCGGTGAAGGTGTTCCACACCGCCTGCACCGCGAGCGAACTCGCGTCGCCCACCTGGAACTGCAGCAGGATCAGGCCCGTGAGCCCGAGCGCCGCCCCCAGCACCGCGCCGGTCACCATCAGGACCAGCATGCTCGTGGAAAGGATGCCCCAGGTCATAGCCCTTCCTCCTCGCCGGCAAGCGCGAACAGCGAGTCGTGCCCGGCAAGCTGGCGCAGGCTGTCGAACAACTGGCCGACGCTGACGAGCACCAGCACCACGGTGCACAGCGGGAGCATTGCCATCCACGGCCACAGCAGCATCGAGCCGATGTCCGAGCGCGCGTCGAGCAGGCGCGAGTAATCGGCGAAATCGTAGGAGAGCGCGAGGAACCACACGCTGAAGGTCGTGAGGATCACGGTCGCGCCGATGTCGACGAAGTGGCGCAGCGGCCCCTGCAGCCCGCGCGTGACGATGTCGAGGATGATGTGACGGCGCATCACAAGGCCCAGCGGCATCGAGAGAAAGGCCATCGTGGCGAACAGCAGGCCGATGAATTCATCGGAGAAGGCGAAGGGCGCGCCGACGAAGTAGCGCATTACGACGCCGAGGAACACGAACACGCTCATCAGCACGGCGGCGACGGCGGCGAGCCGGTTCATGCCGAGCGCGAGCCCTTCCAGGCAGCGGATCAGGAAATGCATCTTGGTCTCCAGCGATTGATTCCGGAACGATCCGGGCGGCCACCACGTATCGCGGCAGCCGCCCCTGCGACGCCGCTCAGGGCGTCAGCTTCGCGATCGCCTCCCTCATGCGCTGGTAGTACTCGATGCCCTTCGGCCCGGCGGATTTCGCCATGTCGGCCCAGGCCTTGTCGGATGCGGCGACGAAGGTGCTGACGTCACCCTGCGAGAAGGGCTGCAGCATCGTGATGCCGAGCGCCTTGCGCTCCTCGATGGCGGCGTTTTCGCGATCGGCGCTCACCGCGGCGTCACGCGTCTTCGCCCACATCGCCTCGCCCGCTTCGACCAGCACCGCCTGCAGGTCCTTGGGCAGGCGCGACCACGCCTTGTCGCTGACGCCGAACATCCACGGCACCGCTGCCCACGGGTGCATGTAGGCCTCGTACTTCGCCACCTCCTGGATCGACACGGTCTTGGCGACCGTCGACAGGTAGTAGGCGCAGTCGACGACGCCCGTCTGCAGCGCCATGTACATGCTGTTCTGCGGGATCACCTGCGCCGCGACGTCCAGGCCCTGGAAGGTGCCGACGAGGTGGCTGCCCCACACGCGCAGCTTCTTGCCCTTCAGTTGCGCGAGGCTGTTCACCGGCTCCTTGCAGTGCACGCCGACGTTGAACACCGGGCTCACGACGCCACCGACGGTGTGGATGCGCCACTTCGAGTAGCCTTCCTCGTAGATCGCGCGCATCGTCGGCAGGAGTTGCAGGTGTTGCTGCGGGTTGCGGATCGCGCCCTGCACGTACACGACGCCCAGCTCGGGCGCATCGCGCGTGAAGTATTCGCCGTACAGCATCGCCATATCGACGGCGCCCGCCTGCATGATGCGCAGGAGATCCGCATCCTTCAGGCCGAGCGAGCCGGCATGGAAGACGTTGATCTTGAGCCGGCCGTTCGACCGTGCCGCAACGTCCTCAGCGAACTGCTGCAGGTACTTCGCCTCGGGGCGGGACTCGACGATCTGGCTGTGCATCTTCAGCTCTATCGTCTCGGTCGCCGCCGCGCTGCCGGCCACGATGCACAGCGCGCCGAGCAGCAGCTTCCTGAAAATCGACAAACCACTCATGACAAACACTCCTTTGGTGACAGGCGCGCGCCGATCGCGCGCGCCTGCCGCCACGCGTCGGTCGTCGCTTGTTTTCGTTATTGCGGGTCCCGGCTCGCGGGCGGTGAAACACGGCGGGCCGGCGGGGGTTTGTGCGCCCCCGCCGCGTACCCGATCAGCCCTTCATCGAGTACAGGTAATCGACGCAGCGGTCGACCGACTCGACGTCCGCAAACTTCGCGTCGATGTCGAACAGGTTCCACTCGACCGCGCCAGGCACGCGGTCACCGATGCACTCGCGCACGGCGATCGTGCGGAAGCCTTCGGCGAGGCCGTCGCACAGCGTCGTGCGCACGCAGGCCGACGCGGTGACGCCGGTCACGAGGATGGTGTCGACGCCCGCCGCGCGCAGGAAACCCGCGAGATAGGTGCCGTGGAAGGAACTCGCGCGCTTCTTGATCAGCACCTGCTCACCGGCGATCGGCGCGATGCGCGAGTCGATCGCCCAGATGTTCTCGTCTTCCTGATTGACGACGTCGACCGGGATCTTGTTGTGCCACAGGCCCATGTCGGTATGCGGATTCTTGCGGTCGGTGACCTGGTAGCAGGTCGTCACGTGGATCACCGGATGGTTGTTCTCGCGGCAGGCTTTCAGCAGGCGCTGCACGCCGGGGATGATCTCGTCGTCGATCTTCTCGCAGGTGAAGGGGTTGCCGGGACGGGTCCAGGCGTTGGCGAGGTCGACGTTGATCAGCGCCGGCTTCTTGCCGAAGCCCACGCGGCGCTGGAAGCCGCGGTCCTGGTACAGCTTGGTGGCTTCGGCGAAGGCTTGCTTGAGCATGTCGTTGAGTTGGCTTTCCATGTGTCGTCTCCAGACAGTGTGGGTTTCGGGGTTGCGACAAAGGCGTCTTTGTCTGGAGGAATACTAGCCAATACTATTGCTTGATCTATTTACAGTTAAGATTCAATTATTGCCCATAACGACAATTACAATCATCGACAGGTTTGGCCAGGCTCCGACCGATGCGTGCGCTGCCGTGAATGATTCGATGCCCGGATAAAGAGGCGCGAGCGCGATGCCGACGACCGGGTCGTCGCGCGTCGCGCTCGCGAGTGCCGGATCGCCAAGGATCCGGCCGTGCCGCCAAGGGCCGCTTAGAACTTCACGACTGCCATGATGTTGGGGAAGCTCTCATTGAGACCATCGATGCCGTACTTGTTGCGCCAGTACTGATATTCGGTACCGACGTAGAACGCATCTCGGCGACCCGACACGAGTTGACCGACATCCAGACGCAGCTGCGGCTGACATAGCAGTTGATTCACCGTCCCCTGCCCGCGCGCTCCGATGTAGTCGCAAAAGCCCTCGAAGGTCCACTGCGTGGGGCCGATGCTGAACGGCAGCCGCCATACCGGGGTCACTTGGTAGCTGTTCCGGTAATGGGGTTGCACGCCGTTGAACTGGGAACGGTCGTCATAGGCGAGCAGATCCACGTTGAAGTAGCTGAAGCCGGGCACCGCGAAGTCCAGCGTCACACCGTACAGCAGGATTCGCGTACCCGCGCCGCCGGTCGACGCGCCCGCGTTTACGCCGGCAGTCAGGCTCACGTCCTTGAGAATGCCACCGCCGAACGTCGCACCGGTGGTCTTGCCAAGACTGAGGTAGTGGTAATACTCGCCGTAGATGTCGTTCGAGCGCGGGGCATTCTTCGTTCCCCAATAGGAGTCGACGAAGAAGTAGTTGCGCCCGTAGGCATAGCCGCTCACGTGCTGCAGCGTGATTGTGGTTTTCGTGACGTCGTCGTGAATCCCCGGATCGCGGAAGCTCGTCCCGTTCATCATCTGCACGTCGGTCTCGCTCCAGTCCGCAGCGGTCGCCTGCCCCGCTCCAACGGCCAGTGCGAAGGCCAGCGCGGTCGCCGCAGTCAAACCGCGGGATTTACGGCCTTCCAAGAGCTGTCTCATTTCATATTCTCCAGTTTTCATTTTTGGGCAGCCAGGGATTTACAGGTCTTCGCGGCGCGAAAGGGCGTCGCTCAGCTGATACGAGGGCACACGCGAAAAGCCGCGAGAGGGCGCATAGGTCCAGTTGTGGCCGACGCTTGTAGCCAGGAAGCGGTCGCTGTACCGGGACGTGACCTCGGCCTGTGGGTAGCGCGGCAGGACCCATACCCACATCAGCAACAGATAGAGGGCAAAGCCGAGCGCAAAGCCGACGATGAAGGCCCAGGAGCCCGAGTAGAACGCCACCGCACCACCGGCGAGCCACGTCACCACGCCGGCCGGATTGACCCCACCGAGGAAACGGAACTGGCCATCGACTTCGTAGAGCTCCGGTACATTCAAGCGACGACGCCGGATTACGAAGTAGTCCGCGACCATGATCCCGCCGATCGTGGACAGGAAGGATCCGTACGAGAACAGGAAACTGAACAGGTTGTCGAGGATCAGCCAGGGCATCGACAGCGTGCCGATGATCCCAGCCAGCACGATGGCGGTGCGGTACCCGAGCCGCGGCGCGCCCGCATTGACGAACGTGAGTGCAGCAGGAATCAGGTTCGCTGCATTGTTCGTCGACCACTGCGCGAGCACCACCATGATGAGCAGCACGATGAGCGAGAAACCCGTCGCGCTGCCCTGGATCACCGTGATCGGATCCCAATTGCCGGCCGCGACGAAGGAGGCCGCACCGATCACCGCCACCCACGTCTGCGTCAACGGCAACGCGACGAGCTGGGCGAGAAAGACATGACGGTTGCGCCGCACGAAGCTCTTCGTGCCCTCCTCCACCTTCAGGAAGCGGGTAATGTTGGGAATGTCGATCGCGAGCGTCGACCAGAACGCCATATTGGCGAGGAATAGCGTGAGGATCGTGGTGTCCTTGCCGCCGACCCAGTTCCAGATGTTGAGACCCTTGGTCTGCGCCATCACGTCGAGCGTGTAGTACATCCAGATCGAGATCGCGATGATCGCCGGCGCCGCGATATCCGCGAGCTTCTCCACCGCCTTGATGCCGCAAGCGGTGTTCCATATCTGCACGACCGCAAACACCGCATACCACAACGGCCAGCTCGAAAAGCCGGTCAGATACTCGACGATACCGTTGATCGCGAGCGCGCCCAAGTAAGTCTGGATACCAAACCAGACCGCCGCAACCACGCCGCGAAACAGCGCCGGGAGGTGCGTGCCCGATGTCCCGAAGGGGGCGCGCAGATAGACTGCGAACGACAGGCCGTGCTCGGTACCGATATCGGCGGTGAAGGTCATCAGCAGAGCGAGAGCGACGTTGGCCGCGAGGATCACGGCGACGACCTGCCACAGTGGCAGAGATTCGACGCCGGTAGCGCCGAGCTGGAAGGTCGCGATGATGACCGCCAAGCCTATCCAGATCCACACGAAGCCAAGCGTACCGATCGTGCGCTGGGTGCTGAGAACGGGCAGGATCGACTCTTCGAGAAGGTGGGACCGGGTGGCCCCCGCGGCCGGGGCAATGGCCGCTTCGACATTGTGCATGATGCAACTCCTCCTTGGTGATGGGACGTATTTTTTGAATGACGAACGAAAACCGGGAGGCAGGCGCCGGAACACGCGCGCACGCCTCCCCACCCAGCCTTTCGGCCGGGTGAGTTGCGGAGCTACTGACTGCTTGCTAGGAAGTTGAGCCGGGCGCGCGGATCAGGCGGGCGACGGCTCGGAGGACCGCGGATTTGCGGCCATCTGCCGCTCCAGGCGGAGCAGCGTGCGGCGGGCCTGGGTGGCCGCCACATCGAGGACGAGGTCCCCGGAAATCACGACGCCATAGACATCTCGGGCATTCTGGATGGTGCAGAAATCGTCCATCACGTCCTCGAGCACCTGGCTCGCGGGGCGATCGAGCGGATCGCCATAGCCGCCTCCGCAGGGCGCGTAGTACGACATGCCGCCACCCGCCGCCACGCGCAGGTTCGAGAACTTGGCGTAGGTGTCGTACTTCGTTCCGTTCGCATGGAAGATTTCCACCCGTCCCGCCGCGCCTTCGGTGCCGCCGAAGGCGCCCCAGGGCACGTCGAGGTGCCGCTCGGATTCGTGCGTGATCGCCCCGTCGGTGAGCAGGCGCTGAGTCTTGACGACGCCGATGCCGCCGCGGAACTGCCCCGCCCCGGGCATCACGTCGTCGCGCAGCTCGTAGCGGTCGCATACCATCGGCAGGTGCATGCCGAGGTCCTCGATCGGGTTGTTGCGCGTGTTCGCCATCAGGTTGTCGATCGAGTCCGGCCCGTCCGAATGCGGCCGGCCGCCGTAGGCGCCTTCATTTACCTCGAGAAACACCCAGTAGTCGCCGTCGGGCTTGATGCCCGAATACGCCGCGAAGGACAGCGTCGCCGAGTTGCCGGCCGTGACCCGCTGCGGCATCACCGGCGCAAGCGCCTTGATAATCAGATCGATCATGCGGTTGCACTGCGTGAAGCGCGCCTCGGCCGCCGCCGGGTAGATCGGATTGAAGATCGAACCCTTCGGCGCGGTGACCTTGATCGGTCTGAAGGAGCCCTCGTTCGGCGGCAGCTTCACCTCCATCAATGCCGTGTCAGTCAGCATCGCGCGGAAGGCGCAGTAGCAGGCCGGCTTCGTCGAGCCTTCGAACGGGACGTTGAAGCCGGTCGGCACCTGATCGGCCGAGCCGGTGAGATCGACCTCGACGCTGTCGCCGGTGACACGCACGCAGACCTTGATCGGCAGGCGCTTGTCGCGATTCGCGCCGTCGTCGTCGAGATAGCCTTCGGCGAAGTACTCGCCATCGGGAATCTCGGCGATGCGGCTGCGCATCATCGATTCCGTGTAGTCCATCAGCTGGTTCGCCGCGCCGAAGACGGTTGCCTTGCCGTAGGAGTCGAGGAGCTCCTGCATGCGCTGCGCGCCGAGCATCGCCGAGGCAATCTGCGCGTCGATGTCGTCCTTGGTCTGCTTCGCGGTGCGGCTGTTGTGGCTGATGTACTGCCACAAACCTTCGTTTCGCTTGCCCCCCTCGTAGAGCTTGATACCGGCGAAGAGCATCCCCTCGGCAAAGACATCGGGGATGTCGATGATGAGCCCGGGCGTGGCTGCGCCGATATCGACGTGGTGCGCGGTATTCGCCGCGAAGGCGACGAGTTCGCCGCGCCAGAACACCGGCACGACGATGCACAGGTCGGGGCTGTGGCTCGATCCATAGTACGGGTGGTTATGGATGACGACGTCGCCCTCGTTCCACGTGCCGCCCTGGAGGCAGGTGCTGATGCCGCGCAGGTAGGCCGGAATGGATCCGATATGCAGTGGCGAGCCTTCGGACTCGGTCAGCGTATTGAATTGCAGGTCGAAGAGCCCCGCACCGATGTCCTGGGACTCGCGGATGATCGACGAGAAAGACATACGGTAGAGGACGTGGCCCATCTCTTCGGCAATGGTGTGCAGTGCGCCACTGATGACCTGGAGGGTGATCGGGTCGACCTTGGTGCTCGACGGATTCATCTCGTTCTCCTTAGACGCGCTGCGCATTGATGTGGATGTTGCCCTTCGTCGACACCTTCGCCACGTAACCCGGCGGCACCAGCGTCGTCGAGTCGTGCTGCACGATGATCGCGGGCCCGGAGAGTTCATGCCCGGCCTTCAGTTTCTTGCGGTCATAGCGCGGCGTTGCGTAGGTCTTCCGGTCATCAAAGATCGTCGGCCGCTCGTACATGAGGGCGGCCTCGGGTCCGGTGCCGGCGGCATCCTCGAGTTCCGGCCACGCAAGGGGCCGCGTGCGGGCGATGCCGATGATGCGGATCGTCACGATCTCGACATCGACGTCGTCGAAGGACCAGCCATAGTCCCGCTTGTGCTGCGCCTGGAAGTTAGACTTGACCGCGGCAAGCTTCTCGCCGTCGACCCGGCCGTCGGGGATTTCCGCACGCAACTCGAAGCCTTGCCCGTGATAGCGGCACTCGGCGATGCGCACGAAATGCTGGTTGTCGGGTGGCACGTCGTCGTCGTCGAGACGCTCACGGCATAGGGACGTCAATTCGTCGATGACGCGATTGAGCTTGTCGATTGCGGGTTGTTCGACATTCTTCAGCAGTGTCGGAACCGAGCGAGTGAATTCGTACTGCATGTCGGTAACGAGCAGTCCGATCGCCGCGGTGATCCCGGGAGCCGGTGGCACGATCACTTCGCGTGCGGAGACCGCCTCGGCGAGCGCGACGCCGTTGAGTGGCCCCGCACCACCGAAGGGCGCAAGCGCGAACTTGCGCGGGTCGTAGCCCTTGGCGACCGAATTCGCGCGGATCGCGAGCGACATGTTGGAGTTGAGGATGCGGATGATGCCGAGCGCCGCCTCTTCGACCGTGAGCCCGAGCGGCTCTGCGACCTTCGTCCGGATCGCTTCACGCGCGAGCTCGGCATCGATCTCGATGCCACCGCCGAGGAAATGGTCGGGATCGAGACGTCCGAGCACGACCTGAGCATCAGTGACGGTCGGCTCGGTGCCGCCCTTGCCGTAGCACGCAGGGCCCGGATCCGCACCGGCCGAACGCGGCCCGACGCGGAACGCGCCGCCCTCGTCGATATAGGCGATCGACCCGCCCCCCGCCCCCATCGTCGCTAGGTCGATCATCGGCGCAAGGATGGGATACGCACCGACGTAGGTGTCGCGCGGGTTCATGATCTTGACCTTGCCGTCGGGAATCGTGCTGAAATCCGCCGACGTGCCGCCGATGTCGACGGTGATGACGTTCTTCTCCTCCGACAGCGCGCCCGCCCAGCGGCCACCCATCACGCCGCCGGCAAGCCCCGACATCAGGATCGACACCGCCTCCTTCGAGCACTTCTCGACCGTCGACACGCCGCCGTTCGACTGCATGATGCGCAGGTGCGCCTTAATGCCCGCCTCGAGGAGCTTCTGCTCGAGGTTCTTCAGGTAAAGCGAGGTTTTGGGGCCGACGTAGGCGTTCATCGCCGTCGTCGAGAAGCGCTCGTACTCGCGAATGACGTTTGCAACCTCCGAGGAGCATGAGACGTAGGCGTCGGGCAGCACCTCCTGGATGATCTCCTTGGCGCGACGTTCGTGCGCGCTATTCAGGAAGGAGTAAAGGAAACACACGATCACGGAGCGGATGCCGCGTGCTTTGAAGAGTTCGGCGGCCGCGCGCACCTCGTCTTCGGCCAGCGCCTGGGTGACCTCGCCGTGCGGCGGCATGACCCGCTCGCTGATGGCGATGCGGTTGCGGCGCTTAACCAGTGGCCGCGACTGCCACGGCACATCGAACTGCAGCGAGAAGTTCTCGGGTCGCTTGTGCCGGGCGATGTGCAGTATGTCGCGGAAACCCCGCGTCGTCAGCATCCCCACTTCGGCACCGTTGTGCTCGATCGTGATGTTGGTCGCGACCGTCGTCCCATGGACGATCAGGCGCACATCGCTGGGGTAAATTCCGCCGATGCGACAAATCTCCAGGATGCCACGCAGCACCCCTTCCGATTGATCCCATGGAGTGCTCGGTACCTTATGAACGTAGACTCGATTCGCCCCCTCGTTCTCGCCTTCGATCTCAAGGACCAGGTCGGTAAAGGTGCCTCCGACATCTACTCCGATTCTTGCCATTTTAGTCTCCTCTATTCTCGCTCTATTGCGAATCTTGTGTCGCTAGGCGGTTATGCAGTGTTGATTGGTGATGAAGTCCTCTGGTGCGTAATGTTGAATCGACGACGAATCGCTTGCCGAATCAGATACTAGGCGCTGCACTATTGCTGGTCTATTGAGAAGTTTTCAGTGAATCTTGTCGTACCAGACAACAATAAATTTTGCATTGCAACGAGCAGATTGCTTGCGTTTAGACGGCTGGGGTACGAATAACGGCTTACTTTTTTGACAGCTTTGTGGACCGCGCCAATCCGGACGAAACGACTTCCGGCAAACCTGCATGCGCAGCTTCGCGAGCCGCTTCCGCACCGCAGCAGAATTAGCCGGACGATCGAGCAGGCAACGCCGACAAGTCGTGCGGAAATTCGCAGGAAACGCCACTACCCAGACCACCGGAAGTGGTTCGATATGGAATCAGGCTGTCGAAGCCCTATCGCCCCCGCCGCCGCGTGCCCGATCAGCCCTTCATCGAGTACAGGTAGTCGACGCAGCGGTCGACCGACTCGACGTCCGCAAACTTGGCGTCGATGTCGAACAGGTTCCACTCGACCGCGCCGGGCACGCGGTCGCCGATGCACTCGCGCACGGCGATCGTGCGGAAGCCTTCGGCGAGGCCGTCGCACAGCGTCGTGCGCACGCAGGCCGACGCGGTGACGCCGGTCACGAGGATGGTGTCGACGCCCGCCGCGCGCAGGAAACCCGCGAGATAGGTGCCGTGGAAGGAACTCGCGCGCTTCTTGATTAGCACCTGCTCACCGGCGATCGGCGCGATGCGCGAGTCGATCGCCCAGATGTTCTCGTCTTCCTGATTGACGACGTCGACCGGGATCTTGTTGTGCCACAGGCCCATGTCGGTATGCGGATTCTTGCGGTCGGTGACCTGGTAGCAGGTCGTCACGTGGATCACCGGATGATTGTTCTCGCGGCAGGCTTTCAGCAGGCGTTGCACGCCGGGGATGATCTCGTCGTCGATCTTCTCGCAGGTGAAAGGGTTGCCGGGACGTGTCCAGGCATTGGCGAGGTCGACGTTGATCAGCGCCGGCTTCTTGCCGAAGCCCACGCGGCGCTGGAAGCCGCGGTTCTGGTACAGCTTGGTGGCTTCGGCGAAGGCTTGCTTGAGCATGTCGTTGAGTTGGCTTTCCATGTGTCGTCTCCAAACAGTGTGGGTTTCGGGGTTGCGACAAAGGCGTCTTTGTCTGGAGGAATACTAGCCAATACTATTGATCCGAATATTTACAATTAACATTGGATTATTGCCGTATGCGCGCATAAAGCGATAGACACGGCCTCGCATGCCCCTGCCCGGCACGGGACGGGCAGGGGGCGTCGCGGCGAGTCAGCGCGGAGCAGCACCGACCGGATTGCAGGGCGCAATGGCGCGGAATGTAAAGGCGCATATGACAAGCCATCACAAATCTGCACAAACGCTCGAAACCCCGTTTACAACTGCTTGCTAGCCTCCGGATCGGCAGCGAAAAAATCCTGCTGTCCTCGACGGTCGCGGACGATCGTCGGGTCATATATTCGGAGACAAAACAATGAGTGATCTGCGCACCGAGAGGCCCTCGCTCGGCCTCGCCCTGCTGCCCATCGTCCTCACGCTCGGCGTGCTGGGCGTGCAACTCTTCTATTACAAGGACTTCACCCCCCACGTACCGCTGGCGATCGGGCTTGCGATCACCGCGGCGATCGGATGGCTGCAGGGCCATCGCTGGCAGCAGATGGAACAAGGGGTGCTGCGCATCGTCAGCATCGGGCTCCAGTCGATCGCGATCCTGATCGTCGTCGGCATGATCATCGGTACGTGGATCGCGAGCGGCACGGTGCCCTATATCATTCACGCGGGACTCAACCTCCTGACGCCCCAGTGGTTCCTTGCCGCGGGCATGCTGCTGTGCTCCCTGGTGTCGGTGTCCCTGGGGACGTCCTGGGGCACGACCGGCACGGTGGGACTCGCGCTGATGGGCATTGGCGCGGGTTTCGACATCCCGCCCTACTGGACTGCCGGCGCCGTGGTATCGGGCGCGTTCTTCGGTGACAAGGTATCGCCGCTATCGGATACGACGAACCTCGCTCCCGCCGTAACCGGCGTGGGCCTGTTCGATCACATCCGCAACATGATGCCCACGACGATCCCGTCGATGCTGATCGCGTTCGCAATCTACCTCGTTGCGGGCTTCAGCCTGATCGGCGGCCAGGCGGTCGACTTCAGCAAAGTCGAGATGATCACGACCGGCATCGAGAAGCACTTCACGCTGTCGTGGACGGTCCTGCTGCCTGCCGCCCTCGTGCTGTTCCTCGCGCTGCGCAAGATGCCCGCGATCCCGTCCTTGTTCGCCGGCGCCATCGCCGGAGCGCTGGTCGCCATGGTGGTACAGGGAGCGAGCGTGCACGATGTGTTCGCCTACATGCAGGACGGCTACAAGCTCGAGTCTGGGGTGAAGGAGATCGACAGCCTGCTCAACCGCGGCGGCATCCAGTCGATGACCTGGGTCATCACGTTGGTCATGATCGCGCTGGGTTTCGGCGGCGCACTCGAGCACACGCGCTGCCTCGAAGTGATCGTCGACGCGATGCTCAAGCGTACGCGCCGCTTCGGTTCGATGCAGGCCGCGGCAACGGGCACCGCGATCGCGACGAACCTGGTTGCGGGCGACCCCTACCTCTCGATCGCCCTGCCCGGCCGCATGTACGCCCCCGCGTATCGCGGCAAGGGTTATTCGACGCTGAACCTTTCGCGCGCCCTTGAGGAGGGTGGCACCCTCGTGTCCCCGCTGGTGCCGTGGAACGCGGGCGGCGCCATCGTCATCACCGCACTCGGACTCGGCGTGGCCGAAGGCAATTTCCAGAACCTGCTGTATATTCCTCTGTCGTTCGCATGCTGGCTGTCGCCGGTGATCGGCATCTTCTACGGCTACATGGGCTGGTTCTCGCCACGCGCCAGCGCCGCGGAAAAAGCGCGGTGGCACGCTGACGGCGAAGCGATCCAGACCTTCGAGCACGATGAACCGATAGGTGGCCTGAAGCCGAGTCCGGCGGCGGCCTGACGGCTATCCGGCAAGGCGGCGCCGCGATGCGCCGCAAGCCTCGGGCACGGCCCCTCTTCGAGGGGGGCGTGCCTTTATAATTTGATCTTTCCTGCAGACACGAGCGTCGACACGACGGGACCGGCATGGCTGACAATCCGCTCCAGCACCAGCGCAAGTTCGACAGTCGCCTGCGCCACAGCAATCAGGCCCACCTGCCGGGACAACCCGCCGAAGGCGTCCCCACGACGATCCACAGGCGCATCGGTTTCCTGCTGCTCGAACATTTTTCCATGATGGCGTTTACCGGTGCCGTCGACGCGATCGTCACCGCCAACCTGGTCAGCGGCAAGCCGCTTTACAGCTTCGAGACATACAGCCTCGAAGGATCGACGATTCGCAGCGACCTCGCGATCAATATCTCGGTCGATGGCGACTTGCGATCCATCCCCGTGAAGACGCTCGACGTCCTCATCGTATGCGGCGGTTACCGCTCGAAGCTGGAGCCCGCGCGTCCGACCGTCGAGAAACTCCGCGAGGCTGCACGGCATCGCGTCATGCTGGGCGGCCTGTGGAACGGCAGCTACCTCCTTGCCCACGCGGGACTCCTCGACGGCTACGCCTGCACGGTGCACCCCGACAGCCGCGCCGGGCTGGAGGAGGTGTGTCCGCAGGTCAAACTCCTGGCGCATCCTTTCGTCATCGATCGCGACCGGATCTCATCTGCCGGCGCCAACAGCGCCCTGAGCATGATGCTGGCCGTGATCCGCAACCATCACGGCGAGGAGGTGGTGCGCGGCGTGGAGGAGATCCTCTCCTGCGACCGCACCCTCGATGACCTGCCCGACCTTCCGATGACGGCGCTGGCGGACGATCCCACACTGCCCGCGGCACTCCGCACGGTCCTGCAGCTGATGAAGAACAACATCGAGGAACCTCTCAGCATCGACGACCTGGCGCAGCACGCCCAGGTGTCGCGCCGCCAGATCGACCGGATGTTCCAGCGCTACATGAATGCCACGCCGGCACGCTACTACCTCGAGACCCGCATCACGCGCGCCCGGCGCCTCCTGCAGCAGACGAACGAGCCGATCACCAGCATCGCGATCGCCTGCGGCTTCAGCGGCGCGCCGCACTTCAGCCGTTGCTATCGGGAATTCTTCGGCGTCTCCCCGTCCCAGGTCGGCGCGCGGCGGCGTCGCCCCTGAGGGGGTCTATGCTGCGCGGGTCAGCATCTCGTCCCGGCCGGACGCAGCCGGGGCGGGCTCGTCGGGCTGCAGGCAAGGGCCCGCCTCCTCCAGCTCGCGCGCCAGGATGACCCCGAGCCCGTCCTGCGTGCCACGGCAGCCGACGACGTCGTCCGCCCCTGCCTTCGCCTCCAGCGTGCGCAAGCGCTCGCTGCTGTCGATCAGGCCCAGCATCTCGCATGCGCCGGCGAGTTTGTGCGCCAGTTCCTGCACTTCGAACAGATCCCCCTGCTCGAGCGCCTCGGTGATTTGCGGCAAGGTGGCGTCAGCCTGCTCGCGCAGCAGCGCCACCAGGCTCAGGACACGGGCGCAGCCGAACAACCGCGCGTGAGCCACCAGCAGGCGCCTGTCCACCGTGACATTGCGCTCAGCCTCGTTCGCACCCATCTGGGCCGGGCTGTGTCGCTCCTTCGGCCCGAGCACTTCGGCAAGCGTCCGCAGCAGGTGCTCGATCCGTACGGGCTTGGCCACGACGGCGTCCATGCCGTGACCGAGACAGTGCCGGATGTCCTCGGGGCTGACGCTGGCGGTCAGCGCAATGATGGGCGTGGTCCCGTTCAGATTTCCGGGGTCGCTGCGGATCTCCCGGCTCACTTCGCTGCCGCTCATGATCGGCAGGTGCATGTCCATGAGGATCGCGTCGAACCCCTGCTGCCTGCAGATGTCGAGCGCCTGCCGGCCGTCCACGGCCGTGCACACGAGGTGTCCGGCGTGTTCGAGCAGGCCGCACAGGACCAGACGATTCACCTCGACATCCTCCACGAGGAGCAGGCTCAGGCTCGGCAGGTCCGCCGGCGCCACCGACGGGGTCACGGATGCCTCCGGCGGCAAGGCCCGTACCGGCACTTCAACCCGGAAGCGGCTCCCCTCCCCCGGCACGCTAGCGACGCCGATCGTTCCGCCCATGCTCTCGACGAGCTTCCTGCATATCGCCAAGCCGAGGCCGGAGCCGCCGAAACGCCGCGTAATCGTGTCGTCGGCCTGGGTGAAGCGTTCGAAGATGCGCGCCTGCTGTGTTTCCTCGATGCCGATGCCGGTGTCGCAAACCTCGAAGCGCAGGCGGCTCGCGGCGCCCGCCTTGTCATCGGCGTCGACGCGCAGCCTGACCTCGCCCTCGAGGGTGAACTTGATCGCATTCGACAGCAGGTTGCCGAGGATCTGCCGCAGGCTCCCCGCGCCGCCGATATAGCGCCCCGCCAGCCCCGGCGCGATGTCGGCCGCAAGCGTCAGCCCCTTTGCACCGGCCGAGCCGGCCACGAGCAGGAGCTGATTGTCGACCAGCTCCTGAAGGTCGAAAGCCTCCTCCTCCGGCATCTCCCCACCCTCCTCGATGCGGGCGTAATCGAGGACGTGGTTGAGCGTTGCGAGCAGCAATTCGCCCGACCGCTGCAGGACATCGAGCTGGTTGCGGGAGGTTTCCGGCATCTCGCTGTGGCGCAGGAGCTGCAGCATCCCGAGCATGCCGTTCATCGGCGTGCGGATCTCGTGGCTCATCGTGGCGAGGAAGGCCGATTTCGCTCGGTTCGCCGCCTCGGCCGCATCCTTGGCCGCCTGCAGGCTGCGTGTGCGCTTTTCGACCATTTCCTTGAACTGGTCGCGGCTGTACAGCAGCCGATCGTGAGCAAGCTGGCGCCGGCTGATGTCCTGGCGGATCGCCAGCTGCATGTCGTTGAGGGCCGCGACCACGGCGTCGAGCTCGTCGGGCACCGCCGAAGGCGGACGCGCCAGCTTCAGCGGCGCATCGAGGCGCCCTTCGCCGAGCAGCCGGGCGAAGCGCGCCATGCTCTCGAGGTGGCGCGTGACGAACCACTGGAACACCACGACCAGCGCCGCCGCGATCAGCAGGACCGTGAGCGTCTGGCTCAACAGGATGATGAGCCCGCTCCAGCCGAGCCGTGCGAACACCGCCCCGCGATCGGTCTGCACGACCAGCCGCCCCAGGCTCCGGTCGCCTTCGGGCGCCGGATAGACGAGCTCGAAGCCGTGCTCGATCGGCGCGATCACGCGGCGGCGGGCGGGAATCTCGAAGGGAGTCAGGAAGCCGGCGCCCTCCAGCCGCAGGCCGCCGATGTCGGGAAAATCGGAAATCCCCTGCAATTGCAGGCGCAACTGCTCCTCGTCGAGGTCCCACACGCTGCGTGCGAGACTCGCGAGATAACCGCCGCGGATGAGCTCGATGCGCTCCTCGATCGAGCGCATCTCGCGCCGGTACTCGATCGCGACCTGCAGGGCGGTCGACAGCAGCGCGAAGCCCAGGCTGCAGGCCAGCACGTAGATCGTCACGCGATGCGCGAGGGGATGCTCGCGGCGGTAGCCGGGAAGGCGCCGCAGCCAGCGTTCAGCGGCGCGCAGCATCCGGCTCCGTTCCTTCGAGTTCCGCCAGGTAGGCATCCGCGTGCGCGCGCTCGAGGCGCTGCAGGCTGCCGTCCGCATGCATTTCGGCGAGCCGCCGGTCGATGTGCGGGAGCAGGCTTTCCAGCGGCGAGCCCCGGCGCACGGCGACGTAGTAGTGCTCGGTGACCAGCGGCTTAGGCAGGCGCATGATCTCGTCACCGTAGCCCAGACGCTGCCCCTGCAGACGCCAGGTGCGGAGCCCGACGGGCATGAAGTCGATACGCCCGAGCGCGAGCTTGCGCACGTTCTGTTCGCTGCGCGACACCCGCTCGACCTTCAGACGCGCCTCGGCGAAACGGTCGAAACGCTCGCCGAAGCTGTCGCCGAGCAGCAGTCCGACGGTCTTGCCCTCCAGGTCGCTCCAGCGCGAGAACGCGAATTGCCGGTCGCGCCGGACGAAGAGGACGATGGGGTCGGCGACGAGGTACTGTATCGAGAACGCAAGCCTCCGCTCCCGCTCCGATGTACGGTAGGCCGCGACGACGACGTCGACGCGCCCCTCCTGCGCTTCCAGCAGGCAGCGCTTCCAGTTGCCCAGCGGCTCAGTGCGCAGCTCGTGCCCCATCTCGCGGAAGATCCCGCGTACGACCTCGGGCGCGAGTCCGCGCAACTGGCCCTGCGTGACCCACGACACCGGCGGATAGGCGGGATGGCCGCAGGCGCTGAACGTTGCCCCCTGCGCACCGGCGGCGAGCCCGCACAGGGCCAGCGCCACGCTCGCGCGCCTCATGGGCGTTCGCGTGGAACCGGAGTGAAGCGGTATCCGGCCCCGTGCACGGTCAGGATGACTTTCGGGCTCGCGGGTTCGTCCTTCAGCTTGCGGCGCAGGCGGCCGACCAGCACATCCACGGTGCGGTCGCTCGGCACCCATTCACGGTTGCGGATCTGGTCGAGCAGCTGGTCGCGGCTCATCGTCTGACCAGGATGACGGAGGAAGGCTTTCAGGAGCTGGAACTCGCCCTCGGTGAGCTCGGCCTCGACGCCCGATGCGTCGACTAGCTGGCGGCGGTCCGGGTGCAGCGTCCAGTCGCCGAACGCCACCTCCTTCCCGCGTGCGGAGCCGGCGGTCATCGACCCGGAGCGTTTCACGCGCCGGATGAGATTCTTCGCCCGCGCAAGGATCTCCCGCGGGTTGAACGGCTTGGTCACGTACTCGTCCGCCCCGCACTCGAGGCCGACGATGCGTTCGATCTCGTCCTGCTTGCCCGACACGAGGATGATGCCGACTTCGCTATTCACGCGGAGCTCGCGCGTCAGGGTCAGCCCGTCCTTGCCCGGGAGCCGGATGTCGAGCAACACGAGGTCGATGTTCTCCCTCGCGATGACAGCCTCCGCCTCCTCTGCAGTCGCCGCGCACAGGACACCAAAGTCCTCGGCCGCGAAGTAATCCGCCAGGCAGTTTCTGGTCACGGGGTCGTCATCGACCACCAGCACAATTGCTTCACCGGCCACGCCTTCGTGCTCCTACCTTCGCGATGTCCTGCGTGCGTTCATGACCACATCCACCGGACGGCAGCGTCAACCAAGGACCGCAATTGCCTCGATCTCGACGCGCACGTCACGCGGCAGCTTCGCCACCTGGACCGTCGAACGCGCCGGACGATGCTCGCCGAACGCCTCGGCATAGACCGCGTTCATGTCGGCAAAATCGCCCAGATCCTTCAGGAACACGGTCGTCTTGACGATGTTCGGGAGATCTGCGCCGGCCTGCGCAAGCACCGCCTTGAGGTTCGCAAACACCTGACGGGTCTGCGTGCCGATGTCCTCGCCGGCAATCGATCCGTCGGCCGCGAGCGGGATCTGGCCCGAAACGAACAGGAGGTTGCCTGCCTGAACCGCGGGGGAATAAGGTCCGGCCGGGGATGCAGCCGAGGATGCGGTGATGAACTTCATGAAGTGCCTTCTCCGTGGGATGTGTACGTCGCCGGCCGTGGAACCGGCGACGTGGTCTTGAGCTTAGGCAGCTTTCTGGCGCATCGCTTATCGCGATCCGCCAGGGACTTGCCTGCTTGCGTCGCTTCTCGATTCAGGCACGCGCTTTCGTGAAATCCTCACCCGAGTGTGCCTTCGACGCGAGGATCGCGACCAGCGACACCGCCGCCGCTACGACCAGGTACCACGCCGGCGCGAAGGCATTGCCCGTGTTCTTGATCAGCCAGGTGCAAACGAAAGGCGCCGTGCCACCGAAGAGCGTGTTCGCGAGGTTGAAGCTCAACGCAAAACCGCTGTAGCGCACCGTGGTCGGGAAGGTCTCGGCGAGGAAGCACGCGAGCGTGCCGTCGTTCATCGCAAGCAGCAGTCCGAACATGATCTGAATCATCAGCATGGTCTCGAAACTCGCCCCGGGCAGCGCCTGGAACAGCGCGACGCTCATCGCCATGAAGCTCACCGATGCGAAGATCAGCATGGTCTTGCGGCCGAACATGTCGGAGAGCTTGCCCATCAGGAAGATAAAACCGATGTAGGCGATCAGCGAGATCGTCGCAGCCCGGAACGATGCCGCTTCGGTCAGGCCCTGTTCGGTGCTGAGATAGGTCGGCATGTAGGACAGCAGCACATAGAAGCCCACGGCGTTCAGGCTGGCGACGCCGAGCGCGACGATTACCTGCCGGCGATAGCGGGTGAGCAGCAGCCCGAGCGGCGCGGCCTCCTTGTGCGCATGCTTGGACTCCATCGCGCGGAACGCCGGCGTGTCCTCGAGGTTCGTCCGGATCCAGCGACCGATCAGGCCGAAGGGCGCGGCGAGCAGGAAGGGCAGGCGCCAGCCCCACGAGTGCATCTCTTCGGTCGTCAGAACTGTGTGCATCCATGCGACGAGCAGCGAACCGAAAAGCAGGCCGACAGCGGTGCTGGCCGGCACCAGGCTGGTGTACAAGCCGCGTTTCTTTGGCGGCGCGTATTCCGCGATGAATGCCGAGGCGCCGGCATACTCGCCCGAGGCCGAAAAACCCTGTACCAAGCGAACCAGCAGCAGGAGCACCGGGGCCCAGATTCCGACCATCTCGTAACTGGGCAGGAAGGCGATCAGGAAGGTCGATCCCGACATGATCAGGATCGACAGCGAAAGCGCGTCGCGACGTCCGATGCGATCGCCGATGTGACCCCAGATAACCCCCCCGATCGGGCGTACGAAGAAGGAAATCGCAAACACCGCGAACGTCGACATCAACGCCGTCGCGCGATCCTCGCTAGGGAAGAACACGGCCGCGATGATGGTGGCGAGATAGCCATAGGCCGCGTAGTCGAACCATTCGACGAAATTGCCGATGAAGCTGCCGGCAGCGGCGCGGCGCAAGAGGCGCTGATCGCTATTCACGGCAGCGTCGCCCCTCAGTACGGCTTGTTGTGTATGCATGTTGTCTCCACGAAACCAGGTGTGTATCCGTCCGGCGCGCACGGCAGACCACGGCAGGCCCGTGCGGTACGGGCGCGCGGAACGGCAAATCCGGATAGGCAGGCAGCGGCGACCCCGCCACGGGGGCGCAGCGCCGAAAGCCGGTTGTCAGCGGCCCTTTCAGGGCCGGTGCGGTGCGGGCGCTAGGAAAAGGCCCGGCGGCTTTTTTTCATGAATGTGTCTCCGGCGTGATCGCCGCCCTCTTGCGGGGCAGTCATAGTTTTGCATGCCTGCCGCGGGGGACGCGGCAGGCCGGTTTCCGTCGGTTTAGCGGCGGATGATGTTGTGTTCCGGCCCGTAAGGGAAGCCGGTGATGTTCTCGGCGCCGTTCTCGGTCACGACGAGGATGTCGTGCTCGCGATAGCCGCCCGCGCCCGGCATGCCTTCCGGCAGCATGATCATCGGCTCGATCGACACGACCATACCCGGCTCCAGCACGGTCTCGATGTCCTCGCGGAATTCGAGGCCCGCCTCGCGACCATAATAATGCGACAGCACACCGAAGGAGTGGCCGTAGCCGAACGTGCGGTATTGCAGCAGGCCGTGCTCGGCGAAGATCTCATTCAACTGCGCGGCGACGTCGCAGCAGCGCACGCCCGGCTTCACGAGCTTGAGGCCGGCCTCGTGCACCTTGACGTTCACCTCCCACAGCTTGAGCGAGGCGTCGTCACAATGGTCGAAGAACATCGTGCGCTCGAGCGCCGTGTAGTAGCCCGAGATCATCGAGAAGCAGTTCAGCGACAGGATGTCGCCCTTCTGCACCTTGCGCGTCGTGACCGGGTTATGCGCGCCGTCGGTGTTGATGCCGGACTGGAACCAGGTCCAGGTGTCCATCAGTTCCGAATCGGGGAAGCGCTTCGCGATCTCGCGGATCATCGCCTGCGTCGAGGCGAGCGCCACCTCGTGCTCGGGCACGCCCTCATGCACCGCCGCCGCGAGCGCCGCGCCGCCGACGTCGCACACCTGTGCTCCGTGCTTGATCAGCGCGATTTCCTCGGCCGACTTGATCATGCGCATGCGCATCGTCGGCACGCCGATGTCGGTCAACGTGGCATTGGGCAGTGCGGCCTTGAGCTTTTCCAGACGCTCGACGGGGATGTGGTCGTATTCGACACCGACACGGCCCTTGTCGCCGATTTCCTGCTGGATCGCGCGGAAGTAGTTGTCGCGGCGCCAGTCGGTGTAGACGATGTTGTAGTCGCCCACGGTGCGGCGCCACGGCTGGCCGCCGTCGATGTTGGCGCTGATCGATACGACCTTGTCCTGCGTCACGACCAGGCCGTAGGGGCGGCCGAACGAGCAGTACAGGAAGTCGCTGTAGTAGTTGATGTTGTGCATCGACGTGAACAGCACGGCGTCGATATTGTTGTCGGCCATGTACTTGCGCAGCTTGGCCTGGCGGCTGTGATACTCCTGCACGGAGAAGGTGTGCTTCACCTTTTCGCCGTTCTCGATGCGCAGCAGGTCTTTCATCTCGTTGATGGACTGGATGCCGCTGACGAGATTCGTCATGTCTTCGCTCCTTGATGTGTATGGATCTAGGTATTCGCGGTTGCCCCGCAGCGATGCGGCGACAACGTGGAAGTCATGGTAGATAGCCCGGACTCCCCCTAATTTCCGCGCTCCGACGAGCATTTGCGCGAAAACGACTTTCATTGATTTCGCATTTTTCAGGAGAAAAAAAAGCCCTCCGGACGGGGTTGCACCGGAGGGCTGCACGGTCGCAAACAACCGCGGGAGAGAAACGGAAAGGCTGGTTCAGGCGCAGTTCAGTCGGCAAGCCCCCGCATGCGGGCATTGCGTCGACGCAGGAATTCGAGCGTCAGCAACATGGCGACCGAGATCACGATCAGCACCGTTGCGACCGCGAGGATCGTCGGACTGAGCTGTTCGCGTACGCCCGACCACATCTGCCGCGGCACGGTGCGCTGCTCGACCCCGCCCAGGAAAAGCACCGTGACGACTTCGTCGAACGAAGTCGCGAACGCGAACAACGCCCCCGAGAGGATGCCCGGCCACACGAGCGGAATCGTGACCGTGCGGAAGGCATACAGCGGCGAGGCACCAAGGTTGCGTGCGGCGCGCGTCAGCGAGTGGTCGAAGCCGACCATCGTCGCGGTCACCGTAATCACGACAAAGGGCGTTCCGAGCGCTGCGTGCGACAGGATGATCGCCGTGAGGCTGTTGGCGATGCCGAGGTTCGAATAGAAGAAATACGAACCAACCGCCGTGATGATGATCGGCACGATCATCGGCGACACGAGGACCGCTGTGATCAGCCCCTTGCCTGGCAGGTCCTTGCGCATCAGCCCGATCGCCGCAAGCGTGCCCAGCGAAGTCGATATCACGGTCGAGGCGACGGCGACGACGATGCTGTTGCGGATCGCCTGCAGCCATATCGTGTCCTGCCAGATCGCCTCGAACCAGCGCAGGCTGAAACCTGGAATCGGATAGGTGAAGTAAGGCTGCGAGTTGAACGCGAGCGGCACGATGACGAGGATCGGCGCCATCAGGAACAGCAGCACGAGACCGCAGAAACTGCGATAGCCGTAGAACCAGGCCCGTCCGCCGAGCCCGACATAGGGAGGAAATTGGGTCATCGCTTCACCCCAGCTTGACGTTGGTGACACCGACGAGTCGGTCATAAACGGCATACAGCGCGAGCACCCCCGCCAGCAGCACGCCGCCGAGCGCGGACGCGAGGCCCCAGTTGAGCGAGCGCCCGATGTGGTCGGCGATGAAGTAGCTGATCATCTGGTCCGCAGGGCCGCCAACCAGCGCCGGCGTGATGTAGTAACCCAACGCGAGGATGAACACGAGCAGCGCCCCGGCGCTCACCCCGGGCATCGTCTGCGGCACATAGACCTTGAAGAAGGCGGTGACCGGCCCGGCGCCGAGCGAGCGTGCCGCGCGCACGAGGCTGGGCGGCACTTGCTTCATGACGCTGTAGATCGGTAGGATCATGAAAGGCAGCAGGATATGGGTCATCGCAGTGACGACGCCGAAGCGGTTGAAGATCAGTTGCACCCGCTCGTCGATCAGACCCAGCGCCATGAGCAGGTCGTTGAAGAGCCCTTCGCGCTGCAGGATCACGATCCACGACGTCGTGCGCACGAGAAGCGAGGTCCAGAACGGCAGCAGCACACAGATCATCAGCAGGTTGCCCGTCTTCGGGGGGAGAGTCGCCAGCAGGTAGGCGACCGGGTAGCCGGCGAGCAACGTGAAGAAAGTCACCAGCGCGCCGACCCACAGCGTGCGCGACATCGCATCGACGTACAGGCGCTGGTCCTCGGGCTGGCGAACGATCTGGTCGTCGGCATCTCGGCGCAGATCGAGCGCCGCAAGATAATAGCCGGCAGTGAAGGGATCTCCGGCCTGGCGGAACACGGCCCAGGTCTCCCGCTTGCCCCACGCCGCGTCCACCGCGAGCAGGCGTTCCTTCCACGGTCCAGTGTCGCCGTCCTTGATGCGGCGGGCTGTGCCCATCAGCAGGCTGCGCATCCCGCCGCTGTCGTAATTGAGGCGCGTGGCAACCTTGCTCAGTTCGCCCGCCTTGCGGCTCACCTTCAACTCTTCGGCAAACGCTTCATATACACCCTCCGGCGGCGTGGGCTCGGCGGTCCGCCCCCACGCGGCGAGCGCTGTGAGCGTACGCGGAAACTGGCTCGCAACGACGGGGTTCTGCACGCTGTTGATCAGCATCAGCGTGATCGGCACGACGAAAGCGAGGAGGATGAAGGCGAGCAGCGGCGCGACGGCGGCGTAGGCGCGCACGCGCCCCATCCGCTCGGCGCGGCGCAGCCGGGATTTGAGCGATCGGCGCTCGGCAGCACTGAGCGGTTCGGCATCGAGAATGGTGGCAGTCATGGCTCGGACTCTCTGCGGGGTGGCTGCGGCGGTCGGGATCAGCAAGTGGTGTCGACCGCCGCACATGGTGTTGCGCGGACTTACTTCGCGAGCCAGACTGCGAACTTCTGGTTGATCTCGTCGGCGTGGTCAGCCCACCACTCGGCATTGCTCACGAGCACACGACCGGGATGGCCGGCGTTCGGCAGCCAGAAGCGCACAGAACTGTCGACCTCCGGGATCGACGAACGGCGGCCCGGGGCGTAGGCGACGTACTTCGCCTGGTCGGCCAGTGGCTTCGTGCCGGTCGCGAACTTCAGGAACTCCTTCGCCGCGGCGAGATTCTTCGAGCCCTTCACGATCGCGAACTGGTCCGAGACCTGGATCTGGCCGTCCCACACCGGCACGAAACTCTGCTTCTCGTTGCGCACGGCGTTGAAGATGCGCCCGTGGTACGCCGAAGTCATCGCTACCTCTCCATCCGCGAGGAGTTGCGGCGCCTGCGCACCGGCCTGCCACCACACGATACTGCCCTTGATCGTATCGAGCTTGCGGAAAGCGCGCTGCAGCCCTTCCGGCGTGCCGAGCACCGCGTACACCTGCTCGGGCGGCACGCCGTCGGCCATCAGCGCCCATTCGAGGTTCACGTTCGGCTCCTTCTTCAGGCCACGCTTGCCGGGAAATTTCTTCAGGTCGAAGAAGTCCGCGAGGGTCTTCGGCACATCGCTCTTGAAGCGCTTCGAGTCGAAGGCGACGATGTTGGACCAGCTGATGTTGCGCACGGCGCAGTCCATGATCGCGCCCTCGAAGAAGTCCTCGCTCGCCGGCTTGCCATCACTTCCTTTCGGCAGCGACGCCGCCTCGACACGCTCGAACAAGCCTTCGTCGCAACCGCGGATCGCCTCGGCGGTCTCGACATCGACGACGTCCCACTTCACGTTACCGGTGCTCACCTGCGCGCGGATCTCCGCCAGTCCGCCGTTGTAGTCCTCGGACAGCACCTTCACCCCGCTCGCCGCCGAGAACGGCTTGTGCATCGCTTCGATCTGGCTCGTGCCGTAGGTGCCGCCGAACGAGGTCACGGTGATCGCCGACTCCGCCGCGGCGGCACCGGAGATCAGCGCCAACGCGAGCACCGCAAAGGTCTTCAACGGCAGGCCACCGTGCTTGCCACGCCCGCTGCCCGACACCGTGAACGGTGTCGCCTGATTCGTTGCCGGATTGATAGTCGCTTTCGTCTTCATGGTTGTCTCCTACTCCTTATTGTGGTGCTACCGGCTGCGGCCGCCCTGCTCGCGCGAGTCATCGGCGGACGCGCCGTCGATGGCTGCGTCGCGCGGATCCTCCTGTTTGTGATGCGTCGGTTTTTTTTGGGATAGGAAGGGCGTCAGGCCCGCGGCGCGTCGAGCGCGCGGCAGTCGGCCGCGTGCCAGCCGACGCGCACGCGGTGGCCCGGAGCGAGCCGCCCGTGACGGGAGCTGTTGGGCATCTTCGCGACGAGGGTATTCCGGCCGCCGAGATCGAGCCCGATGCGCAGGTGGTCGCCGAGATAGACGAGATCGCGCACGGTCGCCTCGAAGGCGTTCGGAACCGAACCCTCGGGCGGGTCGATCTGCACGCGTTCCGGGCGCAGCGAAAGCATCGTCGGAGCCCCGGCCTGCAGCGCCGCAACCCGCGCCGCCTGCACCGCGCCGCAACCTTTCATTTCGACTACGCACTCGTCGCCGTCGAGCCGGAGCACGTCGCCGGAAATGCGGTTGTTCTCCCCGATGAAGCGCGCAACGAAGGAATTCACCGGCGCCTCGTAGAGACGCTCGGGCGTGTCGAGTTGCTGGATCACACCCTCGTTGAACACCGCAATACGGTCGGACATCGTCAGCGCTTCGGATTGGTCGTGCGTGACATAGACGATGGTCACGCCGAGGCGGTCGTGGATCGCCTTGACCTCGTACTGCATCTGTTCCCGGAGCTGCTTGTCGAGCGCCGAAAGGGGCTCGTCCATCAACACCAGCTTGGGCTCGAACACCAACGCCCGCGCCACGGCGACGCGCTGCGCCTGGCCACCCGACATCTGCCCGGGCCGCCGCGACGCGAAGCCGCCGAGGCCGACCATATCGAGGGCACGCTTGACCTTGGCCTCGATCTCGCTCGCGGAGATCTTCCGCACCTTGAGCGGAAAGGCGAGGTTCTCCGCCACAGTCATGTGCGGAAACAGCGCGTAATTCTGGAACACCATGCCGATGTTGCGCCTCTCGGGCGCAAGGGCATTGATGGGCCGTCCGTCGAGATAAATCTCGCCGTGGGTCGCGGTCTCAAAGCCCGCGAGCATCATCAGGGAAGTCGTCTTGCCCGAACCCGACGGCCCGAGCATCGTCAGGAACTCACCCTTGGCAATGTCTAGATTGAGGTTCTTGACGACCAGAGTCTCGCCGTCATACGTCTTCTGGACGTTCCTGAAGCGGACGTACGGCTCCTCCTGTGCGGCGGCGCGAGGTGCGCTCCGCAGCATTGCAGCTTCCATCGTTGTCTCCTGCCGTTGCACTGGACTGCATGCCGGCCGGCGCCATTCGGACGATGGTTTGCCGACCCCAACCGGTTCTGCGACCGTTTGTTGAAGTGCATGCTAGGCCCCGGGGGCCCGCGCAACATTCTGGAAACCGACAGGGATTTTTCTGAAAACGATGCACCCGCTCAGGGCGGTTTGGTCGTCTTCTCGGTATCGCTCGTCTGCCGCCGCCGCTCGGCGCTCGGCGAGATGCCGAAGCCCGCGTGGTATCGGTGCGAGAAATGGGCAAAGGAGACGAAGCCGCAGGCCATCACGATGTCGGCGATGGGGCGGTTGGTGCGCGTCAGGAGCTGGCGCGCGCGTTCGAGGCGAATCTGCAGGTAGTACTGCCGCGGCGTGCAGTTCAGGGTCTCGCGGAACAGGCGTTCGAGCTGGCGCGCGGAGAACTGCATGTGCGCGGCGAGTTCCTCCATCGAGAGCGGTTCCTCGATGTTGCACTCCATGATCTTGATCGCCTCGACGAGCTTGGGATGCGACGCGTTGGAGACGTCGCGCAGCGAGGTCTTCTGCTTCTCGTCCGGGCCGCGGCACTCGTAGATCAGCAACTCGGCCACTGCCTTCGCAATCTTGCGCCCGCCTCCACCAAGGCCGATCAGGTGGATCATCATCTCGACCGGCGCAATGCCTCCGGAGCAGGAGCAGCGATTGCGGTCGACCTCGTAGATCTTGTTCGACACCACCAGGCGCGGGAAGCGGTCGAGCAGCGCGTCCATGTCTTCCCAGTGGATCGTGCTGCGATAGCCGTCGAGCAGGCCGGCGCAGGCGAGGAAGTAGCTGCCGGTATCGACCCCGCCGAGGGCGACGCCGCGTCCGGCGAGCGTCCGCAGCCAGCGCTGGATCGGCTCGGTGCCGGTAACCGGCAAGGGATTCGGCCCCACCACGAAGACGCCATCGAGCTCAACCGCATCAGCGGCCGCGCAGTCCGGCTGAACGCACACGCCGGCGCTCGATCGCACCGGCTGGCCGTCCATCGTGATCGTCACGAATTCATACAACTTCCTGCGCGCCACCATGTTCGCAAGGCGCAGGGGATCGATCGCCGCACCGAAACCGATCAGCGTGAAATCGGGCACAAGAAGAAAGCCGAAGCGGATTGGCGCATCGCCGCCCCGCCCGGCCCAGTGGCCCGGACCCTGGCTGGGAGTGGAATTGTTCATCGAAATGCCCTGAAAGTCGCAGTTTCATTTCCAAGTCTATACGCACTGCCGGTGCCATCAACGCGCCGGCAGGCGGGACTCGATACGATCAGGGCAGGACGACCGTCCTTGTGCCGTTGAGGAAGATGCGGCGTTCGATATGGAAGCGCACGGCGCGCGCCAGTGCCTGGCACTCCATGTCGCGGCCGACCGTGAGCAGTTGTTCCGGGCTATGCGCATGCGTCACACGCTCCACGACCTGCTCGACGATAGGCCCCTCGTCGAGATCGCCGGTCACATAGTGGGCGGTGGCCCCGATCAGCTTCACGCCACGCTCGTGCGCCTGATGATAGGGCTTCGCCCCCTTGAATCCCGGCAGGAAGGAGTGATGGATGTTGATCGCGCGGCCATGCAGACGCCGGCACAGATCGTCGGTCAGAACCTGCATGTAGCGCGCCAGCACCACCAGCTCGGCCCCCGTTTGCTCGACGATCGCCATCAGCTTCGCTTCCTGCTGCGGCTTGGTCTCCGCAGTCACGGGCAGATGGTGGAAGGCCAGCCCCTCAGCCGTCGCCAGATGCTCGAGGTCGGGGTGATTCGAAACCACGGCGACGATGTCGATGGGCAGTTCGCCAATCCGCCAGCGGTACAGCAGGTCACGCAGGCAGTGATCGAGCTTCGACACCATGATCAGGACCTTGGGCCGCTCGCACAGCGCGTGCATCGCCCAGTCCATACCGAACCGTTCCGCCAGCGGCGCGAACTCGCGACGCAGGGTCGCACCGTCGATCGCTCCCTCGGTATCATGGCTGAAGACGCATCGGACGAAGAAACGGTCGTTCAGCTCATCGTCGAAACACGAGTACTCGTTGATGTAGCACCCCTGACGATCGAGGAAACCGGAAATCGCCGCGACCTGGCCTGCCGCGCTCGGACACGAAACGGTCAGCGTCCAGCGCTTTTCTTGTGAGTTGTGCATGTCTCTCCTCCTGTTATGCGTCGTAAAGGTACGTGAGACGTCAGGAGGCGACTTGTCTGCACGCGACAGCTGTTCCACGATTTTCGACGCGGGTGCGCAGGCCTTGATCAAGTCGCACGGCATGCCTGATGCGGCGCTCGCGTACGCGGGGCTCTCGGACGACCCTACGCGCTTTGCCGTCGCTGCCCGAAGGGCTCCCCCTGCCGCCGAAGGTGCATCCGCGGATCGACTGTCGCGGTGCAGACGTGGGTGGCGGGCGCAGGCCGGAAGCGCTCGCGGCGAGATTCACGCTGGCGGCCGTTTCATGGCCCCGCGTCTCCGGCAGGCCATCGCAGCCTCAGGTCAATCCAGGATCCCCAGCAACCTTGCACGATCCACGGCATGCCGGCGGTTCGCGGCGTTGAGCTTGGCCAGCAGGTTCCGCATGTGCCACTTGATCGTCTCGGGGCCGACGTCGAGGATGTTTGCGATTTCCTTGTTCGTACGGCCATGTGCCAGCGCGGCGAGGATCTCCATTTCGCGCGCCGACAGCTGCGCGGGGCGCTGGGTTGCCGCAGCGGTTTTCGGCGTCGCGGCCTTGGGCACCCAACCGACGCGGCAGCGCTCGGTGGCGCGTTCGATGAAGGCGGGCGATACGCCGGCAGCGGCGCCGCAGCCGGAGCGGTCGAGTTCCGGAAGCACGTCGAGCGCCGCCGGCCAGTCGTCCGCGAGCACGCGCACGAGGCCGAAGGATTCGGCGAGACTCAGCGCCTCGGCGAGCAGCGGCGGACCCTCGGCGTCGTCGCGCAGGCTGCTGGCGCGCACGATGCGCACCGCGATCTGGTCGCGGCCGCGCCGCAACCGCGCGGCGATTTCGGCGGCGTGATCGAGCGCGGCCAGGGCCACCGTGTCGTCGTGCTCGAGCAGCGCGACGCGCGCCGCGGCGATCTCGCGGATCAGCCGCAGCTCGGCCTCGAGCCCGCGGTCGGCCCGCGCGGGGTCGCCAGCGATCGCATCGAGGCCGTTCATCAGCATGCGGCACGACATGAGCCGGCTGCGAATCGCATGCTGGCGGATCTGTTCCCCGAGGCTCGCAGCGACGAGGCGCGGCTGGCCGCGCAGCTCGCCGATCGCGGCCAGGCTGTTGAGCGCGTCGAAGGCCTTGCCTTCGCTGCCCTTCTGGCTTTCGTAGCGCGCGAGGGTCAGGTAGGCGAGGATCACGGCGTCCGGCAGCGCGGCCTGCTCGATCAGGTCGAGTCGGTTCGCGAGCAGTGCGCGCGCCTCGTCCTCGGCGCCGAGTTCCCAGTTCGCGGCGGCGAGCCCTGCCGCGTGGATCGCGGCCGGCATCGACCGCCAGCCGGTCACGCTCTCCGCGCGTTCCAGCGCCGCAGCGAATACGCCGGCGGCTTCCTTCGCCTGGCCTTCGATCAGGTAGCTGAGCCCGACCGCGAATGCGCCGTAGATCGAATCGTAGAAACTGCGCGCCACCCGGCCGTGGCCGTCGGAGATCTGCTGGTAGTAGCGCGCACGTTCGGGAAATCCGCTGTGGATCGCGATGAAGGACAGCGTGTTGCAGTAGAGCGGGCCGAGCGCGGGGTCGTAGGTGTCGATGCACCCGCGCGCGCGCTGGTAGTCGTCGCAATGGATCGCCGCGGCCGAGCGCACGATGTTCGCCTGCAGCACGACCTCGGGCGTCACGCCCGGTCGCGCCAGGATCACGTCGGTGAGGCGCTCGGCGTCCTGCGGGCGGTAGCACAGCGCGCACGCCCAGGCGGCCGTGAGCTGGATGCCTTCGCGCCGCGCAATCTCCTCCGGCGGCAGGCGGTCAAGCCACGCGAGCACCTCGACGATGCGCCCCTGCACGCCGAGGTAACGCACGCGCTTCTCGATCCAGTCCATCGCCTCGGCGCGCAGGCCGCCGAGGAAGGCGTGCTCGGCGGCGTGCTCGAGCATGTCGTGCGCCGCGAACCATTCCGCCGCCTTGGCGTGCAGCGCGGTGCGTTCGCTGGCCGGCAGCTCCGCGAGCAGGCTCGCGAGGTACTCGCGGAACAACGGATGCATGCGATAGACGTCGCCACCATCGACCGACGTCACGAGGCCGGTCTGTTGTTCGAGCCGGACGAGGATCTCGGCCGCGTCGACGCCGCCCCCGAGCGCCGCGCACAGCCCCGGATGCAGGGTTTCGAGCAGGGACGCGCGCACCAGCATCGTGACCGCCCCTTCATCGAGACTTTCCAGCACGAATTGCGAGAAATAGCGCGCCACGTCCCCGCTCGCGCCTGACAGGCTCGCAACCGTCCCGGCGATGTCGCTGCGGCGGGCCATCGCCGAGGTCACGATCTGCAGCGCCATCGGCCAGCCTTCGGTGCGCTCGTGCAGGCGCGCGCCGGTTTCGATGTCGACCTCGTCGCCGAGGCGGCGGCGCAGGAAGCCGACCGTATCTTCCAGTCGGAGACGCAGGTCCTCGGTGACGAACTGGGTGTAGAGCCCGTGCGCGCGCAGTTCCTCGACCGGGAATGGGGGGTCGGTGCGCGAGCTGACGACGACGTGAAAGTTGGACGGCGCGTTCGTGACGAGGTAGTAGATGAAATCGATCGCGTCGCGGTCGGCGAGCTGGTGCAGGTCGTCGATCAGCAGCCAGGTCGGGCGGGCGAGTTCGTGCAACTGCACGAGCAGCTCGCTCGCGGCCCACAGGTCCGCACCGGCCTGCCCCACCTGATCGAAGGCGCGCGCGGGCATTTCGAGCCCGAGCGCAGTGCTCAGCGACGCGATGATCGCGGGCGCGACGCTCGCCCGGTCGTCGCTGGCCTCGATGGTCAGCCACGCGACCGCGGCGCCGGGCGCCAGCAGTTCGCGCCGCAGCTGCACGAGCAGCGACGTCTTGCCGAAGCCCGCGAGCGAAGTCACCGCCACCAGCGGCTGCTCGACCGCCTCGCGCAGCCGCGCGAGCAGGCGCGGCGGGGCGACCGCCTGTCGCGCCGAGTGGGGCGGCATCGTCTTCAGGGCGAGACGATACGGGACGGCGGCGGTCTTCTTCATCGGCGTTCGGCAAACTCCATGTAGCGGACCCTAGCGCGCGGCGGGATCGGCGGGCGCCCCCGGTGCGGCACCGCCGCAGGTCGCCTCGCGTGCGCGAAAACGCTCCACGGCCTGGTTGAACTCGGCGATGGATTCGGCGCTCACCTTCGTGCCGCACTCGTAGCAGGTGTCGTTGATGCGGTCGAACCAGCGGCAGCCGCACTGCTCGCACGCAAGCTCGGGCGCGCCGGCGGGATTGTGGAAGATCATCGGCAGGCCCCGAGGAAGGCAAGGCCGAGCGTATCGAGGAATTCCTCGTAGCCCGCGTCCTGCAATTCGAATTTCGTGCGCAGCACGAAGAACATGATATGCCCCTGCCGGATCAGTCGCTTGATCAGCGACAAGGTGTCGCCGGCAAGGCTCGCGCGCATCGCTTCGAGCGCCGCGTCGTCGGCGACGAAGAGCAGATCCACGCGCGCCTCCTGGAAGCCCGCGTAGCGCATCACGCCGGCCGACATGCCGCTGCCGTCGTTGAGCCATTTCATCATCGGCACCTCGCCCGCGGCCTCGACCAGCCCCGCGACGTGCTTGCCGGGCTGTATGCCCGAGCCGCTCCGCGGCACGAAGCCGACCGACGAGCCTTCGACCATGTCGGTGAAGAGCCCGTTGTAGCGGTCGAGCATCGCCTGCCACGGCGCCATGTCGCCGAAGGCATCCCCGGCTGTCGCCGGCGCGTCCGCTTCCAGTTCAATCTGCATGCTTGCCTCCGTCAGTGGCCCGCCGGTTGCCGTCGGCGGGCAGGGAAAGAGCATCGGCCGCGAGTTCCGGCACGGGCTGACAATAGCGCCCAAGGCAGGCACGGATGTCCGGCGGAATCGGCACCGAATTCATCGTCTCGAGGTCCATCGTGACGAGCGTCTGCCGGGCCCGCAGGCGCAACTCGTCGCCGACCCGGCCCTGCACGTCGAGACCGATCGAGCTTTCGCCGATGCGCGTGACGGTGAGCCCGAGCATGAGCGCGTCACCCATCCTGCTCGGCCGCGTGAAGGTGCAGTCCATGCGCACCGTCGGAATTCCGAGCCGGCGCGTCATGATCAGATCCGCGAACGAGGTGCCGAGCCCGTCCGTCAGCCAGTCCTCGACGAGCCCGTTGAGGAGCACGAAATACTGCGGGTAGAACACGATGCCGGCCGGGTCGCAGTGCGCGAAGCGCACCAGCACCTCGCGCTCGAACATTGCCGGCCGCGCCGGAGCGGGTGTCTTCGCTCCGACCTCGCCGACGAACGCGATCGCGCTGCTGAGGTCTGTCATCGTCCTGTCTCCTATGCGCGTGGTCATGGGCTCAATGTATCCACGCGCCGCTGCGGGCGCCCCCCCCACCCGGTATGGCCCGGGCCATCACGGCGTCTTCGTGAAATCCGGCTTGCGCTTTTCCTGGAAGGCGGTGATGCCCTCGCGGGCGGCTGCCGTGCAGGCGCTGTCGCCCCAGGCCAGGTAGCCGATCTCCAGCGCCTCCTCGAAGGTCGGCGCGGCCGCCGCGGCCTCGACGGCCCGCTCGAGGATGCCGATGACTTCGGCACTGAGCGGCTGGCCATTGGCGGCGACCGGGGCAATGGGGTCGAGCGGGGCGATCTGCACCACGCCGTCGGGGATGCCGCCCACCCTGCCCTCCAGGGCCTTGACGCGGGCAACGGCCGCGCGGATGAGTTCCGGGTAGTCGCGGGCGAGCCCGTCGACGATGCCCAGCTCGAACGCCCGCGTCGCCTTCAGCCGCTCGGCCCGGCGCAGCATGCCGTGGAACTCGGCCGACGCCTGCGGCCAGCGCCGGTATGGCACGACCATCGCGCCGATGCCGTGGACGATGCCGAGCGTGATCTCGGGCATCTGCATCCAGGCGCTCGCCTGCGCGACGATACCGTGGCAACGCATCGCCAGCTCGAAGCCGCCGCCCAGCGCCATGCCGTTGATCGCGGCGACGACCGGTTTCTTCATGCGGTCGAGGTGCACCAGCAGGCGCGAACAGTCGCGGGCGTACTGCGCGGAGGACGGCGCATCGCCGAGCATGTTCACGAAGCGCCCGATGTCGCCGCCGGCGCAGAAGGCGCGATTGCCGTAGCCGACGAGGACGAAACCCGCCACCGCGGGGTCCTCTTCGAAGTACCGGATGACCGACAGGATCTCGTCGGTCAATTCATCGTGGAGCGCGTTCAGAGCTTCGGGGCGGCGCAGCGTGATGACCTTGACGTCGCCGATGTCGTCGACGAGCACATGACGCAGGAAGCCCTGGTAGTCGCCGAGCGGCTTCCGGGCGGCGGGCATGCCGCGCCGCTCGCTGCAAAAGCGCGCGAGCATGCGGCCGGCTTCGCCGTCGCCGAGGTCGCGCATCAATTCGAGCGGCCCCTTCTTGAACCCGAGCGCCTGTCGGCAGCCGAAATCGAGGTCGGCCGGCTCGCCGATGTCGCGGTCGAGGATGTCCACGGTCTGCGAGAACAGCACCCCGAGCAGACGCTCACGCACCGTCGCTGTAAGGTCGTCCGCGACAGTAAGCGGCTTGCCGGGGGGCACCGTCAGCCAGCGGTCGACCGAACGGAACACCGGGGCCGGACGGTAGTGCTCGCCTTCGACTTCGGCCTGCAGCATGTTCGTCTCGGTAATGATCGGGTTGCCGTTGGCGAGGTTCAGCACGAAGAACGGCCCGGCGTGCACGAACTCGCCCGCGACGCTGTCGATCTCCGCCGCGGTCGCGCGCTCGAGCAGCAGTCCGGACTCGTTGCACCAGTTGTCGAAGATCCGGTCGAGCATGAAGCACGCGACATCGTCGGTGACGAGGGGCACCTTCCCGGTCGAACAGAAGACCCAGCGCAGGTATTCGACGACGGCAGGATCGGTACGCGCCCAGCGGACGACCTCGACGACCGGGTTGCGCCAGGCCGGCGCGAAGAAGTGCGTGACGGTGGCACGCTCGGGATGCTTCAGCGCGGAGAAGATCTGCTCGGCCGGCAGCGAACTCGTGTTCGACGTGATCAGCGCGTCCGCGCGGACGACGGCCTCGACGTCGGCGAAGATACGGCGTTTCAACGCGAGGTTCTCGGTCGCCGCTTCGAGCACCCAGTCCGCTTCCGCGAGATCGCGATAGTCGCGCGTGCCGACCACGCCGGCGGTGACCGCCGCGGCTTCGGCCTCGCTCATCTTGCCTTTCGCGACCGCTTTCGCCGCGTAATCGGCGAAGCGCTGCAACGCGCGGTCGAGCGCCGCCTGGGCAACGTCGACGAGGATCAGCTTCAGGCCCGGCAATGCGCTCTTCAGGTAATAGCCGATATCCGGGCCTATCGTGCCGGCACCGATTATCGCGACGGTTTGCGGCAGCGGGCGCTGCGGCGTGGCGAGCAACGGATTGGCGAAACGGGTGACCATCTGGGAGCCTCCTTCGGTAGTCTCAAGCGGCGAGCCGTCTTTGCGGCGCGCATTCTTATCGGCCGGCCACACGGCGCCGGCCGGCGAACTCCTCTGGGGCACCCGTACAGGGCGGTCGGCGGATTTCAGCCGCCGTTTTGTTTTAATGTATACAGTATCCTGTGCACTGAAGAAAAAAAGCAACCACTCCAGGCGCCGGTAATGGAACGACGCCATCGAGATCGACGGATATCTTCAGGAAGCGGGCCGAACCTTCGATGCGACGCCGGGCGATTCCACACCGCGGCGCAGCGTGTCCACCATGGCCGCGGCGATCTCGTCGGTCGAACGCCGGCCTTCGCGATACCAGACGTGCACCCAGTTCAGGAAGCTCAGGAGCATCAGCCGCAGCAGGCTGCGGTCGGCATGCGGGGCGAGCGGCAACTCATCGATGAGCCCGCGGTAGACGTCCTCATACGCTTCCCGCATCGGACGGATCTTCGCGAAGAGTTCCGGGTTGCCGGTCATCGCGAGGCTGTGGCCGGTGACGCGGTCGATGTAGCTGCCGCTGGTGATCGCGGCGATGTGCACCTGGCAGACACGGGTGAGCCGCTCCCAAGGGTCGCTGGAAGCCGTCAGCGCCTCTGCCACGGCGGCCATCAGGCGCCGGAAGCCCTCTCCATGCACGGCGAGATAGAGCTCGTCCTTGGATGCAAAGTAATGGTAGATCGACCCCGGCAACAGCCCGACCCGGCGGGCAATGTCGCGAATGGAGGTGCTGTCGTAGCCCTGCTCCGCAAAGAGCGCAGCCGCCGCATCGAGGATCACCTGACGGCGGTCGATCGGCTCACCGTCCGTCGCGGCGTCGCCTAAGACGAGCTGCGCGGCGAGCGCCCCGCGTTCCAGCAATCCGCGCTGCGAGTCGGTGAGCGCCGCCACGCCCTCGCGCGACGATTGCGCGATCGCCCGCAAGCGCTTCACCGCGGTCTCGAGGTCGTGCTTCTGCCAGATGTAGCGCACCCCCGAGGGCGAAACCACGAATCCGTCACGCCGCAGCCGGGCCGACACCGCTGCCTGCCCCAATTGCGGCTCGTCGCGAGCGAGTCGAAGGATCGCAGCCTCGACGTCCGGGGCGCGACGCTCTTCTTCATGGCAGGCATCAAGGCTCATGCACATCACCTAATTGATTGGATATCCATCATAGCCAAGCGGCCGCCGTGCCGGCAAACTGCTGCAGCGGCTTTCGGTGGCGGACAGTCTCGAATGCAGGACCGGCGAAGTCCGTGTCGAAGCCGATTCCACCCGCGAAGACAAGATGCACTTTACACCCTAAAAAATACTGTATACAGTACACATCAACTCGAAAGCCGCCGCCAACAATGAACCATCAAAGGCTCCAGAAAATGGTTTCCACGCTTCAGCCTGTCGAACGTCCTCTTGCCCTCGGTGAACGGGTCTATCACACCTTGCGCGATCATCTGCGCAACGGTCAGATCCTCGCCGGCCAGCCGCTGCAGGAAGTCCAGCTCGCCGAAAAGCTCGGCGTCTCGCGGACTCCCGTGCGTGAAGCCTTGCGCCGCCTCGCCAGCGAAGGCCTGCTCGTGTCCGACAACCGCAGTTTCGTCGTGCCGGCGCTGACGCTGCAGGACGTCAACGACATCTACGAGATCCGCTTCCTCATCGAACCGGCCGCGATCCGCAGCATCGCCCCGCTGACACGTTCGCCGCAGGGACGCCGCGGCATCGAGGACGCGCTCGCCGCGATCGTTCGAGCGCACAAGGTCGGCAACGCCGAGGCATTCCGCGACGCGACGATCTGCTTCCGCGCGGCGTGGCTCGCGCTGGTGCCGAATCCGCGGCTCGTGCGCATCGTCGAACAGTACGCCGACCACATGCAGCGCATCCGCACGCTGACGCTGGACGATCCGGAGATCCGCACGATCGTGCTGCGCGGCCTGAACCGCATCTCGGCCGCACTGGCCGCGGGGGACGGCGACACCGCCGCGACGGCCATGCTCGAACACCTGGTCGAGGCGAAGCGCGCATTTATCGCCGCCGTCGGCCTCACCGAAGACGGCCGGGCCTGACCCAGGCATTCGGCCGTTCGTGCACCAGAAGAAAAAAGACCGGAGACCGCAGACGATGACCCGCTACACGGCCGAAATTCCATACGGCGCCTACTGGAGCACGCCCTTCGCGCGCTGGCAGGGCAGTTTCGCGTCGCTGCACAGCGTGCGCTTCGCCGCGCACGTGGCGAAGAACGAGCTCGCGAAGCGCGCCATCGATCCGCAGGTGATCGATTACGGCGTGCTCGGGTTCTCGGTGCCGCAGCAGCATGCGTTCTACGGACTGCCCTGGCTCACGGGCCTCGTCGGCGCGACGCGCGCGGGCGGACCGACGATGATGCAGGCATGCGCGACCGGCGTGCGCACCCTGCTCGCCGCTGCGCAGGAGATCGAGGCCGGCATGGCCGAGGTCGCGCTCGTCGTGAATTGCGACCGCACCTCGAACGGCCCCCACCTCTACTACCCGAATCCGCGCGGGGCCGGCGGCACGGGCACGTCCGAGAACTGGGTGCTCGACAATTTCGGCTGCGACCCTTTGGGCGGCCACTCGATGCTGCAAACGGCGGAGAACGTCGCCGCCAAGCATCGCGTCACGACCTCTCAGCAGCACGAGCTCGTGCTGCGACGCGAGGCGCAATACGGCGACGCACTGAAGGACGATTCCGCCTTCCTGCGCCGCTTCATGACCCTGCCCTTCGAGGTCCCGAGCGCCGATTTCCGCAAGATCGCGGCGACGCTCGACGGCGACGAGGGCACGTCGCGCTCCACGGCCGAGGGCCTCGCGAAACTGAAGCCCGCCGCCGAGGGAGGGACGGTCACTTTCGGCGCCCAGACGCATCCGGCCGACGGCAACGCGGGGATCCTCGTGACGACGCCCGAGCGGGCGAAAGCGCTGTCGAAGGATCCGGCGATCGCCGTGCGGCTTCACGGCTTCGGCCTCGCCCGCACAGAGCTCGCGCACATGCCCGAGGCGATGATTCCCGCCGCGCGGCGCGCGCTCGACCAGGCCGGCCGCGGCATCGCCGACATGACCGCCATCAAGACGCACAACCCGTTCGCGGTGAACGACATCGTCTTCGCCCGCGAGACCGGCGCAAACCTGGACACGATCAATAACTTCGGGTGCTCGCTGGTCTGGGGGCATCCGCAGGCGCCGATGGGCACACGCGCGATCATCGAACTCGTCGAGGAGCTCGCGCTGCGCGGCGGCGGTTACGGCCTCTTCACGGGCTGCGCCGCCGGCGACACGGCGATGGCAGTCGTCGTCGAGGTCGGCGACCGATAGACCTTGCAGGCGCGCCGCCCACGTCGAAGGGACACGCGGCGCAAGGCAGCACAGGACCACGCATCACCTCTCCCCTCGGGGAGAATCGAGAGGCGCAAAAGCGCCCGGACGCAGCATCCCCAACCGGATTCGAACGAGTCAGAAGAGGCGCGTATAGCGCCCGTGACCGAACTTGGAGGAGGAATGGGGATGGACCTGTCCGAATGGATCGTCCGTCAGGCCGGGCTCGCGCCCGACAAGACGGCGATCCGCTTCCCGGAGCGCGACGTGACGTACGCGGCGTTTGCCGCGGAGATCGAGCGACTCGCGTCGGCGCTCCACGTGTCCGGCGTCGAGCGCGGCGACTGCGTGGCGTTTCTCGGCTACAACCGCCCGGAGACGCTCGCCGCGTTGTTCGCCTGTGCGCGTCTGGGTGCGCTCTTCATGCCGCTCAATTGGCGGCTCGCCGGCCCGGAGCACCGGCAACTGCTCGCCGACTGTCCGCCGAAGGTGCTGCTCGCGGAGCCGCGCTTCATCGAGCAGATCGACGCCTTCCGCGATGAACTCGGCGCGATGACGCTCGTCGCGTTCGGCGCACCGCCGCGAGGCTGGATCGCCTTCGACGACCTGATGCGGCGCGGCGACGCGCCCTTGCCGCAGGACCCGCGCGTCGGCCCCGATACGCCGCTGCTGATCTGCTACACGTCGGGCACGACCGGCAAGGCGAAGGGCGCGCTCCTGACGCAGGACGCGCTGGCGTGGAACGCCGCGAACAGCGCCGACCTGCACGGCCTCACGAGCGAGGACCGCATCCTCACGACGCTGCCGCTGTTCCATGTCGGCGGGCTCAACAACCAGACCACGCCCGCCCTGTCGCGCGGCTGCACCGTCGTCCTGCACCCGCGCTTCGACGTCGATGCGACCTTCGACGCAATCGAAGGCGAGCGCATCACGCTGACCGTGCTCGTACCGGCGCAGATCGAGGCGATGATGGCGCACCCGCGCTGGCCGAAGGCGGATCTCTCCAGCCTGCGCATGATCACCACGGGCTCGACGATCGTGCCGGACCGGCTCTTCCGCGCAGTCCACGAACGCGGCATCCCGCTCGTGCAGATCTACGGATCGACCGAAACCAGCCCGATCGCCGCCTACGTCAAGGCCGCCGACGCCTTCACGCACGCGGGCTCGGCGGGACGCCCTGCCCGTCACTGCAGCGTTCGCGTCGCGGGCGAAGGCGGAACCGACGCGAAGACGGGCGCGAGCGGCGAGATCCTCGTGCGCGGCCCGAACGTCATGGCCGGCTACTGGAACAACCCGCAGGCAAGCTCCGAGGCGCTGCGTGACGGCTGGTTCCACACCGGCGACATGGGCCATTTCGATGCCGACGGCTGGCTGTGGGTCGACGGCCGCAAGAAGGAAATGATCATTTCCGGCGGCGAAAACATCTATCCGGCCGAGATCGAGAACCTCCTCGCCGAGTCGTCCGACATCGCCGAGGTGGCCATCGTCGGCCGCCCCGATGAACGCTGGGGCGAATCCGTCGTCGCGGTCATCGTCACCCACGCAGGCTCGACGCTCGATGCGGACGGTGTGCTCGGACTCCTCGAGGGCCGCATCGCCCGCTACAAGCTGCCGAAGGAAGTGTTGTTCGTCGACGAACTCCCGCGCACCGCACTGGGCAAGGTCCGAAAGGACGAAGTGCGGCGCCTGGTCGCGCGCAAAACGTTCATGGAGCACATCTGATGACATTGAAAATCGGAATCGACGTCGGGGGTACCTTCACCGATTTCGTCGTTACCCGCGACGGCGCCGAGCCGGCGATCTTCAAGACGCTGTCGACGCCGTCCGACCCCTCGATCGCGGTGGTCAACGGCCTCACCGATATCGCCGCAAGCATGCATCCGCCGATGACGCTCGAGGCGTTCGCGCCGACGATCGACACCATCGTGCACGGCACGACCGTGACGACGAACGCGACCCTGACCGGCACCGGCGCGAAGAGCGGCCTGCTGACGACCGAAGGGGTGCGCGACGCGC
The DNA here is from genome assembly GCF_017894385.1 of Aromatoleum petrolei. Taxonomy (NCBI): domain Bacteria; kingdom Pseudomonadati; phylum Pseudomonadota; class Betaproteobacteria; order Rhodocyclales; family Rhodocyclaceae; genus Aromatoleum; species Aromatoleum petrolei. The sequence goes on from NZ_CP059560.1 coordinate 5,377,270, forward strand.
TGGAGATGCGCCGCGGCATCCGTGAGGAGCAGTACAACAACCGCTACACCAACGTGAAGCCGCTCGTGCCGCGCTACCTGCGGGCGGGCATCCCGGGCCGGCTCGATCGCGACGGCGGGGAGGCCGCGCCGCTCGATCTCGACGCGGTGAAGGAGGCGATCGCCCTCTTCCGCAGTGAAGGCGTGCAGGCGGTGTCGATCTGCTTCATAAACTCCTTCGCCAACCCGGCCCACGAACAGGCTGCCGCCGACATGGTCCGCCGCGAGCTGCCCGACGCCTACCTGTCGGTATCGACCGATCTGCTGCCCTCGATCCGCTTCTACGAGCGCGTCAGCACGACGGCGCTGAACTCCTACGTCGGCCCGAAGCTGAACCATTACCTCGACCAGCTCGTCGGGCGATTGAAGGGCATCGGCTTCGACGGGCTGCTGCTGATCATGCAGTCAAACGGCGGGGTGATCTCGCCGCAGCTCGCGCGCGAGAAGGCGGCGCTGACGCTGCTGTCGGGACCCGCGGGCGGCCCGGGCGCCGGCCTCCACTACGTGCGCATCCACGGCCAGAACAAGTGCATTGTCACCGACATGGGCGGCACGAGCTTCGAGGCGTCCGTGGCCGTCGATGCACCGATGATCAAGAACGACGGCGAGATCGCGCGCCACAAGATCGCGCTGCCGATGCTCGACATCCACACGATAGGCGCGGGCGGCGGCTCGATCGGCTGGCTCGACGAAGGCGGCCTCCTGCGCATGGGCCCTGCGAGCGCCGGCGCCGACCCCGGGCCCGCGTCCTACGGCAAGGGCGGCAAGCTCCCCGCGACGACCGATGCAAACGTCGTGCTGGGCTACCTCGACCCGGATTTCTTCGCCGGCGGGAAGATGAAGCTCGACGTCGCCGCCGCGCGTGCCGCGATCGAAGAACACATCGCGCAGCCGATGGGCCTGAGCATCGAGGAGGCCGCGGCCGGCATGTACCGCGTCGCGTGCAACAACATGGCGCAGGGCGTGCGCGAGGTGACGATCAAGCGCGGCTTCGATCCGCGCGAGTTCCCCTTCATCCCCGCCGGTGGTGCCGGACCCATCCATTCCTGCCTGATCTGCGACGAACTCGAAATCCCGCTGCAGATCGTGCCGCGCGAATCCTCGGTGCTGTGCGCGTTCGGCATGCTGATGAGCGAGCTCAAGCACGATTTCGTGCGCACCTTCGTTTCGCGGCTCGACGCGGCCGACTGGACGAAGCTCGACGGCATCATCGCCGCGATGGCCGTCGACGGGGCCCGTCAGCTCGACGCGGAGCGCATCCCGGAGGGACGCCGCCGCTTCGACGTGAAGCTCGACTGCCGCTACGTGAAGCAGTACCACGAGGTCTCGTTCGTCGTGCCGCAGGCGCTGATCGCCACGGGCGACGCCGCAGGCATTGCGCGCGCCTTCCACGCCGAGCACAACCGCCTGTACGGCTATTCGCTCGAAGCCGAGAACACGCCGGTCGAGATCATCAACGTGCGCGTGCAGGCGATCGGCGTCACCGACAAGCCGGTCGCGCGCCACGAGTCGTGGGCGGGCGAGGACGCCGCGCACGCGCTGAAGGGCCGGCGCGCCGTCTATATCCCCGAGACCCGGAAGTTCCGCGAAGTCCCGGTCTATGACGGCCACCGCATGCGCCACGGCAACCGCATCGAGGGACCAGCGATGATCGAGCAGGAGACGACCGCGATTTTCGTGTCGGCGTCCTTCGACTGCGTCGTCGATGCGCTTGGCTCGTTCGCGCTGTACCGCAAGGGGCGTGAGGACCTCGTCGAATCGTGCATTCCCGAGAAGAAGGAGGCGCTGGCATGAGCAACGCGAAGATCGACCCCATCCTGCTGTCCGTCTATGCGCGGACCTTCCGCTCGATCACCGACGAGATGAGCATCTCGATGGAGCAGACGACGCGCTCGCCGATCCTGTGCGAGGCCAAGGACTACGTCACCGGCCTGTACGACGGCGACGGCAACATGCTGGAGCAGACGGAGAACCTGCCGATCCTCGCGTTCTCGCTGGCGCCGGTGTGCAAGTACATCAAGGACTACTTCGGCGACGACCTGCATCCGGGCGACGTGATCTTCCACAACGACGTGTTCAGTCTGGGCAACCAGAACAACGACGTCGCGGTGTTCAAGCCCGTGTTCTTCGAAGGCAAGCTCGTCGCCTGGACCGCGGTCAAGGGTCACCAGGCCGACATCGGCGGCAACGTCGCGGGCGGCTACAACCCGAACGCAGTCGAGGTGTGGCAGGAGGCGCTGCGCATCCCGCCGGTGAAGGTCGTCGAAAAGGGCAAGCTCAGGAAGGACGTGTGGAACCTGATCTTCGCCAACGTGCGGCTCGACATCGTGCAGCACGACATGAAGGCCGAGATGGGCGCGTGCACGGTCGGCGAGCGGCGTTTCCTTGAGCTGATCTCGAAGTACGGCGTCGCGAGCTACGAGTCGCACAAGCAGGCTTTGTTCGACGCGACGCGCCGGATGATGGAAGCGGAGATCGCGAAGATCCCGAACGGCCGCTACTCGGGCGAAGGCAAGGTGTTCTACGACGGCCGCCACGTCGGTTCGGAGTTCACGATCCGCGTCGATATCGAGGTGCAGGACCGCGCCATCCGCTTCGACTACTCGCGCACCGATGCGCAGACCAACGGCTTCGTGAACGGCACCTTCACGTCGAGCGCGTCGGCGACGATCCTGACGCTGCTGCAGATGGTGAACCCGGACATCCCGCACAACGAGGGCATGGTGCAGCCGATCGAGATCGTGATCCCGGAAGGCACGATCCTCAACGCGGCCTACCCGAAGGCGACGACTTTCGGCAACCACCTGTGCCCGCCCAACGCGGACGCGATCCAGCGCGCGCTCGCGCCGGTGATGCCCGAGCGCGTGACCGCCGGCTGGAACAACCTGCTCGCGAGCCTCACGACCGGCATCGACCCGAAGACCAACGAGAAGTATGTCGACATCGGCTTCATGGGCCTCAAGGGCGGCTCGGGCGCGATGCTCGGCACCGACGGCTACGATCACATCGGCATGATCGATGCGTCCGGCGGCGTGCTCGACCAGGACTACGAGATGTTCGAGCAGCAGACGCCGCATCGCCTGATCCGCCACGAACTTCTCGCCGACTCGGCCGGCGCCGGCGAATGGCGCGGGGGGCTGGGCGTCGAGACGATCTTCGAGATCGGCTCCAACGACACGCAGCTCGTGACCTTTGGCGACGGCGACTTCGAGCCGGCCTTCGGGCTCTTCGGCGGCGGCGAGGGCGGGCTCAACTTCATCCGCCTGCACTACCCCGACGGCCAGACCGTCGTGCCGAAGAACAAGGACCTGATCACCGGCGTACCGAAAGGCACGATCTACCATCAGGTCGCGAGCGGCGGCGGCGGCTACGGCGATCCGAAGCGGCGCGACCGCAAGCTGCTCGCCGATGAGATCCGCAACGGCGTGATTTCGGAGCAGGCGGCGCGCGAGCTGTACGGGTATGAGCCGGAAAAGGCGCCGGCATGAACTTCGATCTCACCGACGAACAACGCGCGATACAGGACACCTTCGCGCGCTTCTGCGACGAGCGCATCGCCCCGCAGGCGGCGGCGCTCGACGAGGCGCGCGCCTTCCCGCGTGCGCTCTTCCGCGAGCTCGCCGAGCTCGGCTTCTTCGGCATGCGCTATCCCGAATCGGTCGGCGGCACCGGGCTGGCGCTGACCGAGTTCTGTCTCGCGCTCACCGAGGTCGCGCGTGGCTCGATGTCGCTGGCCGGCGCGGTGGCGATGCAGTCGCTGATGGGGACGAAGTTCCTGCAGCTCCTCGGCAACGCCGACATCATCGAGAGCCTCTTCAAGCCGGCGCTGCGCGGCGACAGGATCGGCGCGATCTGCATGACCGAGCCGAACGCAGGCTCCGACCTCGAATCGATCGCAACCACCGCGACGAAGGTCGACGGCGGCTACGTCCTCAACGGCCAGAAGACCTGGATCACGTCGGCGCCGCTTGCCGACTTCTTCACCGTGTTCGCCCGCGCCGGCGACGAGAAGAAGCTGACGATCTTCCTCGTCGAGAAGGAGTTCAGGGGCCTCGTCGTCGGGCGCGAGATCCACAAGATGGGCGTTTGGGCGCTGCCGACCTCGGAAGTGGCCTTCAACGACTGCTTCGTGCCGGACAGCCATCGCCTGTCGAAGGAGGAAGGCGACGGCGAGGCGCATCTGAGGAAGACCCTCGCCGAGATCCGCATCATCACCGGCGCGATGGCGCTCGGCGTCGCGCGCGCGGCGCTCAACGAAGCCGTGCGCTACGCCGGCGAGCGCCAGCAGTTCGGCAAGCCGATCAACCGCTTCCAGGCAATCCAGCTCAAGCTCGCCGAGATGGCGACCGGACTGGAGGCGGCAACCGCCCTCGTCCACCGCGCCGCGTGGCTGTGCGACGCGAAGCGCCCGCACCACAAGGAGGCCGCGATGGCGAAGCTGTTCGCGACCGAAACCGCGGCGTCGATCTGCGACCAGGCCGCGCGTGTGCTCGCGTCCTACGGCTACGCGATGGAGTACCCGGTGCAGCGTTACCTGCGCGACGTGCGCTTCACGCTGATCGGCGGCGGCACCAGCGAAATCCTCAAACTCGTCATTGCGAAGGAGGTCAGCGCATGAACGACACCGCACAACAACGCCCCATCCGCGTGCTGCTCGCAAAGCCGGGCCTCGACGGTCACGATCAGGGCGCGAAGGTCGTCGCCCGCGCGATGATGGACGCAGGCTTCGAGGTCATCTACACAGGCCTGCGGCAGACGCCCGAACAGGTGAGCCGCATCGCGCTCGACGAGGACGTCGACGTCATCGCGCTCTCCAGCATGGCGGGCTCGCACCTGCCCTTCTGCCGCAAGCTGAAACCGCTGCTCGAAGCGAACGGCCTCGACGACAAGCTGTGGATGATCGGCGGCAACCTGCCGGCCCAGGACCACGACGCGCTGCGCGAGCTGGGCTTCAAGGGCATCTTCCCGACCGGCTCGAAGCTCGATGCGATCGCAGACTACATCCGGGAGAACGTCGCATGAACGACCGAGCGCAGACGACGGTGAAGCGCGTCATCAACGAATCCGGCCTCGAAGTCCAGCCGCTCTACACCGCCGAGGACGTCGCGGCGAGCGGCGGCGACGCGATGATCGGCCTGCCCGGGGAATATCCCTTCACCCGTGGCATCCACCGCGAGATGTACCGCAAGCAGCCCTGGACGATGCGCCAGTACGCGGGCTTCGGCAATCCGCAGGACACCAACCAGCGCTTCAAGTACCTGATCGCGAACGGGCAGACGGGCCTCAACGTGGCCTTCGACCTGCCGACGCAGATCGGCCTCGATTCGGACGATCCGCTCGCACAGGGCGAGATCGGTCGCGTCGGCATGTCGGTCGACACGCTGCGTGACTTCGAGATCGCGTTCGACGGCATCGACCTCGAAAAGATCACGGTGTCGATGACGATCAACGGCGCGGCGGCGATCGCCATCGCGATGTACCTCGCGATGGCCGAGAAACGCGGCTACGACATCAAGAAGCTGCGCGGCACCGCGCAGAACGACATCCTCAAGGAGTTCATCGGCCGCGGGACCTGGATCTTCCCGGTCGAGCCCTCGATCCGACTCGTCGGCGACACGATCGAGTACTGCGCCGAGCACGCGCCGAAGTACAGCCCGGTGTCGGTGTGCGGCTACCACATCCGCGAATCGGGTGCGACGCCGGCCGAGGAGATGGCCTACGCCTTCTGCATCGCGCGCGCCTATGCCGACGAAGTCATCGCGCGCGGCCTCCACGTCGACGAGTTCGCCGGGCGGCTGTCGTACAACTTCAACATCTTCGGCAACCTTTTCGAGCAGGTCTGCAAGTTCCGCGCGGGCCGCAGCCTGTGGGCGAAGATCATGAAGGAGGAATACAAGGCCGAGAAGCCCGGCTCGATGTGGCTGCGCATGATTGCGGCGGGCGGCGGCGGCGGGCTCACCTTCGAACAGCCGGAACTCAACATCGTGCGCGGCGCCTACTACGCGCTGATCAGCGCACTGTCGGGCACGCAGACGATGGCGCTGTGTTCGTACGACGAAGCCTACACGATTCCCACGGAGTATTCGGCTCGCATCTCGCTGCGCACGATGCAGATCCTCATCGCGGAGATGGGGATGACCGAGACGGTCGATCCGCTCGGCGGCTCGTACTACGTCGAGACGATGACGAACCAGATGCGCGAGAAGATGGAGCAGATCATCGCCGAGACCGACGCGCAGGGCGGCATCGTCAAGCTGGTGTCCGAAGGCGCGATCCAGGCCAAGGTGTCCGCGCAGGCGTACAAGATGCAGCGCGACATCGAGAGCGGCAAGTTCCCGAAGGTCGGCGTCAATTGCTACCGCAACGACCAGGAGGACGAGCATCCGGTCGAATTCCACCCCTACAACGAGGACGACGCGCGCGTGCAGATCGAGTCGCTGAACCGCGTGCGCGCCGAGCGCGATGCGGAACGGGTGACTCGTGCGCTCGCCGCGGTGGGCGACGCCGCTCGGGCCGGCACGAACGTCATGCCGGCGATCGTCGAGGCGGTGAAGGCCTACGCGAGCGTCGGGGAGATCACGCAGGAACTGGTGAAAGTGTTCGGACGGTACCAGGAACCGATCCGCTTCTGAGGAACGATCAATGACAGCAATCGAAAGATATGCCGCGCCGCAGAGCCTCGACGAGGCACTCGGCATCCTGCAGCAGGACGAGGTGACGATACTGGCCGGCGGCACCGACCTGATGCCGCAGACGAAGGCCGGCCGCATCGGGTTCAAGCCGACGCTGATGAACATCGGCCGTGTCGCCGGATTGAAAGGTGTCACGCTCGACGGCCAGCACCTGCGCATCGGTGCACTCACCACGATCAGCGAGCTCCTCCGCGATCCACTCATTGCGCAGCACGCGCCGGTGCTCGCGGAGGCCTGCGATCACTTCGCGAGCGACCAGATCCGCAACGCGGGCACGCTCGGCGGCAACATCAACAACGCCTCGCCCGCGGGCGACACGCTGGTGCCGCTGATCGTGCTCGACGCCGAGGTCGAGCTCGCCTCCAAGCCCAACGGCAGCGTCACCACGCGCCGCATGCCGCTCGCCGAGTTCTTCACCGGCCCGGGCAGGACGAAGCGCGCCGCGAACGAATTGCTGACCGCCGTGCGCATCCCGCTGCCGAAACCGGGTCACGTCGCGCGCTTCTACAAGTTCGGCACGCGCCCCGCGCTCGACATCTCGACGATTTCGATCGGCATCGCCGGCATCAAGCGCGACGGCGCGCTCACTGACACCCGCGTCGCGTTCGGCGCGGTCGCCCCGACGCCGGTGCGCGCGCCGCGCACCGAAGCCGCGCTCGAAGGACGCCGCCTCAACGCCGAGGCCATCGAAGCCGCCGCCGACGCCGCCCGCGACGAGGTGAGCCCGATCGACGACGTGCGCGCCAGCGCGTGGTACCGCAAGGAACTGATCCACAACATGACCAGAAGGATGCTCGACCATGTTGCTCACGCATGACATCGAATTCACGCTGAACGGCGTCACGAAAAAGCTCACCATCGACGTCACGATGAACGCACTCGACATGCTGCGCGACGTCGTCGGCCTGACCGGCACGAAGTACGGCTGTGGCGAAGGCGAGTGCGGCGCATGCACGATCCGCGTCGATGGCGAGACGCGCAATTCCTGCCTGATGTTTGCGGTCGATTTCGACGGCCGCGACATCGTCACGATCGAAGGCCTCGCCGCCGACCCGAAGGCCGACGCGCTACGCGAGTCCTTCGTCGAGCACGGCGCGGTGCAGTGCGGCTTCTGCACGCCGGGCATGGTCATGCAGGCGTCCCACATCCTCGACACGCACCCGGATGCCGATGCCGCGACCATCAAGCGCGGCCTCGAAGGAAACCTCTGCCGCTGCACCGGCTACAAGAAGATCGTCGACGCGGTCGAATCCGCGTGCTGCGGCGGGCGATGAGGAGAACGACAGCATGAACGTCGCAGAAAAACCCGTGATCGCACCCGAATCCCTGATCGGCCAGCGCATCCAGAAGAAGGACGCGCCCGAGAAGGCCGCCGGCAAGACGCGCTACATCCAGGACATGGTCGTGCCGGGCATGCTGCACGCGAAGATCCTGCGCTCGTCGCGCGTGCACGCGAGGATCAAGAGCATCGACACCTCGGCGGCGAAGGCGCTGCCGGGCGTGCATGTCGTCCTCACCGCGGCCGACGTGCCCGACCAGCAGCCGATCGGCGTCGCGCGCGACCACCTGCCGCTGAAGGGGGAACGCGTGCGCAGCCAGCGCGACGAGATCGCCGCAGTCGCCGCCGACAGCGAGGAGATCGCCGAGGCCGCCTTGCGCCTGATCCGCGTCGAATACGAGGACCTGCCGGTCGTCGCCACGCCCGAGGAGGCGATCAAACCCGGCGCGCCGCTGATCCACCCTGCCCCGCTCGGCGCCGACGGACGCCCGCAGGCGCTGCCGCCGAAAACACCGATCGCGTTCGCCGGCAAGGCGGACAACGTCGCGATGCGCTTCGACTACACGCACGGCGACATCGCGCAGGCCGAAGCCGAGTCCGACGTCGTCGTCGAGGACACCTTCCAGCTGCATTACGTGACGCACTGCTGCATGGGCGTGTCGGGTGTCATCGCCGAGTTCGACGCCTCCGGCAACCTGCTGATGTACTCGAACACGCAGGTGCCCTTCCTGCACAAGCGTGAATTCGCCGAGTACCTGAACATCGACCCGAGCCGCGTGCGCATCATTCAGCCGCCGATCGGCGGCGGCTTCGGCTCCAAGCTCGACATCTACCCCTTCGAGGTCATCTGCATCTTCCTCGCGCGCGCTGCGAAGCGCCCGGTGAAGATGGTCTTTACACGCGAGGAAGAGTTCCTCGCCTCGCCTACTCGCCAGCCGGTGCTGCTGACGCTGCGCTCCGGCTGCAAGAAGGACGGGTCGCTGACCTTCCGCCAGGTGCATACGCTGCACGACAACGGCGCCTACACGTCCTGGGGCGCGACAACGCCGTTCGTGATGATGCAGACTTTCTCGTCGCTGTACCGCGTGCCCGCCTGCGACTACCACACGACGGTCGTCTACACGAACAACCCCTACGCCGGCTCCTTCCGCGGCTACGGCAACCTGCAGGCGACCTTCGCCATCGAGCAGCACATGGACATGCTGGCCGAGAAGATCGGCATGGACCCGCTCGATTTCCGCATGAAGAACGCGCAGAACGCCGGCGAAGTCACCGGCCAGGGCATGACGTTCAAGAGCTGCGGCTTCAAGGAATGCCTGACGACCGCGGCCGAGCGCAGCGGCTACCAGAAGAAGCACGCCGACAACCTCGCCAACCGCGACGCGCCCGGACCGGTGAAGCGCGGCATCGGCATCGCGTCGATGCTGCACGTCGGCGGCGGCGCGAAGATCTATCCGTCGGACGGCTGCGGCACCATCCTGAAGCTCGACGATTTTGCGAACGTCACGCTGATCACCGGCGCGTCCGAGATCGGCCAGGGCTCGGAGACGGTGCTGTCGCAGCTCGTCTGCGAGGAGCTGGGGCTGCCGATCTCGGCGGTCACCGTCGTCAATAACGACACCGCGATCACGCCCTGGGACGTCGGCGTGCATGCGAGCCGCACGACCTTCATCGCCGGCAATTCGGCGATCGGCGCGGCGCGCAAGGCGAAGGCGAAGATCCTCGCGGCCGCGGCGAAGAAGCATGGCTGCGACGAGTCGGAGCTGGATCTGCGCGGCGGCTTCGTCATCAAGGCCGACTCGGGCGAGCCGCTGGTCGAGCTCGCGCGGCTGATGCGGAACCTGCACTTCTCGGACAAGGCCGAGCTCGTGATGACGACCTTCTACTACGAGCCGCCGAGCGTGCATCAGGACAAGGCCTTCAAGGGCGATGTGTCGGCCGCCTACGCATGGGCGGCGCAGGTGGTCGAAGTCGAGGTCGATACCGACACCGGCATCGTGAAGATGACGAAGGTGACCGGTACGCACGACGTCGGCCGCGTGCTCAACCGCCTCGGCCTCGAGGGCCAGATCGAAGGCGGCGTGGTGATGGGCCAGGGCTACGCGCTGACCGAGAACCTGATCGTCGAGAACGGCGTCACCCGCAACCCGAACTTCCGCGACTACAAGCTCGTGACCGCACCCGAGATCCCCGAGATGGACATCACCTTCGTCGAGTCGATGGACGGCGAAGGTCCGCAGGGCGCCAAGGGCGTCGGCGAGGCGCCGGCGATCTGCATCGCCGCGGCGGCGGCGAATGCGATCTACAACGCGACCGGCGTGCGCATCTTCGCCCTGCCCTTCACGCCGGAGGCGGTGTACCGGGCATTGCGCGGCGCGGCGCCGAAACCCCATTGGCAAGCGTGGAAACCGGAATGAAGCGGCGCACCATACTCTCGATGGAGCAGGCGCTGTCGATGCCCTACGCGACGCTGCGCTTCGCGCAGCTCGGCTGGCGCGTGATCCGCCTCGAATCGACGCCGGCTGGCGATGGCCTGCCCGGCGATCCCAACCGCTACATCGGCGGCAAGGTCGCCGACGACGACCGGCGTACCTATTTCATCGCACCCAACGTCGGCAAGGAAGCGATCGCGCTCAACCTCAAGGAACCCGACGGCCAGGCGCTGTTGAGGCGCCTGCTGGTCGAGCTCGACGTCGATGTCTTCTGCTGCAACACGGTGCCGCGCCGCTACAAGCAACTCGGCATCGACTACGCAACGCTCGCCGCGGCGAAGCCGGATCTGATCTGGGCGGGGATTTCGGCGATGGGCCCGGACTACCCCGATGCGCCCGGCTACGATCCGGTGATCCAGGCGATGGCGGGCTACATGGAGCTCACCGGCGCCGCCGACGGGCCGCCGACCCTCGCTGGCGTGCCGCTCGTCGACCTCAAGGCGGGCGACGAGGTCTATGCGAACGTGATGATGGCGCTGCTCGAACGCGCCGAGAGCGGCAAGGGCACGCGCATCGACGTGTCGATGCTGCAGGCCGCCGCCTCGTGGCTGATCACGACGCTGCCGCTGCTCGATTTCGACTGCCAGCCGGCCGAAATCACCCGCTGCGGCAACGAGCACCGCAAGTTCATCCCCACGAACGTCTATCCGACCGCCGACGGATTCATCTACATGGCGATCGGCAGCGACGTACAGTGGAAGCGCCTCTCGGAAATCCCGAAGTTCGCGTCGATCGCCAGCGCAGCGCGCGCGACCAACGAAGGCCGCGCCCGCGAGCGCGACGCGATCCATTGCGACGTCGCCGCCGTCACGAGCCGCTATCCGACCACCGAGATCGCCGCCGACTTCCGCGATGCCACGATCCCCCACGCGCCGATCCACGACATCCCCGCCGTGCGCGACATGGAGGCGGTCCGCCGACGGCTGACGACGACGCGCATGCCGGGCGGCAAGCTCGTGCATATGCAGCCGATGGCGGTCGACGTCGCTGGTGCCGATGGCGGTGAACTGCCGTTTGCGCCACGCTACGGCCAGCACACGGACGCCGTCCTGCGCGAGGCCGGATGCAGCGAGGACGACATCGCGCTGCTGCACTCACGCGGAATCGTCGCCGGCTGAGCCCCGGCGCCAGATCGTCATGCGGCGCCCCACCGGGAGGGGCGCCGCCTTCTACTCACGAACCCCGGAAACCATCGACGGCGAGAGGAGCGCGCGGACCCGATCCGCACGCGCGACCAGAGGTCCTTGTGGTGCACACCGTAGGAGACATCAGAACATGAAGATGCTTGGCATTCGATTTGCGCTGTCCGGACTCGTCCTGGCGGCTTCGCTGTCGGCTCACGCCCAGGTGAAGATCGGCGTGGTGTCGTCGGCGACCGGCCCGACCGCGCTGGTCGGCATCCCGCAGAAGAACACCGTTGCGCTGCTGCCGGCGAAGATCGGGGATCTCAGCGTCGAGTACATCCCGCTCGACGACGCGAGCGATCCGACTGCCTCCGTCACCGCGGTGAAGAAGCTGATCTCGGAGCAGAACGTCGACGCGATCATCGGCCCCTCGGGCTCGCCCAACGCGATGGGCGTGATCCAGTTCGTCGCCGACGCCGGCGTGCCGCTGCTCGCCCCGGTCGGCACCGCCGCCGTCGTGACGCCCATGGACGACAAGAAGAAGTGGGTGTTCAAGACCACCCAGAACGACGACATCATCGCCACGGCGCTGGTCGGCCACATGGTGAAGTCCGGCGTGAAGACGGTCGGCTTCATCGGCGTCGGCGACCCCTACGGCGAGAACTGGTACAAGGTGTTCTCGGCGCTCGCTGAAAAGAACGGCATGAAGATCGTCGCCAACGAGCGCTTCCAGCGCCAGGACGCGTCGGTTACCGGCCAGAGCCTGAAAATCCTCGGCGCCGCCCCCGACGCCGTGCTCGTCGCCGCCGCCGGCGGGCCCGCGGTGCTGCCGCAGACCACCCTCGTCGAGCAGGGCTACAAGGGCCAGATCTACCAGACTCACGGCGCCGCCCTGCCCGATTTCCTCAAGCTCGGCGGCAAGAAGGTCGAGGGCACGATCCTCGCCGCGAGCCTGATGCTGGTGCTGCCCGAGATCGCCGACAGCCATCCGTCGAAGAAGATCGCCGCCGAGTACATCGCCGCCTACGAGAAGGCGCACGGCACCAAGCCCGCGACCTTCGGCGCCAATGTCTTCGACGCCGGCCTGCTGCTGCAGCAGGCGATCCCGGCCGCCGCGAAGGTCGCCAAGCCCGGCACCAAGGAGTTCCGCGCCGCGCTGCGCGACAGCCTCGAGCAGACCCGCGAGCTCGTCGGCACCCAAGGCATCTACAACATGAGCGCGACCGACCACAGCGGCTTCGACGAGCGCGGCCGCGTGCTCATCGCCGTCAAGGACGGCAACTGGACGCTGGCGAAGTAAGCGCTCCGCCAGCAAAGCAAAAAGGGGGCTCACGCCCCCTTGCTCGTCCCGAAAGGTCGGGTGCCTTACATGCGGCAGCCGCGCGCCGGGTCCGCCAGCGCCTTCTCTGCGACGCCGACGAGCTTGTTGTCGCGCCCCTCGGCCTTGCGCAGGTAGATGTCCTGCACCGGGTTGTGCGCTTTCGACAGTGTGAACGCGCCGCGCGGGCTGTCGATCTTCGCCGCTTCCATCGCCTTGATCATCGCCGGCTGCTCGAGCTTGCCGCCCTTGACCGCATCCAGGCCCACGCGCAGCAGCTGGGCGGCGTCGTAACCCTGCACCGCATACACGTCGGGCTGCATCTTGTAGCTCGTCGCGTACTTGGTGCGGAAGGCCGTGTCCTTCGCGTTGGTCAGGCCGTCGGCGTAATGCAGCGCCGTCAGCAGCCCTTCTCCCGCACCGCCCATCGCGTCCAGCGTACCGTCGGTGAGGAAGCCCGATGCGTACAGCGGAATGGTCTTCTTCAGGCCCGCGGCGTCGTAGTCCCTCACGAACTTGGCGGCCCCGCCGCCCGCGAAGAACACGAACACGGCGTCGGGCTTCAGGTTCGCGATCTCGGTCAGGTAGGCCTGGAATTCGACGTTCGGGAAAGGCAGGTAGAGTTCCTTCGCGATCTTGCCGCCCGCCTTCTCGAAGGCCTCCTTGAAGCCGCCGACGGCCTGTTCGCCGGCCGCGTATTTCCACGTCAGCGTAACGACGTTCTTGTGTCCACGCTCGGCCGCGACCTTGCCCATGCCGTACGCGGGCTGCCAGTTCGTGAACGAGGTGCGGAACACGTTCGGCGCGCACAGCGGGCCGGTGAGCTCGTCGGCACCGGCGTTGGGGACGATCAGGAGGGTCTTGGTGTCGCGCGCGACCTTGGCCATCGCCAGCGCCACGCCCGAATGCACGGTGCCGACCAGCACGTCGACGTTGTCGCGCTTGACGAGCTTGGAGGCGTTCTCGGTCGCCTTGGCCGGATCGGATTCGTCATCGACGACGAAATACTCGACCTCGCGCCCGCCCAGCGTGCCGCCCTGCTCCGTCACGTACTGCTTGAACCCGTTGGTGATCGCGGTGCCGAGCGCGGCATAGGTGCCGGTGTAGGGCAGCATCAGCCCGACCTTGACCTTCTCGGCCGCCTGCGCCGCACCGAACGTCAGCGTGCCGAGCGCTACGACGGCGATCCCACGGACCACTTTGGCTCCCTTCTTCCTGGTCATTCTTCGTCTCCTCCGGTCTTTTAATGTGTTCGCATCAAACTTCGATTGCGGACAGCTATGATTTTCTCATCCGGCGATTGCCGGTATCAGGGTTTCCCCTCGCGCAGCCGGAAACGCTGCAGTTTTCCGGTCTCGGTGCGCGGCAGCGAATCGCGGAATTCGATCGCACGCGGATATTTGTACGGAGCGATCGTGCGCTTGACGAAGTCCTGCAGCTCGCGCACGAGCAGCTCCCCCGCCCCGTGGCCGGGGCGCGGCACGATGAAGGCCTTGACGATCTGCCCGCGCTCCTCGTCGGGCACGCCGATGACCGCGCATTCCGCGACCGCCGGATGCTGCATCAGCGCATCCTCCACTTCCGGCGCGCCGATGTTGTAGCCGGCCGACACGATCATGTCGTCGAGCCGCGACTGGTAGTGGAAATAACCGTCGGCATCCATGTAGTACGCGTCGCCGGTGTAGTTCCAGCCGTCGCCGACGTAGTTGCGCTGGCGCGAGTCGTCCAGGTAGCGACAGCCGGTCGGCCCTTTCACGGCGAGCCGGCCGACGGTGCCGGCGGGCACTTCGCGCCCTTCGTCGTCGACGATGCGGGCGCGGTAACCCGGCACGACGGTGCCGGTCGCGCCGGGGCGGGCGTGCTCCTCGTCGGCGGAGATGAAGATGTGGAACATCTCGGTCGCGCCGATGCCGTCGATGATCTCGATGCCCGTCGCATCCTTCCACAGCGCCCGCGTCGCCGCCGGCAGCACTTCGCCCGCCGACACGCACTTCACCAGCGGTCCGCCCAGGGGTGCGCCGAGCCGGCGCTCGCGGGCGCCCTCGGCCATCGCGCGATACGAGGTCGGCGCGGTGAAGAGGATCGTCGCGCCGAATTCGCCGATCGCGTCGAGGAGTTTCGGCGGAGAAGCCTGTTCGAGCAGCACCGTCGATGCACCCACGCTCATCGGGAACAGCAGCATGCCGCCCAGCCCGAACGTGAACGCGAGCGGCGGGCTGCCGATGAAGACGTCGTCCGGCTGCGGCCGCAGCACGTGCGGCGGCCAGCAGCGGCAGGCGGCGATGACGTCGCGGTGGAAATGCATCGTCGCCTTCGGCTGTCCCGTCGTGCCCGACGTGAACGCGAGGATGCAGGTGTCGTCGGAGGCGGTCGCGACGTTGTCGAACTCGTCGGATTGGCGCGCCATCGCCGCTTCGAGGCCCGCGCCGGACGGGTCGCCGAAGGAGACCACGTGCGCGACGGACGGACGCGTCGCCACCGCCTCGTCGAGTTCGCCGCGCAGCGCGTGCGCGCACAGCGCATGCGTGATGCGGCCCTTGTCGAGGATCTGCCCGAGCTCCTTCGCGCGCAGCAGCGGCATCGTCGCGACCGCGATCGCGCCGGCCTTCATGATTGCGAACCAGCACGCGGCCAACATGGGGCTGTTCGGCCCGCGCAACAGGACGCGATTGCCCGGCACGACGCCGAGCTCATGCACGAGCACGTTGGCGATGCGGTTCGCGTGCCCGAGCAGATCGCGGTAAGTCCAGCACAGGCCGCCGGGGGCACGCAGGCAGACGCGCTCGCCCTCGCCGCCGAGAACGCGGCGGTCGAGCAGTTCGACGGCACAGTTCATCAGGGGAGGAAACTGCAGCGACGGCAGTTCGAAGAGGAATTCCGGCTGCTGCTCGGGCGGCGGCAGGCGGTCGCGGGCGAAGGTATCGACGTGACTCGTCACGATGGCATCTCCCCTGATGAGGTGAATTCAGGATAGTGGCGGATTCCGGCCACGCTGCGCCCCCCCATGAGGGGGAGAAACGCGGGCGCCGGATCGGTGTCGGCGCAGCCGGGCCGTCGCAAGCGGTGTGCTGTGCCGCTTCGCTTGCGCTGTCGCGGCGAGGCCGCCGCCGGCGCGCGAGCCCTCAGGCGGGCATCGTCGAGAGATGCGCCTTCAGACGATCGAGCAGCTTCAGCATCTGCCGCTTCTCGGCATGGTCGAGCCCGGCCAGCAGGCCGACGACCCATTGCTCGTGCTCGCGCGCCATCCGATCGAACTGGCGCCGGCCCTCGGCGGTCAGCATCACCGTGAATGAACGCCGATCGCGCGGATCGTCGTGCCGCTCCACGAGGCCTTCCTCGGCCAGCTTGTCGGTCAGCCCGGTCACGTTGCCGCCCGTCACCATCAGCAGGCGCGA
This sequence comes from Aromatoleum petrolei, assembly GCF_017894385.1. Lineage (NCBI taxonomy): Bacteria > Pseudomonadati > Pseudomonadota > Betaproteobacteria > Rhodocyclales > Rhodocyclaceae > Aromatoleum > Aromatoleum petrolei. The sequence goes on from NZ_CP059560.1 coordinate 5,393,608, forward strand.
CAGCTCGCTCATCTTCAGCCCTTCCGGATGACGGTCGAGCTGCGCCATCAGGTCGAAGCGCGGCAGCGTCGAATCGAAGTTCGTCCGCAGCCGCGTGCGCAGCTGCGCCTCGACGAGGTTCGTGCAGGTCAGCAGCCGCAGCCAGACGCGCAGCGCCTCGTGCTCGGCGTCGCGTGCATCGGTCGAGGGGCGGGCGGTGGCGGGCGTGGACATGCGGGCTCGGAGTCGGGGAAAGAACGGGAAGAGGCCGGATCGGCAAAAATACTTTACTCATGAATTAATTCGGACTCAAGCAAAATCGCCCCGTGCGGGGGTCAGTCCGGGATCACCGCAGTGACCTCGATCTCGACTTTCGCGACGTCCTCGACGAGGTCGGCGACCTGCACCGCCGTCATCGCCGGGAAGTTGCGCCCCATCACCTCGCGGTAGGCCTGGCCGATCTCCTTCAAGCGGGCGACGTACTCCTTCTTGTCGACCAGGTACCAGGTCATGCGCGTGACGTGCTCGGGTCCGCCGCCGGCGCTGCGCACGACGTCGATGGCATTCTTCAGCGCGAGGAAGACCTGCTGCACGAGGTCGTCGCTCGTGAAGCGGCATTGCGTGTCCCAGCCGATCTGGCCGCCGACGAAGATCTGGCGTCCGCGCGCCTCGATGCCGTTCGAGTAGCCCTTGGGCGCTGCCCAGCCCTCGGGCTGAATCACCTTATGAACCATGCTTGTCTCCTTCGGGGGATGCCTTTCCTGCCGCGGACGGCGCCGGCTGTTTCATGAGTTCGCGCGCGACGATGAGCTTCTGCACCTCGGTCGCGCCTTCGTAGATGCGCAGCGCGCGGATCTCGCGGTACAGCGACTCGACCTTGACGCCGACCCTCACGCCCTGCCCGCCGTGCATCTGCACCGCGGCGTCGATGACGCGCTGTGCGTTCTCGGTCGCGGTCATCTTCGCCATCGCCGCCTCGCGCGTCGTCGGGCGCTTCGCGACGTCGCGCTGCCACGCGGCACGCGCCGTCAGCAGCGCCGCCGCGTCGATGTCGGTCGCCATCTCGCCGAGCTTCGCCTGCGTGAGCTGGAAGTCCGCGAGCGTGTGGCCGAACATCGCGCGGCCCTTCGCGTGCGCGAGCGCCTCGTCGAGCGCGCGGCGCGCGAAGCCCAGCGCCGCCGCGGCGACGGACGCGCGGAAGATGTCGAGCGTGCGCATCGCGATCTTGAAACCTTCGCCCGAGGCGCCGAGGCGGTTCCCGGCCGGAACACGCAGGCCGTTGAAGCGCAGCCTCGCGAGCGGGTGCGGCGCGATGACGTCGAGCCGCTCGGCGACCTCGAAGCCCGGCATGTCCGGCGTCACGACGAAGGCCGACAGTCCGCGCGTGCCCGGCGCATCGCCGGTGCGCGCGAACACGCAATACACGTCGGCGATGCCGCCGTTCGAGATCCACGTCTTCTCGCCGTCGAGTACGTAGTGGTCGCCGTCCACCCGGGCGGTCGTTGCGATCGCGGCAACGTCGGAGCCCGCGTCGGGCTCGGTCAGTGCGAACGCGGCGATCCACTCGCCGGACGCGACCTTGGGCAGGACGCGGCGCTGAAGCTCGGGCGAGCCCGCGAGCGTGATCGCGCCCGAGCCCAGCCCCTGCATCGCGAACGCGAAGTCGGCAAGCCCGTCGTGGTACGCGAGCGTCTCCCGCGCGATGCACAACGCCCGCGAATCGAGCTCCGGCAGCGCGCCGCCGAACGCGGCCGGCACGCAGTAGCGCAGGAAACCGGCGCGGCCGAGCGCGGCGACGAGGCGGCGGCACGCGGCGTCGGTGTCGTGATGGTTGATGGGGGGCATCGCGGCCGCCCAATCGAAAATCGCGTCCGAGAGCGCGCGGTGCTCGGGGCCGAAGAACGGCAGGTCGAGGAAGCTGCGGTCCATGATCTCAGCAGCCTTCGAACTTCGGCTTTTCCTTCGCAGCGAACGCCTGGAACGCGCGCCCGAAGTCGCCGGTCACCATGCAGATCGCCTGGGCCTGGGCCTCGGACTCGATCATCTCCTCGATGCCCATCGCCCATTCCTGGTTCAGCATGGTCTTGGTCATCGTGTGCGCGAACCACGGCCCGTCGGCGAGGGTTTTCGCGAGGGCCTGAGCCTTGCCGAGCAGTTCGGCGGGCGCATGCACCGCGCTGAAGAAGCCGCAGGCGAGCGCCTCGTCGGCGCCCATCGCGCGCCCGGTCATCAGCAGGTCGGTCGCCTTGCCCTGGCCGACGACGCGCGGCAGCAACCCGCAGGCGCCCATGTCGGCGCCGGCGAGCCCGACGCGCGTGAAGAGATACGCGGTCTTCGCCTCCGCGGTGCCGAGGCGGAAATCCGCCGCAAGGGCGACCATGGCCCCGGCGCCGGCGCAGATGCCGTCGATCGCCGCGATGATCGGCTGCGGGGCGCGGCGCATCGCCTTGACGAGATCGCCGGTCATGCGCGTGAAGGCCAGCAGCTCGGGCATCGTCATCTTCGTCAGCGGCTCGATGATCTCGAACACGTCGCCGCCGGAGCAGAAGTTGCCGCCGGCCCCCTGGATCACCACCGTGCGCACGTCGCTCGCATACGCGAGGCCGCGGAACAGGTCGCGCAGCTCGGCGTACGAGTCGAAGGTGAGCGGGTTCTTCTTCTCCGGGCGGTTCAGCGTGATCGTCGCGACGCGTCCGTCGTCGGAGCACTCCCAGCGGAAATGGCGCGCCGTATAGTCCTTGAAGGGGTGCTTGTGGTCCTGCATCGACAGTTCGGCCATCTCGTTCTCCTTGGGTGACTCGCGCGACGGTCGGGACGCGCGGAAAGTTCTTGTAGGTGTCGGCGCGGCCTCAGCCGCACATCACTTCGCCGCCGGCGACTGCGATCGATTGCCCGTGGATCGCGTCGCTCGACGGCAGACACAGCCAGCCGACGGTCGCCGCGACGTCCTCGGGCTGCACCAGCCGGCCCTGCGGGTTGCGCGCCGCGAGCGCTGCCTTCGCGTCGTCGGTGCTGCGACCGGTCTTGGCAACGATGTTGTCGACGGCGCCTTCGATCAGCGGGGTGTCGGTATAGCCGGGGCACACCGCGTTGACCGTGATCCCCTGCTTCGCGACCTCCAGCGCAAGCGCGCGCGTGAGGCCGACGACGCCGTGCTTGGCCGCGCAGTACGCGGCGACGTAGGCGTAGCCGACGAGCCCCGCGGTGCTCGCGACGTTGACGATGCGCCCCCAGCCCCCGGCCTGCATGCCGGCCAGCACCGCGTGCGTGCAGTGGTAGGTGCCTGTGAGATTCACGGCGAGCATCTCGCTCCACAGCTCGGGATCGGTGCGGCCGAAGGGCGCGCTTTTCGCCGCGCCGGCGTTATTCACCAGGATCGCGATCGGCCCGCGCGCCGCCGCGGCGGCATCGAACGCCGCGCGCACGGCGGCGAAGTCCGTGATGTCGGCGACGGCGAGGCCATGGCCTTCGCCGTCGAGTTCCGCGCAAGTCGCCTCGAGCGCCGGCCCGCGCCGGCCGACGAGCGTCAGCGTCGCGCCGAGGCGCGCGAGTTCCAGCGCGCAGGCGCGGCCGATGCCGCTGCCGGCACCGGTCACCAGCGCATGCCGGCCGGCGAGCGGCGCGGCGGCGTTTTCTCTCTTGGGATCGGGGGTGATTGTCATCGTGATGTTCCCGTGCTCGCTTGCGGGTCTGGGTTCCAGGCTATTTGGCTATCGAGGCCGCCGCGGCGGCGCGCTGCAGGTTGGTCTCGTATTGGCCGCGGGCGGAGCGGTACTGCTTCGGCCACGCGACGTCGCCGAAGCCGATCTTCGCCGCTTCGTGCAGCGTCCACGCCGGGTCCGCAAGGTGCGGTCGCGCGATGGCGCACAGGTCCGCGCGGCCCGCAGCGATGATGCTGTTCGCGTGGTCGGCCTCGGAGATCGCACCAACCGCGAGCGTCGGGATGCCGACCTCGTTGCGAATGCGGTCGGCGAACGGCGTCTGGTACATGCGGCCGTACACCGGCTGGTCGCCCTTCCACACCTGGCCAGACGAGCAGTCGATGATGTCGGCGCCGGCCTCCTTGAAAAGACGCGCGATCGCGACGGCGTCGTCAGCGGTGTTGCCCCCCGGGAACCAGTCGTGGCACGACAGGCGCACCGACATCGGGCGGTTCGTCGGCCACATCGCACGCATTGCCTTGAACACTTCGAGCGGGAAGCGCGCACGGTTCTCGAGGTCACCGCCGAACTCGTCCGTGCGGCGGTTGGTCAGCGGCGACAGGAAGCTCGACAGCAGATAGCCGTGCGCGCAGTGCAGCTCCAGGATGTCGAAGCCGGCCTCGGCCGCCATGCGCGTGGCGCGCACGAAGTCGTTGCGCACGCGCTCCATGTCGTCGCGCGTCATCGCACGCGGCACCTGCGAGTGCGGCAGGTAGGGCAGCGGCGAGGCGGAGATCAGTTCCCATGCACCGGTGTCGAGCGGTTCGTCGATGCCTTCCCAGGCGAGCTTCGTCGCGCCCTTGCGGCCGGCATGGCCGAGCTGCATACCGATCTTCGCATCCGAATTGCCATGCACGAAATCGACGATGCGCTTCCACGCATTCACATGCTCGGGCTTGTACATGCCCGCGCATCCCGGCGTGATGCGCGCATCGGGCGACACGCAGGTCATCTCGGTATACAGGAGCCCCGCGCCGCCCAAGGCACGCGAGCCGAAATGCACGAGGTGGAAGTCGTTGGCGGCGCCGTCCTCGGCCGAGTACATCGCCATCGGTGACATCACGATGCGGTTCGCGAGCGTCAGGCCCCGCAGCTTGAACGGGGTGAACATCGGCGGCGGCGGGGTCTCGTCGTCGCGTACCTCCAGCCCGGCCTTGCGCGCGAGCCAGCGTTCGTAGCCTTCGAGCCAGCCCGCGTCGCGCAGCCGCAGGTTCTCGTGCGAAATGCGCTGCGAGCGCGTCAGCATCGAGTACATGAACTGCTCAGGCTCCAAGGTATCGCAGTAGCGTGCGCCGCACACCTCGAACCATTCCATCGCGTTCCACGCGGCGTTCTGCAGCCGCAGCACGTCGATGTTGCGGGCCGCCTGATAGCGCTCCAGCACCGCGGGGATGTGTTCGCGCGTATCGCCCTCGTCGCGGAAGAGCCGCGTGAGCTCGATCGCATCTTCGAGCGCGAGCTTGGTGCCCGAGCCGATCGCGAAATGCGCGGTGTGCACGGCATCGCCCATCAGCACGACGTGGCTCTTGCCGTTGTAGTGGTGCCACTGCTCGCACTTCACGCGCTGGAAGTTGAGCCACGCCGAGCCGCGCAGGTGGCGCGAGTTGGTCATCAGGCGGTGGCCATCGAGGTGCTTGCCGAAGAGCTGTTCGCAGAACGCGATCGACTGCTCCTGGTCGGCGGTGTCGAGGCCGTGCGCCTTCCACACGTGCTCGGGGCATTCGACGATGAAGGTCGTCGTGTTGTCGTCGAACTTGTAGATGTGGGCCTGGAACCAGCCATGCTCGGTCTTCTCGAAGAAGAACGTGAAGGCGTCGAAGAGCTTGGTCGTGCCGAGCCAGATGTAGCGGTTGGGCCGCGTGACGATGTCGGGCTTGAACACCTCCGCGTATTTGTTGCGGACGCGTGAGTTGATGCCGTCGGAGGCGATGACGAGATCGGCGTCGGGAAACTCGGCGTCCGACTCGACCTCGCGATCGAACACGAGCTCGACGCCCAGTTCCTCGCAGCGCGCCTGCAGGATGTTGAGCATCATCTTGCGGCCGATGCCGACGAAGCCGTGCCCGCCGCTGCGGATCGTGCGCCCCTTGAAATGGAGCTCGATGTCGTCCCAGTGGTTGAACGCGACCTGGATCGCGTCGGCCGTCTCCGGGTCCCACTCGCGCATGTTGTCCATCGTCGCGTCCGAGAACACGACGCCCCAGCCGAAGGTGTCGTAGGGGCGGTTCCGCTCGATCACGCGGATCTCGTGCGCCGGGTTCAGCTTCTTCATCAGGATCGCGAAATACAGCCCCGCGGGCCCGCCACCGATACAGACGATACGCATCTCAGGTCTCCTCCATCTGGGCGCCCGGCTTCACCCCTGGGCGTCGTGTCGCTCTATTTTAGTTGCGAATATTTCATACTTAAAGCACTTAGTCAAACGCTGACGCAGTGCGCACCCGAAGGCTTCGGATCGTCGGGGCTGCGAACTGCGCTGCGTTGGGTGTATTACCCCACATCTGCCGACGCTTTGACCCCCCCATGTGGGGGAGGTGCGGTGCGCCGCGAAGACGCACTATCCCCCGACGCCTAGCGGTGACGGCTGCTGCACTGCAGAAATAAAACTTCGTGACTGAATATTTTAAGCCTGATATATCTTCGCTCCACTCTACTCGCGGGAGTTCGGCATGGCCATACAGCAAGCGGCAATCGGAACCGGGATCACGATCCGATCCCGCCCCGGACGGTTCTACCACCAGTTGATGAACGCCTGCGGCATGCTCGCGGCGCTGCTCTTCGGCGGCATGGCGCTGCTCGTGTGCGCCGACGTCGTGATGCGCAACGTCGGCCTCGGGTCGATCGCATGGGCCGTCGAGGCGACCGAATACATCCTGATGGTCGCGACCTTTGTCGCGGCGCCATGGCTGCTGTACCTGAACGACCACATCCGCGTCGACGTCGTGCTGCGCGCGCTGTCGGCGCCGATGCAGCGCCGTCTGGAGCTCGCGACCGACCTCGCCTGCTGCGTGATCTGCGCGGTCCTCGCGTGGCAGACCGTCGCGGTGGCACATGACACGGCTGCCCAGGGCAGTCTCGTGTTCAAGGTGCTGGTGTTCCCGGAATGGTGGCTGAACCTGCCGATGGTGTTCTCGTGCGCGCTGCTCGCGGTCGAGTTCGCGCGCCGCTTCATCAATCTGCTGACGCGGGAGGCGCACTGAGATGGAATGGTACTGGGCGCTTGCACTGATGCTCGGCCTGATGTTCGGGCTGATGGGGGTCGGACTGCCGGTCGCGTTCACGTTCCTCGGCGTGAACCTCGTCGGGGCCTGGGTGTTCCTCGGCGGCGAAGCCGGCCTCGCGCAGCTCGTGAGGAATTCGGTCGGCGCGGTGACGAGCTTTTCGCTCACGCCGATCCCGCTGTTCGTGCTGATGGGCGAGGTGCTGTTCCACACCGGGCTCGCATTCCGCGCGATCGAGGCGATCGAGCGGCTGATCGCGCGGCTGCCGGGGAGGCTCTCGGTGGTCTCGGTCCTCGGCGGCACGACCTTCGCCGCGCTGTCGGGCTCGACGATCGCGAACACCGCGATGATGGGCGGCGTGATGCTGCCCGAGATGTTGAAGCGCGGCTATCACCCGACGCTCGCGATGGGGCCGATCATGGCGGTCGGCGGCATCGCGATGCTGATCCCGCCATCGGCGCTCGCGGTCATGCTCGGCAGCCTCGCGGGCATCTCGATTGCCCAGTTGCTGGTCGGCGGCATCCTACCCGGCCTCGTGATGGCGGTCTGCTTCCTCGCCTACGTGATGATCCGCTGCCGCATCGATCCGGGCCTCGCGCCGCTCGACGAAACGCCGCGCGCCCCCGACGCCTGGACGCGCTGGAAGCCGTTCGTGCGCGACGTCGTGCCGCTGTTCTCGATCTTCGCCGCGGTGGTCGGCAGCATGCTCGCCGGCTGGGCGTCGCCGACCGAGTCGGCCGCGATCGGCGCCGTCGCCTCGGTGCTCGCGACCGTGTGCTACCGCGCGCTGACGTTTGCCGCCCTCAGGAAATCGCTCGTCGAGACCGCGCGCGTGTCGGTCGTGATCCTGTTCGTGCTCGTCGCCTCGACGACCTTCGCGCAGATCCTGAGCTTCTCGGGCGCAACGAGCGGCGCGCTGGGCCTGATCCGCTCTCTCGAACTCTCGCCCTTGATGCTCGTCCTCGGCATGTTGGCGATCCTGCTGGTGCTCGGCTGCGTCATCGACCAGATCAGCATGATGATGATCACGCTGCCGTTCTTCATGCCGCTCGCCAACGCCGCCGGCATCGACCCGGTATGGCTGGGCGTCATGATGCTGGTTGCGATGGAACTCGGCCTGCTGACGCCCCCCTTCGGCCTGCTGCTGATGGTGATGCAGTCGGTGGCGCCGCCGCCGATCCAGCTGCGCCAGATCTACGCCGCCGCGACGCCTTTCGTGCTGATCGAGATCGGCGTGCTCGCCCTCATCGTCGCACTGCCCTGGCTGGCCGTCGGGCTGCCACGGCTGATGCAGTAGTCCGCCTTCCCCATGTACTACCCGCATTACACACACAAGGAGAACGAGGAGATGAAGACCCCTGCCCGCAAGCTCGCCTTTGCCGCATTGATCGCGTTGCTCGCCAGCGGTGCGAGCGCTGCCGAGATCACGCTGAAGGCCGTCAGCGCGTTCGGCCATGACACCTTCTTCAACCAGCGCTTCCGGACCTTCGTCGACAAGGTCAATGCCGAAGGCAAGGGCATCATGAAGATCCAGGTCGTCGGCGGCCCCGAGGCAATCCCGCCGCTCGAAGTCGGCAACGCGGTGCGCACCGGTGTCGTCGACCTGGCGAATACCACCGGCGTGTTCCATGCGAACCTCGTCCCGGAGGCGCTCGCCGGCTCCTTCGCCGAAAAATCGATGGCGGAGCTGCGCGCCAACGGCGGCTACGCGCTGCTCGACCGCATCCACCGCGACAAGGCCAACATGGTGTGGCTCGCGCGCGTCTCCGACGGGCTGCAGTACCACATCTACACGAACAAGAAGGTCGACGCCGGCAATTTCTCGGGCATGAAGCTCAGGAGCGTGCCGGTCTATCGCGCGTTCTTCCAGGCGCTCGGTGCGACGCCGCTGCAGGTGCCGCCGGGCGAAGTGTTCACCGCACTCGAGCGCGGCGTCGTCGAGGGGTACGGCTGGCCCTCGGTAGGCATCTTCGACCTCGGCTGGCAGGAGAAGACGAAGTACCGCGTCGAACCGGGCTTCTACAACGTCGAGGTCGGCCTCTACATGAATCAGAACACCTGGAAGAAGCTCGACGACGCGCAGCGCGCGTTCCTCGAGAAGCAGATCGCGTGGGTCGAGGCGGAGAACGTCAAGGACCTGAAGGCGGCCGAGGCCGAGAAGGCGCGTCAGGCCGGCGCGAAGATCGAGACCATCGCGATTCCCGAGGCCGAGGTCCGGCAGTTCCGCGCCCGCGCCTACGACGCGGGCTGGAAGGGCATCGAACAGGCGAGCTCGCAGAACGTCGCGAAGCTGCGCGAACTCTTCGGCAACGTGCACTGAGCCGCGCCCGGCGGGCCGGAGGGCCCGCGGGCGCTACCCACCGCCGGCCTTACTCGCCGTCGGCGAGCGGCGCTGCCGGCGGGTGCAGCGCGATCAGATCCTTCAGCATGCCGATCAGCAGCGCCGCATTGTCGTGGCCGAACGGTTCCAGCACGGCCTGCTGGTGGCGCAAGGCGCGCGCGCACAGCGAGTCCCCAAGCCCCCGCCCCTTGCGCGTGAGGCGCACGAGCGTCTGACGGCGATCGTGGCGCACGCCGGTGCGCTCGACGAGCCCGTCGGCCTCCATCCGCTGCACGACCTTGCTCAGCGTCGGCTGTTTCGTCAGCGCGAGCTGCGCGAGCGTGCCGATGCTCTCGCCCTCGCTGCCGAACAGACTCGCGAGCACGCGCCATTCGGTCACTGACAGGCCGGCGGCCTCCACCTCGCGATGGAACTCGCGCGAGATGCGGCTGCTCGCCTGCGCGAGCAGGTACGCGAGATAGCCGTCGACGAAGCGTGCCGACGATTGCGCCAAAGGCTCGTTTTCCGTTGTCGTGCCGTCCGTCATGCCCCGCTCCGTTCCCGCCGGACCCTGCTCTGACTGGGTCCTGCGCGGCGAGCGCGACATGCGCCGCCGATGTTGCGGCTGATTATGCTTCAGGTCAGGGCACGTTCGACACGCCGGCGATGCATTTGCCGGATCGTGCCGGGGAACGGGGCAGGCGGCAGCTATTCGAAGCGGTAGCGCACCATCGCGCTCAGCCGGCTGATCGTGCCCTCGTCGTCCTGGAAGGTTTCCCGCTGGCCGACGGTGTAGTCGAGGCCGACGTCCACGTTACGGTAGGGATTCCACAGCGTATTGAGGAAGAGCTGGCGCAAGGCGCGGTTCGGTGCGAAGTCGGAGTTCGCTCCGCCGACGGCCGCGAGTTGGGCGGCGTTCGCGGCGTCGTCGCGCTGGAAACGAGTGTACGCCACGGCGGCGGTGCTGCGCAGCGTGTCGGTCCACTTGTGCGTGTAGCCGAGATGCGCCCCCCAGGCTTTCCACAGGCGCAGGCCATCCGGCGTCTCGGCCGCCTGCTGCACGAGGCCGTTGTACATGTAACGGCCGATGCCGTCGCCGCCGGCGGCCAGCATCACGATGCTGTCGCGCGCGCCGAGATTGACGCGCGCGCTTGCCGCCAAGCCGTAGCCGCGCTTCGAGTGGCGGTCGTTCTCGTACTCCATCGTCACGCCGCGCAGCGAGAAATGGCCCCAGTCGGTGTCGCGGTCGAAGCGTGCGACGAGGTCGTAGGAGGTGTCGAAGTCCGCATTCGGCGTGCGCGCCCAGCTGTTGCCGATCGAATTCTCGACCGCGAGTTCGACGCGCGAGCGCTCGTCCAGCGGCTTCGTGTAGCGCAGCATCGCCTGGCGGATCGTCGGCACGATGCCAGTGCTGTTCCACTCGACGAGTTCGGGAACCGCGCGCAGGTCCACGAAAGTGCTCCAGCTCTGGCCGACCAGGAGCCCGCCGACCTTCATGTACGCCTCGCGCAGGCGCACCGCCGTCTGCGTTTCGCCGCCGAGGTCGTTGCGGCCGTCGAAATCGGCCTCGAGCTTCGCGAGCAACGGTCCCGCCTCGGTGCCCGTGGGCGTCGAGGCCAACAGGCCGAAGCGCGAGCCGCGCGCGGTCACGTAGGTCTGGCCGGGGCGCCCGCCGGCGGCCGTGTGGTCCAGCGGCTGCACGAAGAGGCTGTTCGCCCAGCCGACGGTATTGATGTTGGACAGCCGGCCCTTGAAGTCGTAGGTGGCATCGAAGCGGGCGTGCCCGTACACCTTGATCGAGGTGTCGGTGCCGGGCATCTTGAACGATCCGGGCAGGTCGCCGACCTCCACGTATTTCTTGTCGGGCACCGCCGCGGGTGCCGCAGCCGGGGCCGCGGCCCTGCCCTGCCTGAGTTCGTCGATCTGGGCCTGCAGGCCGCGGATCAGGGCCTTCAGTTCGGCCACCTCCTCACCCGCCTCGCTCGCCTGGGCCGCCGAGGTCGCGGCGCCCAGCAGCAGGCCGATTGCGGCGCGTGTCGCGCCCTGCGCAAGTCCGTGTCGCATTGCTGTCTCCTCTTCCTGTGGTGTTGTTATCGAAACTGCGTGGGTGAAATCTGGGCCGTGCGCCACCGCCGGCAGCGGCGGGAAGTCCGCGCCGGCCGGTCGAAGCACGTCGGAGTAAGGGGGATCAGAGGAGCGCGGGTTTGCGCGTGCGGACCCAGTTCGTCGCCTGTTCGTAGGCGTGGCCGATCTGCAGCACGGCCAGGTCGGCCTGCGCCTTGCCGATGACCTGCAGGCCCATGGGCAGGCCCTGCGCATTGAATCCGGCGGGGACGTTGAGGATGGGCAGGCCGGCGAGCGTGCCGCCAACCACGATCTCCATCCAGCGGTGGTAAGTGTCCATGCGCCTGCCGGCGACTTCGGTCGGCCAGTGCAGGCCGGAATCGAAGGGGAAGACCTGGGCGCTCGGCAGCACGAGGTAATCGTAGGTTTCGAAGAGCTTGCGCAGCGACTCGTACCACTTGCTGCGCTGGACGCTGGCTTTCCACACGTCCGCGCCGGTGAGCTGCAGCCCGCCTTCGATCTCCCACACCGCCTCGGGCTTCATCTGCGCACGCTTGGCGGGGTCCGCATACAGGCCGCCGCCCAGCCCGGCGATCGAGAAGTGGCGCAGCGTAAGCCAGGTCTGCCACAGTTGCTCCATCGGGTAGTCGGGCACGACCTCGTCGATGCGGCAGCCGATCGCCTCGAAGCCCTTGAGCGCCTCGCGGCACAGCGCGAGCACGCCCGGCTCCATCGGCAGGTAGCCGCCGTAGTCGCCCATCCAGCCGATGCGCGAGCCGCGGAAATCCCGCTGCAAGGGCGCCGCGAAGGCAGCGGGGTCCTGGTCGATCGACATCGGCAGGCGCGCATCGTGGCCCGCCTGCACCGACAGCAGGCGCGCGACATCGCGCACCGTGCGGCCCATCGGCCCCTCGTAGCCCATCTGCTGGAAATACACTTCGCCTGCGGGGCCAAACGGCACCCGTCCCTGCGACGGCCGGAAGCCGAACACGTTGTTGTACGCCGCCGGATTGCGCAGCGAGCCCATCATGTCGCTGCCGTCGGCCACCGGCAACATCCGCGTCGCGAGCGCCACCGCCGCGCCGCCGCTGCTGCCGCCGGCATTCCGGGTCTGGTCGTAGGCATTCAGCGTGGTGCCGAAGACCGGGTTGTAGCAGACCGAGCCGAGGCCGAATTCCGGCGTGTTCGTCTTGCCGATCAGGATGGCGCCGTTGCGGCGCACCCGCTCGACGATCACCGAATCCTGCTTAGGCACGTAGTCCTTGAAGATCGGCGAGCCCTGGGTGGTCGGGATGCCGGCCGTGGCGGTGAGGTCCTTCGGCGCCTGCGGCATGCCGTGCATCCAGCCGAGGTACTGCCCGCGCGCGAGCTGCGCGTCGCGCTCGTCGGCCTCCTTGAGCAGACGGCCCCTATCCTGCAGCGAGACGATCGCATTGACGATCGGGTTGATGCGCTCGACGTGGTCGAGGTAGGCGACCATGACCTCGCGGCAGGACACCTTGCGCGCCTTGATCCAGTCCGACAGCTCGAGTGCATCGGCCATGACGATCTCGGACGCCGCGGGCCTGCCCGCGGCCGCGAGCGCCTTGCCTGCCCCGGCGAACGTGCCCGGCACCACCGCCGCCATCGACAACAGGCCCGCGCGGCGCAGGAACTCCCGCCGCCCCAGGCCCTGCGTCGTCCCCGGCGCCCGGCGGGCGTCCTCGCGCATCGTCTTCTCGTCCATTCTCGTCTCCCGCCTCTTTGGGCCTTGGTGTTGGTGTGCGAGTGGATTCTGGAAACGGACAAGTGATTACTCAAGCGCATAATTTTCATTATCTTGATGCATCATCTGCATCGAATTGGCGGGAGGACGCATGGATACACGCAAGCTCAGGCACTTCATCGCGCTGTGCGAGCACGGCACCTTTCATCGCGCGGCCGAGGTCGTGCACCTCAGCCAGTCGGCACTGAGCCGCAGCATTCAGGCGCTGGAACAGGAGCTCGGCGCACCGTTGTTCGACCGCGTCGGACACCGGACCCAGCTCAACGCCGTCGGCCGCTCGCTGGCCGAGCGTGCACGCAGGCTGCTGTTCGAGGAGAAGCAGTTGCAGCGCGAGCTCTCGCTGGTACGCAGCGGGGAGTTCGGCGAGGTCTCGCTCGGCGTGAGCCCGACCCCGGCCTCGATGCTGCTGCGCCCCTGTCTCGTCGCGCTGGCCCACGAGCGCCCGCAGCTGCGCGTGAACGTCGTCATGGGGCGCACGCGGCAATTGATCGAGGAGCTGCGTGCGGAAAAGCTCGACCTCGTCGTCGTCGATGCGACCGACATCGCCAATCCGGGCGATCTCGACATCGAGCCGCTCGCGACGCTCCCCGGCGACTTCCTGTGCCGCCGCGAGCATCCGCTGCTGGCCCTGCCGCACGCCAGCTTCGACGATGTGCTGCGCTACCCGATCGCCTGCTCTGCCGTCAGCGAGGCCCTCGCGCGCCGGCTGGTGGCCGCCTTCGGCGCCAAGGCCCACCCG